>CAIQYP010000578.1 GCA_903876045.1 uncultured beta proteobacterium | reverse complement strand
GAGTTCGAAAGAGACTTCTTTCATTCCATCGGCCACCGTCTTCATGATGGTGGAACCTGTTCGCGATTCACCCGTGAAGGTAACGGCGTCAATGTCCGGGTTGGTCGTCATGAACTGGCCGGTTGAGTTGGGTCCGAACCCATGGACCACGTTGAATACGCCGGGCGGCAGTCCGATTTCGTGCGCCACCTCAGCAAGTAAGGCCGCGCTGGACGGAGTTTCCTCCGAGGGCTTTGCAACCACTGTGTTGCCCATCGCCAAGGCCGGGGCTACTTTCCAACTAAACAGCAGTATGGGCAGATTCCAAGGGGAGATTGCAGCCACCACGCCGAGCGGTTTGCGCACCGTGTAATTCAAGGCCATCGATCCATCCGAAGCGGTGGTCTCAAAGCACTCTGTATTGGCAGTCTTGATAAGGTCGGCGAAGAATCGGAAATTGGCAATGCCGCGCGGCACATCCAGCGTCCGGGCCTGCTTGATTGGGCGGCCCGTGTCGCGCACCTCCGCTTCTACAAACTCTTCAAAGCGCTTTTCAATGCCTTCGGCCATCCGGTACAGCCAACCGGCACGTTCATTTACCGACATCTTGCCCCATGGTCCGTCCAATGCTGCTCGGGCCGCCGCAACAGCGCGGTCAACGTCAGCCTTGGAGGCTTCGCAAACCTGTGAAACCAGTGTCCCGTCAACCGGATTGCGGTTGTCAAAACGCTTGTCACTTTCGACGAATTGTCCGTCGATGTAATTGCGAATCAGCTTACTCATTGAAGGCCTCCAGAATGTGTTCTTGAAGGCGAGAATATGCTGGTTGGCAATTCCTGTCTAATCACTAAATAGCCATTCGTAATTCCATATTTGAATCACGCCAGACGTCTAAACGACAAAGGTCAGGCCTATTTGCAATTTTCTGAATAGCTCGGCAACAGTGCAAATGGCGTCAACCCTTCTTGGCAATTTCCTGGCTTACGTTTTCCAGTGCTTTTATGAAAGCCCTGGTTGTTGGGGTTGCCGAACGGACGCTGCGCAAGCTGTAGCCAATCGTGCCGAAAGCAAGTTCTTCGTGTATCGGCAATGCATGTAATGAACCCGCTTCGATCAAGGGTTGCGCCACCGCGCGCGGTAGCATTGCGATCGCATCGGAATAACTCAAGACGCCAAGATTTGTCAGCAAGGAGAGTGACTCGATACGGTTTTTCGGCAATGGCAATTGGTGACGAATGAAGAAATCATCAACCCTGGCGCGCACAGGCGATGTTCGGATTGGAACAATCCACGAAAAATCCATCAGATCGATCAAAGGAAAGTCCTTTCGACCCACCAAGGGGTGCCCGATTCGGGTAACGATCACCAACCCCTCTTCATAGAGGCTGTGGTAAACGACGGAGTCACTGCGCTGCTCTGGAAGGCGCCCGACAATGAGGTCCAACTCGCCCACTTCCAACATCGGAAAAAGCAAATTATTTGTGGCCTCAACCACAGAAATGTCAACCATAGGGTGCAGGCGTTTCATCAATGCGATGCTTTGCGGCAGCAGACGCGCTGACGCAGATATGAGCGTTCCGACATTGACCTGTCCACGTTCAGCGTTGCGCAGTTGCGCCAATTCTTCGCCCATTGCCCGGGCGTCGCCCAACATTGGTTTAACCCGCTCTAACAAACGTTCGGCAAATACGGTTGGTAGCACGCCCTTGCTGCTGCGCTCAAACAACGGGACATCGAGCAGG
>CAIQYP010000577.1 GCA_903876045.1 uncultured beta proteobacterium | reverse complement strand
TTGCAACAGGCCAGCAAGTATTATTCCTGCATGACCCCTACAACGCACAGCAACGCCGCACCGGCTGACAAACCCACCTGGGCGCAAACCCTGAAGGTGTATCTTGAGCCGGCCTCGCTACGCATGTTGTCACTGGGCTTCTCGGCCGGACTACCGTTACTGCTGGTGTTTGGAACCCTGAGTTTCTGGTTGCGCGAAGCGGGCGTGGACCGCAGCACTATCGGCTTTTTAAGCTGGGTCGGGCTGGCCTATGGTTTCAAGTGGGTCTGGTCGCCACTGGTAGACCGCATGCCGATTCCGCTGCTGACACGCTGGATGGGGCGGCGCCGCAGCTGGCTACTGCTGGCGCAAGCTCTGATCATGGGTGGCCTGGTCAGCATGGCGCTTACAGACCCGCAGCAGGCCTTGGCTCCCATGGTCTGGTGTGCCATTGCCGTGGCCTTTGGGTCAGCCACGCAGGACATTGCGCTGGACGCCTTTCGCATCGAATCGGCCGACACCGAACACCAGGCTGCGCTAGCCGCCACCTACCAGACCGGCTATCGCCTGGCCATGATTTGGGCCGGTGCCGGTGCACTATGGATTGCTGCGCGCTCTGAGGTTGCGGGTGCTGTCAGCAGTTATCAGCATGGTGCTTGGCAAACTGCGTATCTGGTGATGGCGCTGTCCATGCTGCCCGGCGTGCTGACCGTGTTGTTTTCCAAGGAGCCCACACCACGCGCCCTGCCGCACCCGAAGAACGCGGCCGAATGGTTGCGCGGCGCGCTGGTGGAGCCCTTTGCCGAATTTCTGCGCCGCTACCGCTGGCAGGCCGCGCTGATCCTGGCGCTGATTGCGACCTACCGCATCAGCGACGTGGTGATGGGCATCATGGCCAACCCGTTTTATGTGGACATGGGTTACACCAAGGACGAGGTTGCCGCTGTTACCAAAGTCTTTGGCGTGATCATGACGCTGGTGGGTGCCTTCATTGGCGGAGCGATGGCGCTGCGCATGGGCGTGATGCGGGTCCTGATGCTGGGCGCGGTGCTGAGTGCGGCCAGCAACGTTCTATTTTCCTGGTTAGCCAGTCAGGGGCACGATGTGAGCAAACTGGTGTTTGTTATCTCGGCCGACAACCTGGCCAGTGGCATTGCCTCCTCGGCCTTCATTGCGTACCTGTCATCACTCACCAACGTGAATTATTCGGCCACGCAATACGCCATGTTCAGCTCCATGATGTTGCTGTTGCCCAAGTTTGTAGCGGGCTATTCGGGGGTGTATGTGGACGCCTTTGGCTACGCCAATTTCTTCAACGGCACGGCCTTGCTGGGCGCTCCGGTACTGGTGCTGGTGTGGCTGGCCTCGCGCATCGTCACCCAGCCAAAAGGCGACTGACGACACGCCGGGTTTACCTATCTTTACCCCCACTACAGGTGCGGCAAATCGCTTTGTAAAGCTGCGGCGCTAGACTTCGCACCATGAGCCAACACCTGCTAATGATCGAAGATGATTCCCGCCTCGCCGCCATGGTGGGCGAGTATCTTGAACAAAACGGATTCACCGTCAGCAAGGCGCCGGACGGACTGTCCGGCCTCTCGCGACTGAACCAGAGCGGCGACAACAACCCACCTGAGTTGGTCATTCTGGATCTGATGCTGCCCGACATTGATGGCCTGGAAGTGTGCCGCCGTGTGCGCGCACTCCCTTCTTCAATGGCGCAAATTCCGATCCTGATGCTCACCGCCAAGGGCGACCCGATGGACCGAATCATCGGCTTGGAAATGGGCGCCGATGACTATCTGCCCAAGCCCTTTGAACCACGCGAACTGCTGGCCCGGGTGCGCGCTATCTTGCGGCGCCGCACCGAGGTGCCCACGCCTGCCAACCAGAATGTGTTGCGCTTCGGCTCTCTCACCATCGACCGCGATGCACGCGCCGTGATGGTTGCCAACGCGCTCTGCGACCTGACCTCCTACCAATTCGACTTGCTGGTAGCTTTGGCCGAGCGTGCCGGTCGCGTGCTGACGCGCGATCAGATCATGGAAGCCGTGCGTGGACGAGAACTCGAAGCTTTTGACCGCTCCATTGATGTGCACATGGGACGCATCCGCGCAGCCATCGAGACCGATCCCAAAGATCCAAAACGCATTTTGACCGTGCGCGGGGTCGGCTACGTGTTTGCCCGGCAGCAGGAATGAACGCTGCACTGCCACGCAGCAAAGGTTGAACGTGGGTCTCTTTTTTCAAAAACTATACGTGCGCATCTGGCTAGCTGTCGTGCTGGCGGTCGCCGTATTGACGATGCTGGTCGGCTGGGCTTGGCGAATGACTGCAGAGGCGCCGCTTCGCGAAGTGGTGGTACGCAATGCCACAGGCGAAATTATTGGCAATGGCCAGGTACGGCTGGGCCGCGGGCCTGAGGGCAGCACCTGGCATGCGGCTGAACATGCACCAAACGGCATGGTACCCGGACCCGCAACAGCGCCTGGGGCGGCAAATGGCCCAACCCCTGGCCCCGACGCAGAAGGCCACCAGGAAGAAAGCCAGGAATTTGCGCTACACGGTAAATACGGCTCCGGTCCGGAATTCACGGTGCGCATGAACGATGGCCAGACCATGCACCTGCATCTGCCCAGACCAGCATCCAGCAACTGGCGCGCTCCCTTTGGATTTTTCTGGACCCTGGGTCTTGTGGCGGTCGCCGTTGCATTGGCGATTTACCCCATTGTGCGGCGTCTGACGCACCGACTGGAAGCCCTGCAGCGCAATGTGGAGCGTTGGGGCAATGGTGACCTGAGTGTGCGTATGCCGACCGGCGGGCGCGACGAAGTGGGCTTCCTCGCCACGGGCTTTAACAAGGCGGCCCAACAGATCGAAACCCTGGTCAAAACGCGCGAAGACCTTCTGGCCTCACAAAAGTCGCTGCTGGCGAATGCCTCGCACGAGTTGCGCTCGCCCCTGACACGCATTCGCATGGGTCTGGAACTCATGGGGAACAACACCAGCCCCTCTGCCAGGAATGAAATTTCACGGAATATCGGCGAGTTGGACCAGTTGATTGACGAGATCCTGCTGGCCAGTCGATTGGATGCAAAAGAGGCTGACCTGGGCACGGTGGAGCCCGTGGATCTTGTGGGTCTATCCGCCGAAGAATGTGCCCGCACCCAGGCCGCCCTGGATGTTGAAGTGTCTAGCGTGCTGGTGCCTGGTGTTGCCAAGTTACTGCGCCGCGTGGTACGCAACCTATTAGAAAATGCCCGTCGCTATGGCGCCGGTGAAGTTGCGCTGGCTATTCGCACGGCAGACGGTTTTGCTACGGTGCAGGTCAGTGACTGTGGCCCTGGTGTTCCGGAAGAATTGTCGGAACGCATCTTCGAGCCCTTCTACCGTTTGCCTGGCGCCTCTGAGCGCGATGGTGGCGTTGGCCTGGGCCTGGCGCTAGTGAAGTCCATCACACTGCGCCACGGCGGCACGGTGAGCTGCCGCAATCGACCCGATGGTGGCGCATGCTTTGAGGTGCGGCTGCCGCTGCAGCACTAGCAACTCCGCGCCGGGCCGCCCCAAGCGGGGTTAGTCCCCTCGGGGGGCAGAAAGCCACACGCAGTGGGCGATCGTGGGGGCGATATCTAGCTGACTTTTAGAAAGATATCCCGATCCGGCGCGAAGTTCTCGTGCAGCGGCAATAGGGCTCCGCCCAATGCACGCGCGTCCGAACCGATGCTGCCGGCCACCAACGTGGCGGGATACAAACCTTCCCAGTCGTAAGTAGCCAGGGCCGCTTCGGTGTGGTCAATCAGGCGGGCAAGCATGTCACGGCTAAAAGAGCCGTCGATCACCACCGCATCGATATCCAGAAACGCCGTGCCGCTGACCACGCATTGCGCCAGTGCCAGCGAGGCGCTGGCGATCCAGGCACTGGTTAAATCCTCAAAGGGCGCTTCCATGGCGCGTGCGTCATACGCCGCAGTGGGGTCGAGACCATGTTCCTTGAAGCTTTGCTCCAATTCCCAAAGCGAGGCGTGCGCCAACAATTGCTCGGGGATGCCTTTGCCGGTAGACACCTGCAAGGGCAGTGAGGCCACAGCCCCGGCGTTGCCGTGCACACCGTTGTGCAAATGCGAGTTGATGACCAGTCCGCCGCCCACAAAAGTATCGACAAACAGGTAGAGAAAACTCTTCAGATCACGCCCTCGTCCGGCCACCAGTTCAGCCACGCAGGCGGCCGAGGTGTCTTTGGCGAAGCTCACCGGCGCATCGGTGAAGGACTGTACCTGGGCACTGAGGTCAATATGATTCCATTCGTGAGACACGGTCGGCGGTAGACCCAGCAACTTGTGCCATCCGCCCAGATTGAGTGGCGCCGCCAGACCGACACCCACCAGGCGCAGAGCCAATGCGCCCAGACCATCCTGAATGGCTGTCATATGGGTCTTGATGGCAGGCAAAAGGGTCTGCGCATCGGGGAAGGTGTAGCGCATGGACTCACGCCTGCGCACGGCACCGGTGAAGTCCACCAACAACAAGTCAGCACTGCGCCGACCGATTTTTATGCCGACAGAAAAGGCGCCGTCCGGATTCAGAGCCATGGGCACGGAAGGCTGGCCAATGCGGCCGCGCAGTGGCTCGTGGCGAATCAGCAGGCCATCGTCTTCCAGCCGGGTGGTGATCAAGCCAATGGTTTGTGCCGTCAGGCCCGTGAGCCGCGCGATCTCGGCTTTGGGTAGGCTGCCATTGAGACGGATAGCGTGCAACACCACCCTCTCGTTGAACTGGCGCATGCCGACGTGATTGGAGCCACGCGGACGCAGCACTGGCGGAGCGCCCAGACGACCATTTCCCTTCGAAAGGGTGAAGCTGTCGGGCGTGTCAACAGGGCTCATGGACGCAGAGTTTCGCCGATAACACCCTTGCGAAGCAAAAAGTTCCCAAACGGCTGTTGTTCACCGGTTAGCACGATGGCAAATGCGCTCTTGGTGCGCTCATAAAAAGCAAAGCGTTCAATGCCCTCGGCACTTTGCCCGGCCAGGAACGTGGGCTCCAGGCTAGCCAATACTTCGCGCTGCAGAGCCGATCGGTATTTGGCCGGTTGGCCACTGACTTGCATGAAGCCTACCGGGTGCACCTCGTCAGCCACCAACGGCAGCAGCGAGGTCACAGCCTGCACGGCGCGCGCCATGCCGATTCCGGGCAGGCGGATGATGGGCCTACCGCCGGCATAACGCACGGCGGTGAAATTGGCATCGGCCAGCACGATGGAGTCGTCGTGGCCCATTTCCATCAGCAGTTTCAGCAGGTCCGGCGTGAGTACCGGATCGATTCCCTTGAGCATCTATTTCTTTCTTTGGCTAATGGGCCAGCGCTTCTTCGGGCAAGTCGCTTACCGACTTGGCACCCGTCATCACAGCAACCGTGTCACTCATGCTGATCTTCTTGGGGTTGACCACGGCAGCACGCTTGCCCAGTCGGGCAATGTGGATGCGGTCGGCCACTTCAAAGACATGCGGCATGTTGTGCGAAATCAGCACTACGGGCAGGCCCTTGTCGCGCACACGGCGAATCAGTTCCAGCACCATATTGCCTTCTTTCACGCCCAGGGCAGCAGTTGGCTCATCCATGATGACGACGTGCTGTGCAAAGGCTGCGGCACGGCCCACGGCCACGCATTGGCGCTGGCCACCGGACAGAGTTTCCACCGCCTGCGTCATGGAACGGATGCCGACCTTCAGGTCGTTCATGCGGGAAATGCTTTCTTCCAGCATTTTCTTTTTGTCGATGAATCCGAGCAACCCCAGTAGACCTGAGCGGCGCAGTTCGCGGCCCAGGAACAGGTTTTCAGCGATGGACATGGCGGGTGCCACGGCCAGATCCTGGTACACCGTTTCGATGCCTGCAAGCCGCGCGTCGATCGGGCTCTTGAAATGGATGATCTGGCCATCCAGCTGAATTTCACCTTCGTCGGGAATCGTGGCGCCCGACAGGCACTTGATCAACGAAGACTTGCCAGCGCCGTTGTCGCCGATCACGGCCAGGATTTCTCCGGCACGCAATTCGAAATCTGTGCCGTCCAGCGCAGTGACTTGACCATAGCGTTTGACCAGGCCCCGGGCCTGCATGACGATTTGGGGTTGAGCAGACATTAACGGCCTCCTTTGCGGGACATTTGGTCGGTGGCCACAGCCAGAATCACCAGCACGCCAGTGACCAATACTTGGTATACGGATGACACGCCCATCAGGGTCAGGCCATTGCGGAACACACCCACAATCATCGCGCCCACCAGGGTGCCCAGGATGATGCCGCGCCCGCCAAACAGGCTGGTGCCGCCCAGCACCACAGCGGTGATGGCGTCCAGGTTGTCGGTCTGGCCGCCATTGGGGTCACCGGCTCCGGTACGGGCCACGGTCAACGCCGAGGCGATACCGTAAAACACTCCGGCCAGCACATACACACCGACCAGCACTTTTTCTGTAGAAATACCAGCCAGACGGGTGGCTTCAGGGCTGTTGCCCACCGCGTAAATGTGGCGGCCCTGGGCGGTATCACGCAGCCAGATCCAGGTGACGATATACATCGCCAGCATCAACACCACACCGTAGGCCACGCGGGCGCCGCCCAGTTCGAAGGTTTCACCCAGCAGATTCATACCGTCTGGAATGTTGGTAATGGTTTGCGCGTGCGAATACAGCTGCGTGATCGCAAACGCAATATTCAGGGTGCCCAGCGTGACGATGAAAGGCGGCAACTTGATCCGCGTCACCAGCAAACCGTTGATCAGACCGAACAGGGCAGTGACGGCGATGCCGCAGAGGATGGCCACGGGCGCGCTCAGACCGTAGTCGGCTGCGAATTTGGTCATCACGATGGAGCCCAGGGCCATGACCATGCCGCAAGACAGATCGATACCGGCAGTCAAGATGATCAGCGTCTGACCAATAGCGATGGTGCCCACCACCATGACCTGCTGCAGGATCAGGGAAAAGTTCTTCAGCGTGAGGAAGTTTTCATGCTGAAACGTAAAGAAGGCGCAGGCCAGCAACAGGGCGATGGCTGGGCCTAGCGTACCCATCGGCGGGAGTTTGGCTTTAAGCGAGTTCATGGGATGAGCTTGAAGTAAGGGTGAAGAAGGCCCCACGTTGCAGGGCTTTCGAAGACGGGACCTGCACCAGACAGATCCCGGACTCAGGTCATGTTTTTAGGCATGGCCGTCTGTCTCAGCGAATTAATCGCCCCAGCACTGACCGCGAGCGGTCTTGGTGTCTATGCTCTTCACGCCGGCCATAGGCTTGGCGGCAACCAGGTCCACACCCGTGTCGGTGTAACCGGTTTGACGCTTGCCGTCCTTGGCGAATTGCAGGCCAGCGGCCACGCCCATGGCAGCCATCTTCAGGGGGTATTGCATGCTGGTTGCAGCAATCACGCCCTTTTCAACGTTGCCCACGCCGTTGGAGCACATGCCGTCAACGCCCAGAATCACCACGTCTTTTTCCTTACCAGCGGCCTTCAGAGCCTTGTAAGCACCAGCGGCTGCGGGTTCGTTGATGGCGTACACCACGTTGATGTTGGGGTTCTTTTGCAGGCAGTTTTCCATGCCGGTCTGGCCCTTG
>CAIQYP010000576.1 GCA_903876045.1 uncultured beta proteobacterium | reverse complement strand
GCACGCTGTGGCCGCGTGCCGCCAAATCAGCACTCAGGCGCCAACACACGCCAATGTCACCAAAGTTGTCGATTACGCGGCAAAAAATATCCAGGAGCATGGTCTGCATTGTCCATGGACAATACGAACCCATGATTTCTGAGCATCCCGAAGACCTGTTGCGTGACGTCGCATCACTGCCGCCCCTGCCGGGCGTGTACCGCTACTTTGATGCGCAAGGCCAGGTGCTGTACGTGGGTAAGGCCATCAACCTCAAAAAGCGCGTGTCCAGCTACTTCCAGAAGAACCATGGTGGAACGCGTATCGGCCACATGGTTAGCAAAATTGTGCGTATGGAAACCACGGTGGTACGCAGCGAGGCGGAGGCGCTTCTGCTGGAAAACAACCTGATCAAGACGCTCAATCCGAAATACAACATTCTGTTTCGCGATGACAAAAGCTACCCGTATTTAAAGATGTCCGGGCAGGCCCCCTCCGGTAAACATTTCGCGCCGGAAGTCGCTAAAGAATCGAATGTAGGCGTACGTATCGCACATAACCCAGCGGCGTTTGCCAGAGTCTCCTACTACCGCGGCGGGGTGGAGAAGAAGCACCGCTACTTCGGCCCCTATCCCAGCGCCTGGGCGGTAAAGGAGGCTATCCTGCTGATGCAAAAGGTGTTTCGCCTGCGCACCTGTGAAGACCCGGTGTTCAGCAACCGCACGCGTCCCTGCTTGCTGTACCAGATCAAGCGCTGTTCGGCACCCTGCGTGGGACACATCAACGCCGCCGACTATGCCGAAGATGTAGCCAATGCCGAGCGATTCTTACGCGGAGATGCGCGCGAGGTGATGCAGGAATTGGAGGCCCGCATGATGGCCTACGCCGAGCGCTTGGAGTTTGAGCAGGCGGCCGAAATTCGTAACCAGGTTGCTGCCTTGTCAAATGTGCTGCACCAGCAGTCGGTGGACAACGTGTCGGATCGCGATGTGGACATACTTGCCGTGAAGGTGCAGGGCGGCAAAGCTTGTGTCAATCTGGCGATGGTGCGCGGCGGCCGGCATCTGGGTGATAGGCCGTATTTTCCCGTTCACGTGGAAGACGCAGCCGGACTGGAAGATGCCGACGAGTTGGCGCGTCCTAGCGTGGAGGTGCAAGTGCTGGAAGCCTTTCTGGCCCAACATTACATCGATGTACCCATGCCTTCAGTGTTGGTGGTCAGTGATCCGGTGGGTAAGGATTTGTTGCAAGCCCTGTCCGAGCAAGTCGGAGTCAAAGTCTCCGCTATTCATCAGCCGCGTGAACAACGCCGGGCCTGGCTTGATATGGCGCAAACCAATGCAGCGCTGCAGCTTGCTCGCCTGCTTGCCGAAGAGGGTTCGCAGCAGGCACGCACGCGTGCATTGGCCGAAGCCTTGGACCTCGCGGTTGATTCCCTGGACGAATTGCGCATCGAATGCTTTGATATTTCGCATACCGCCGGTGAGAACACGCAGGCGTCGTGCGTCGTGTTTCATCACCACAAAATGCAGAACGCAGAATACCGTCGCTACAACATTGGGGGCATCACTGGCGGAGATGACTATGCGGCAATGCGTCAGGTGTTGACGCGTCGCTACAGCAAATTGGCGGAAGCATTGAACGAGGCCAAACACAGTGGGGTGCTGCCAGCAGGTACAGGGCGATTGCCCGATTTGGTGCTGGTTGATGGTGGCAAGGGTCAGGTCGCTATGGCGCGCGAAGTATTTGAGTCCTTGGGGCTTGACCTATCACTTATTGTGGGCGTGGAGAAGGGCGAAGGTCGCAAGGTCGGCCTGGAAGAGCTTGTGTTTGCCGATGGTCGCGACAAAGTCTATCTGGGTGCGGATTCTGCAGCGTTGATGCTTGTTGCGCAAATTCGGGATGAGGCACACCGCTTTGCCATCACGGGCATGCGTGCACAACGCGCCAAGGTGCGCGTGGGTGGCGGCAAATTGGAGGAGATTGCAGGGATTGGTCCCAAGCGCAGAGCCAAACTGCTGCAACGCTTTGGTGGGGTGCGCGGCGTGGCTCTGGCAAGTGCGGAAGACATCGCAACCGTGGAAGGTATCTCGCGCGAACTGGCGGAAGATATCTACAGAGCGTTGCATTAGCCGTGCCACAATTACGGCATGTTTTTGACCATTCCCACCATCATGACCTGGGCGCGCATTGCCGCTATTCCCTTCATCGTGGGGGTCTTCTACTTGCCCGACGCGCTGATGCCATTGGCAGACAAAAATCTGGCTGCAACCGTGATGTTTGTCTTGTTCGCATTGACCGATTGGCTTGACGGCTACCTGGCTCGCAAGCTTAACCAAGCGTCTTCTTTTGGCGCGTTTCTGGATCCGGTCGCCGACAAATTTCTGGTTTGTGCCTGCGTGTTGGTGCTGGTGCATCTACAACGCACCGATGTTTTTGTCGCACTCATCATCATCGGCCGAGAGATTGCCATTTCGGCGCTGCGCGAGTGGATGGCGCAAATCGGAGCCTCCAAGAGTGTCGCGGTGCACATGATCGGCAAGGTCAAGACTGTGGTGCAGATGGTGGCGATTCCGTTCCTGCTGTTTGATGGCATGTTGTTCGGACTCATCAACACCCATGTATGGGGCATGGCACTCATCTGGGCCGCCGCGGTGCTCACTGTATGGTCCATGGTCTATTACTTGCAGAAGGCACTTCCAGAAATTCGTGCACGTGCTCGTTGAAGTAGTAAAAAACCAATTAGAATTCGCCTCCGCACTGTCGGAAATGTTGCATGGCGTATTGACATGAAAATGCACCGTGGCTCTAATTGTTCGCAGGCCTTGTCGCTGCAATTCGATCTGGCACACACCAAACATTTCTACAACTTTGCCTTCATTAAGGGGTCTTTGTGAATAAAACTGAGTTAATTGAGCACATCGCAAAACACGCTGATATTTCTAAAGCCGCTGCTACCCGCGCGCTGGAGTCGACCATTGGTGCAGTGAAGACAACGCTGAAAAAAGGTGGTTCGGTTTCACTCGTTGGGTTTGGCACTTTTGCTGTAGGAAAACGTGCAGCGCGTACGGGGCGCAATCCGCGTACTGGCGATGCGATTAAAATCAAGGCTGCAAAAGTTCCAAAGTTCCGTCCAGGCAAGGCATTGAAAGATGCTTTGAACTGAAGTTAAGTTTTCAGGTGGGGTGATTAGCTCAGTTGGTAGAGCGGCGCCTTTACACGGCGTAGGTCGGCGGTTCGAGCCCGTCATCACCCACCACCCACCCAAAGCAAAGGCGAACAGGTTTGTTCGCCTTTTTTGTTGATTTGATGGAGAGTAAATCGCATGTTCGATTTTGTTCGCAAGCACACCAAGATCATGATGTTCCTCATGTTCTTGTTGATCATCCCCGCGTTCGTGCTGGTTGGTATCAATGGCTTCAGAAGTCTCAATGGTGGCGGCGAAACTGTAGCGAAGGTTGGCAGCTATTCGGTCAAGCAAGAGGATTGGGACGCCGCACACAAAAACGAAGTGGATCGTGCACGCAGTTCGCAGCCCAATATCGATACCAAACTCCTGGATTCTCCCCAGGCGCGGTACAGCACACTGGAGCGAATGGTGCGTGAGCGTGTGATGGCTGATGCGGCTTCTGACGCGCACCTGTCCAGTACGGATGCCCGTCTGGCGCGTGAGTTGCAGCAGAATCCCACCATCGCTTCATTGCGCAAGCCAGACGGAACGCTGGACATGGAGCGCTATCGGCAACTGGCAGCTGCGCAAGGCCTGACGCCGGAAGGCTTTGAGGCCCGTGTGCGTAAAGACATTGCCCTGCGCCAGGTTGAGGGTGGTATTGCTTCGACAGCCTTAGCACCATTGGCCCAGGCGAATATGGCGCTCAACGCGTTTTTTGAACGTCGTGAAGTGCAGATTGCCAGTTTTCCACCTGCAGACTACAAGGCACAGGTCAATCCGACGGATGCCGAAATGGACGCTTTTTACCAAGCTAACCAGAAACTGTTTCAGGCGCCAGAGTCTGCAACCGTCGAGTACGTTGTGTTGGACCTGGACAGTGTGAAGAAAACCATTTCTGTCAATGAAGAAGAACTCAAGTCCTACTACGAACAAAATGTGGCACGCTTGAGTGGCAAAGAAGAGCGTCGTGCGAGCCACATCCTGATCAATGCGCCGAAGGACATGCCGGCCGCAGATAAAGCCAAGGCCAAGGAAAAGGCCGCAGCTCTTCTGGCGCAAGTGCGCAAGTCCCCCGATTCATTCGCCGATGTCGCTCGTAAAAATTCGCAGGATGCAGGCTCTGCCGCTTCCGGTGGCGATCTGGACTTCTTTGCGCGCGGAGCCATGGTCAAACCGTTTGAAGACGCCGCCTTCTCCATGAAAAAGGGCGACATTAGCGACTTGGTTGAGTCAGACTTCGGATTTCACATTATTAAACTGGCCGATATCAAGACACCCAAGCAGAAGACCTTTGAAGAAGTAAAACCGACCATCGAATCGGACTTGCGCGCCCAGCAAGCACAACGCAAGTTCGCAGAGGTTGCAGAAACTTTTACCAACGCTGTGTACGAGCAGTCTGATAGCTTCAAGCAAATCGCAGACAAGTTGAAGCTCGAAGTCAAGACCGCTAGCAATTTGCAGCGCAAGCCGTTGCCCGACGCTAAGGGTGCGCTCGCAAACGCTAAACTGCTGACGGCGATTTTTAACCCTGATTCGGTTGAAAAGAAGCGCAACACTGAAGCGGTGGAAGTTGCATCCAATCAATTGGTATCGGCTCGTATTACACAGTACGCTCCGGCGCGCGTACTACCTTTGGCAGAGGTGCGTAATGATGTGCGTGAACGTTTGGTAAATAGCCGGGCAGCGGAGTTGGCTAAGAAGGATGGCGCCGCAAAGCTGGTTGCCTGGAAGGCGCAGCCAGATTCGGCAAAGTTGGCCACTGCCGTTGTCGTTTCACGCGACCAGCCACAAGGCATTGCCCCTGTTGTGTTGGACAAAGTCATGCATGCCGACACAGCGACATTGCCTTCCTGGATCGGCGTGGACCTTGGTAATCAAGGGTACACGCTGGTGCGTGTGAACAAGGTGATGGAGCGTAGCGAACCCAAGGAAGAACAAGCCAAGCAAGAGCGCGGCCAATACGGCCAATGGGTGGCCAGTGCTGAAAGTCAGGCATATTACGAGTTGCTAAAGAGTCGCTATAAAGCTCAAATCAAATTGTCCAAGCCGGTTGCCGGTGGAAATCTGCCCCCCGTCTCGGAATAGGTTTTTGGCGGGGTATAATTGATCTCCTACGGTGGCTGTAGCTCAGTTGGTAGAGTCCAGGATTGTGATTCCTGTTGTCGTGGGTTCGAGCCCCATCAGCCACCCCACTTTTTGAAACCTAAGCAGGACGCGGCTTCCAGCCGATTCTTGCTTAGCCATCATCCACTTCGCTCATCCAGCTCCTTCCTAGGAGCCTGCTTTGAGCATCAAAACCCCCCGACTGATTAAAGACCGCTGCGGCGTCTACTATTTCCGGCTCATCGTGC
Source organism: uncultured beta proteobacterium (assembly GCA_903876045.1). Classification (GTDB taxonomy): domain Bacteria; phylum Pseudomonadota; class Gammaproteobacteria; order Burkholderiales; family Burkholderiaceae_C; genus Allorhodoferax. The sequence goes on along the minus strand of CAIQYP010000576.1, from coordinate 147 downwards.
CGCTATCATGGCGGAGTATCGTCAAAAAGACAGAAATACGACGCAGTTTGCGAACTAAGGATGCGGGAGCCGCCCGCGAGGCCGCTTTGCTGTTGTCCGCACGCATAGAGGCATACATGGCAACTTCAAAGAAAAAGCCAAGCGGTG
>CAIQYP010000575.1 GCA_903876045.1 uncultured beta proteobacterium | reverse complement strand
ACCCACCACACCGGGCTCGGCGGTAAGCGTCATATAGCGCAGCAAGCGTTCTTCATTGGCAATATCGGCCACGCCTTCGGGCATACCAATACCGAGGTTCACCACGGCGTTAGGCATCAACTCAAAAGCGGCGCGACGGGCAATCACCTTGCGCTCGTCAAAGGGCATGGGCGGCAACGCATCCAGCGGCACGCGCATCTCGCCGGAAAGCGCCGGGCTATAGGGCGTGCCATAGGTTTGCTTGTGGTATTCGGGCCGTGCCACCACCACGCAATCCACCAGAATGCCGGGCACCTTGACGCGCCGGGGCAACATCGCGCCTGACTCGGTAATGAACTCCACCTGCGCAATCACCACACCGCCGGAATTTTTGACAGCCATCGCAATCGCCAACACATCCTGCGTCAGTGCTTCACGCTCCAGCGACAGGTTGCCATCCGGGTCTGCAATCGAGGCGCGGATAAAGGCCACATTGGGTTTGGGCGCCTTATAGAACAGCAACTCGCGCCCGCCCAGCGTGGTGACTTCCACGATGTCTTGCGTCGTGCGGGCATTGATCTTGCCGCCTTGCAAGCGCGGGTCCACGAAGGTGCCTAGGCCCACCGGCGTGAGGTTGCCCGGCAAGCCGGCAGCGATGTCGCGGTACATGTGCGAGATCACGCCCAGCGGCAGGTTATAGGCCTCAATCTGGTTCGCCATAGCCATGGCACCCACCTTGGGCACCAGCCCCCAGTGGCCGCCAATGGCCGAGGAGATCAACCCCTCGTGCGCAATGCGATTCAGGCCCTGGTCTTTACCGTCGCCAGGGCCGCCGCCAAACAGCAAGTGCAAATTGCGCGGCTGCGCGGTGTCCAGAAATCGCTTTTCAAGCGCTACCAGCAACTCATCCGGCACACCGACCATGCCAAAACCGGAACACACCAGGGTGTCCCCTTCGTGGATGAGCGCAACCGCATCGGCGGCCGAGACAATTTTGGATTTCATACGAAATACTCCTTGCGCTAGCCGTGCGGCGATTTTGAATCGGTGCAGCCTATCGGGGTGTGGCTGCTTTCCTGACCGTTGATTTTTTTGCCACGGCACGGGTGCTGACCCCATTGTCAGACGCACCCAGCAAACTTTCCATGCGTTGGATCAATTCCAACGAGTGCGGTTCCATTTCGGTGCGCGCACCCAGAATGTGATTCACCACATCCAGCGCGGATAGGCGGTCTTCCGTATTCTTGAGCAGCAGCACCAGGGTCTCAACGGCGCGCTTGGGTTCGAACTCGGCAATGATGGATTGTTGCTGAATCAGCTCTGCCCGGCGCTCGGCACCCATGGACTTGAAGGGCTCAGTGCTATTGAGAATTTGGGCCGAACGCTCCAACCGGTCCTTGCGCACAGAACCGCGAGAGCCTGCCAGCAAAACCAGCATGCGGATCACAGCGGCGCCCAGGTCGCCCTGCTCCATGGCAGCAAGGGCTTTCATCACCTCTGGCATATGACGCAGATCGCCTGATTCCTCCGTTGCTTGCGCCTCCTTACCGACCTGGCCGAGCGAATGCATCATGGGTGTGCCATAGATCGCAAGAAAGGTGTTTTCATAGGCTGCGTCGCGCAGGTCACGCATCAAGTCCATCGCCTGCATAACGCTGTTGGCCATCAGACGTTCTACGGCCAAAAACGGGTTGTCCGGCGTTGTCTTCTGGCGATTGTCGCGAGCCCAATCCACCAGCGGCGCCATCATGGGCAACAAGAGATTGGCATCCGAAAACATCTTGCGACTGACGCGTGATGGATGGCTGTCGCGCAAAGCGTCAGCAGACTGCTGGGTGACCATGCTTTGGAGCACTGGGCGCAGCGCCATGTCATAGGTTTGCGCACCCAACTCCGACAGTCGGGCCACTGCGGCAAAGTCTTTCTCCTGTTCACGGTCATTTTCCACCGTGGTCAGGATGTCGTGCATCTTGCGGTCATGGAAGCTGACGAAGAAGTGCTCGTTACCTTCGTCGCCTTCGGTCTCGTCGATCTTCATCTCGTAAAGACCCGGCGCCAGTGCTTCGATGGTCTTGAGCGTGGAGGTCATCTCGGTGTGCTCTTTGCGCGCAATCGAGGACGAGACGAAAATGCCCAAGTGACCGACCTTCTCGTGCACCATGTAAACGATGCGCTGCCCCCGGATGCGGATTTCCTGCTCATCGATAAAAGTGTCCACAATCCAGTTCAATGCCTGTTGAGGCGGCGTGATGTTGTCGCCCCGGCTGGCAAACACGATGATGGGCGAGCGGATGGCCTTCAGATCGAGCAGCTTGCCCGGCTCCAGTTCGGCTTTGCCGCGTGCCAGCTTGTTGCCGACAAAGAGCGTCTCCACGATCCAGCGGATTTCCGCTTCGTTGGTGAAGTGGTAGCCACCCCACCATTTT
>CAIQYP010000574.1 GCA_903876045.1 uncultured beta proteobacterium | reverse complement strand
CCACGTCTTCGGTGTAGCGCACGCCCGGCACTTCCCTGGCAAACAGGGCGGCGATTTCCTGCTTGGTTTTATGGATGGCCGGCATGATGATGTGCGAAGGTGTCTCGCCTGCCAACTGCACGATGTACTCGCCCATGTCGGACTCAAAGGCCTCAATACCTGCCGCCTCCATGGCATGGTTAAAGCCCACCTCTTCGCTCACCATGGACTTGCCCTTGATGATGCGTTTGGCTTGGGCTTGGTGCGCGATGGACAGCGCGATGGCATTGGCCTCGTCTGCGTTTTGCGCCCAGTGCACCTGCACGCCACGCGCTTGACAGTTGGTTTCCAGTTGCTCTAACAGACGTGGCAGATTGGCGAGGCTGTATTGGCGAATCGCTTCGCCCAGATTGCGCAGGCCCTGCAACTCGCTGTCGTCGGCAAATTGGGCTTTGCGCTTGCTCTGCAAATAGTCCATGGCGCCACGAAAATTTTTGCGCTGCGCCGGGTCATTCAACACGCTGCGACTGCGTGCAGAGAAGTCTTCACGCGGGTGGATCGGAATGACTTTGTTGTTCATGCCACACCCCCTTCGACAACGCCTTCAGCCTGAATCAACAGCAGCACCAATTCCTTGGGGCCGTGCGCACCATAGGCCAGGGTTTGCTGGATGTCAGCAGTCTTGCTCGGGCCGCTGATCAGCAGGGCGTTGGTCGGCATGCCTTGGGTCCAGCCTTCGGCCGTCATGGCCTGGTGAAAGTCGGCGTGGATGTTCTGTTCGTCCAGCAACACAAAGTGCACCGAGGGCACCAGCGACATCAGGCGTGGCTCTTCGGGCGTCGGCCACAGCACCAAACTGCCGGTTTCGGCAATGGCACTTTTGGCCAGCGTCAACGCGGCATCCACGCCGTCAAACAGCAGGTTTTGCCACGTGGAAATTGGTTGCTCGTAGCGCAGAATTTTGAGGGCTTGCGAAGCGCAGGCCTGCAAGGCTGTGCCGTGGGGCGTGTCCTTGCCAATCAGTATGCTGTGCAATTGCTTGTCGGCGCAAAGCTGCAGTAGTTTGGTGGTCCAGTTGCTCCGCGTGACCGTATGCACCTCGGTATGCGCAGCCTCTAGCGCGTTGCGCAAACGGGCGGCACGCTCTGCCGTGGTTTCGGTTCTGCGTTGGGCGGCATACCAGCCCGTCACATCGGGCAGGGCGGGGGAGTTGGCAATGGTTGCTGCACGCAGCTTGCCGAAAATGGCTTCGCGGGCGCTCATGTTGCTTCTGCCCGGTTGGCGTCGGTGCGCTGCCAAAGAAAGCTGGCGATGTGTTCACCGTGCAGTGACGGCTCCGTGCGACCAGCCAACTCATCTTGTTTGGCGGCGCGACCGGTGATGTTGAGCAGGCAGCCGCAGTCGGCGCTGACGACGCAACCGACACCAGTGTCCTTGATGGCAGCGACCTTCTCGGTAACGATCGCCTCCGAAATATCCGGATAAAGCATGGCGAAGGTGCCGCCAAAACCACAGCATTCTTCCACCCGCGCATGCACTTCCACATTGACGTTGGCCAAAGTGTCCAGCAGCGCCACGCTGGTCTCGTGCGAGCCCATCTGTCGGCGCGCGTGGCACGAGGTGTGCAAGGCCACGCTGCGCGGCTCGCCCAAGTCCTCGTGGTGGAAGTTCACCACATGCACCAGGAACTCGGTCAACTCATAGGTGCGCTCGGCCAGTGCCACGGCCTTGGCGTGCAGTTCCGGGTCTTTGGCGAACAGATGCGGGTAATGCGTGCGCATCATGCCGCCGCAGGAACCGGAGGGCACCACCACCGGCCAGTCTTCGGTAAACAGGTTGAGTTGGTGCAGGGCGACACGGCGCGCCTCGTCGGGATAGCCGCTGCTGTGGGCCGGTTGGCCGCAGCAGGTCTGCTGTTCCAGGTAATGCACGCGGATGCCTTCGCGCTCCAACAGGCGCACGGTGTCCAGCCCAGCCTGGGGGCTGAACTGGTCCACCAGACAGGTGGAGAAAAGGTAAACGTCAGCCGGTTTGGGCGGGTACTGGCGTGACGCCTTGGCGTGCATATTCATGTCCATTCTCCTCGTTATTATTCCAAGTGGTAAAGTGGTATTACCAATAAGTTGACGCAATGTACTGTTCAAAATACTATGCTGTCAATTGAATTTGGCTCAACAGGTATTGAAAATTTGTGAAATTTGCAAAATGCTAAACTGGTCTGACCAATAATTCATCAACATGAACCAAGTACGACCCACCCTGAATCGCATTGCAGATATCGTTGCCCGTGACCTGGAGCAGCGCATCCTGGAAGGCTCCCTAAAAGCCGGTGACCGCCTGCCATCCGAGCGCACGCTGGCGCTGGAACTGGCTATTTCACGTCCCAGTCTGCGCGAAGCCATTCAGAAACTGGTGCACAAGGGGCTGCTGGAAACCAAGCACGGTGGTGGCACCGTGGTGACCAATCGCTTGCAGGCGACTTTCTCTGACCCTTGGCAAGACATGCTGCAGGCGCACCCGCTGCTGCAGACCGACATGCTGGAGTTTCGGCACATGCTCGAAGGCGAGGCTGCCAGGCTCGCCGCTGAGCGTGCCACCGATGTGGATCTGGAACGCATTGACGCGGCCTTCGCCGCGTTGGAGCAGGCCTATGACAGCGACGACATCACGGTCTGTATTGACACCGACGTGGCATTTCACCAGGCCATTGCCGACGCTTCGCACAACAGCATGATTGGTCATCTGGCGGCCAGTTTGATGCGTGTGATCCACGGGCACGTTTCCGACAATTTGGTCCATCTGCACGCCATCCCAAAGCAATGGGAACAGTTGCGCGCCCAGCACAAAGCCATCTGGGAATCGGTACGCGGGCAGGCATCCGAAGAAGCCATGCGTGCCTCGCGCGAGCACATCAACTTTGTGCGCCAAAGTATGGTCGAAGCCGCGAAGGTGGAAGATCGGCGCAACAGCGCGCTCAGGCGGCTGAGCTAATTTACCTGCGCTGCCTAGTCAGAAGAGTCAGCGCGCAGGGTGCTTCCGCGCATGCTGCTCCTGGTGTTCAACTTCTTAAGCCTCCAACCACTTCACAAAGTCCGCATGCATGGCGGCGCTGATGCCGTGGTCCATCGCGTACAGCTTCAGACTGTGCGGCACACCCAGTTGGGCTAGCAGCGCGTCCGAACGATGGGCCCAATGCACCGGCAGGGTGGTGTCCTGCTCGCCATGGCTGAGAAATGCGGTGAGTGTGGAAAGGCGCTCTTTGCTGGCAATCACGGGCTCCAGTTCAGGCAGGATGCGGCCCGACAGCAGGCCAAAGCCGCGCACACTTTCGGGCGACGACAAGCCCACGCTGGCGCTCATGATGCCGCCCTGGCTGAAGCCGGCTATCACCGTTTGCGTTGGCGCAATGCCGTGCTGCTGCTGCAGTTGTTGCAACAGGGTGATCAGCAACGTGCGGCTGCGCTCCGCTTCCTCTGGAGAAATCTGCGGCCCGTTCGCGGTGAAGTTCACACGGAACCAGGCGAACTGCGGGCCGCCCATTTGGAGAGGGCCACGTCCAAGCACCACCAGCGTGTCGGGGTCAATGCCATCGGCCAGGTTCAGCAGATTGGTTTCATTGCCGCCCACGCCGTGCAATAGCACCAGCAACTTGGTCGGTTTTGCGGGCGCGGGCAGGCGAAGGCGATAGCTCAGTTGTGTCGCGGAGTCGGTCTGCAGTTCGCTTAAGGAATAGTGGGTGGTGGTCATGGTTTGTTGGGCTTAGCGATTCAATGCAGCGCTGAAGAAAGGGTCTGTGTCATACCCCAGACAAAAGAGTCCATAGACAGCATGCCATGCTCAATGCCACCATCAATCAGCTGCACGTCATCACCTTCCATTTGCGCGCCAAGAGCCACCAGCAAAGGCAGAAAGTGTTCTTCTGTCGGATGTGCGCGTTCTGCATGCGGCGCCTCGCTGCGGTAGCGAATGACGGGCTGCACCGCATTGGCCAACACGGCAGTGCGTACCCAGTTGGAAAACTCCTGCACATAGTTGTCGCCTGCAGCAACGCCGCGGCGAAACTCGCCCAGGTTGTGCGTCATGCTGCCGGATGCAACGATGAGCACGTCCTGTGCTCGCAAAGGTGCCAACGCGCGGCCTAGTTGCACCGCTTGCTCGGCGTTCAGGTCATAAGGCATGGAGACCTGAAACACGGGAATTTTTGCGTCGGGCAAGAGGTGAAACAGCGGCACCCAGGCGCCGTGGTCCAGGCCGCGGCGCGTATCCAGGCTGATGGCGTAGCCGGCTTCGGTCAGCAGCTTTGCGGTCTGCTCAGCTATT
>CAIQYP010000573.1 GCA_903876045.1 uncultured beta proteobacterium | reverse complement strand
TGGCCGACCAGACATGGGTGGACTCTTCGGCTACCTCAGCCATCCAGACCACGTCTTGCGTGGCATCAAAGCCCTCTAGCGCGGAGGACTGCGCGTCGAGTTGGTCGCCCAGCACGATCACGACCTGGCGCACCTTGGCAGGAAGCATTGACTGCAAGCGGGCACGCTCAGCCATGCTTTGCCTTGGAGACAGCAGAATTTTTCTTGGCGCGGCAAGCATCCGAGCAGTACAGCACCGCGTCCCAGTTCCTGGCCCAGGCTTTGCGCCAGGTCATGGTGCGGGCGCACACCGTGCAGAGTTTGCTGGGCAGGGACTGCTTGTTGCCCTTGAAGTCAGTTTTCATACGGATACGGGTAGCCATTCAGGCTCCACTACAAAATGGGCTAACGCATCACCGTGCGCTTGCGCAACTGCCAGTGCTGCATGGTCGTGAATGCGCAGGTCGCGCTTGAACCAGACCAGGGCTCGTTGCTTGGGCATCAGGAGTTTTCAGCCGCTTACTGGCGGCTGTGGGTGGCGCGGTGGCGCAGAAATGGGGCACCGCGCAGCACCGCGTGCTTGGTCTGGCGACCGGCCATGCGCTTGCGCCACATCCGAAAAGACGAGGGCTTCATGTGCCGGCGCATCAGGGCAATCACGGCAGATTCATTCAAGCCAAACTGGGCCTCAATCGCCTCGAAGGCGGTGCGGTCCTCCCAGGCCATTTCCACAACGCGTGAGAGGCTGGCCTCGCAAAGCAACTTGGAAGATTTAACGGCGGTGATTGTGATCAAGCTGGATGTGTTGTTTGTCTGCGGTTGACCGTGGACCACGTCAACGCACGGACAGAAGGAACCGGGCGATTGCCCGGTCTCAGTCTAGGCAATTACGGAGTCGGCATCACCTGGCCGCGCACCTCACCGCCAGGGTTCGCCGCTGTATGCAGGTTGACGTACCACTTACCCGACATCAGGTCATCTATTTGGGCAGCCGTTAATGTGGCCGAGCCCTTGACGGGACTTTCCACACTTCCAGTAAATCCGAGCGCCACGCCCGCATTGGCCCCGGCCATTGCAGGGCCATGGAAGTGTCCTGCCTTCACGGGACCGGTCAGGCCCCCGTAGGTCACGGTCCAACTGAGCACGCTGGTCTGCTTGTCCAAGCTCGCCTCGAGCGTGCCAGAGCCCGGGCTCGCATTGGCGGGCACCTCGTTGGCGCCGGCAAGTTTGGCGACAAAGGCCGTACTGTCGGCAGCCAGCACCGTGCCACAGACGCTCAGGCCCCATGCAGCGGCTATCACACCAAGAGACAAGAAGGTTCGGGTTTTCATACGCATTTCCTTTACGGGTTAAAAAATACTTTCAGAGGCGTGAAGCCTGTCGACGCCAGCAACGCAACTAGCACTAGCACTGGCACTGGCACTGGCGATGCATGGCAAGGCCACCCACGTGGCCATGGCCCGCAGGACAAACGGAAGCAAGCCGGCAACTCCCAGGCGTTGCGCCCATACGGAGGGCACGGCGGCGTGCGATGCAGTCATTTGAAATCCGCTGCCTGTTCTGACTGTTCTGCCTGTTCCGAAGTCGACGTCGACGCTGCGTCCGAGCTGCCGGTAGCGGGGCGGCACATGGTCAGCCCATCCCACTGCTGCCCGCACCAGCAAAGCCCTTGTGCATCCAGGATGCAGGTGCCAGTGCCGCAGCAGCGTTCATCTTCTTCTTGCATGAGCAAACCCGATAGGTGTTGTTGGAGTGACCGAGCGACCCAGACAAGCAAAGTTGTCAGGCCACCTCAGCGCCTGTCAAATTTTCTCTGAATCAGCATTTCATCGTGCATTTGAAGGACATTGAACGTCCTGCGAACGCGGGATCTACCGCTCGACAAGCGGTTACATGTTGGGCCTGGAACACTACAGTACCTGCTTTGTAGTGCAAAGAATGGTCAGCACACCTGATGAATTTCGCAACAGGTAGATGGGGGTCTAGCGACTGCTTTGCGCGAAATCGTACGTCAGCTATTTCATTTTCACTGCGGTTCCCGGATTTTGAGGCAATGGCATAGCAGCCCGTCGGTGTCATTGCTGGCCAACATCCCAATAACTCGTGAAGCTGCCCTGAAGCCGACCACCTCACTGGCCTGTGCGGCCGCAATACGAAAATCAGGTCTCATCGCGCAACTTCCAGCGAAAGACTACTCAAATGTGTTTGCCTGATAAGGGCTCGGGGCTAGTCAAAAATTCATGCCGTTGGTTCTGGAAGGCTGATTGTGTGTGCTCTTGACAGTCCACTATCCGACGTTCCAGTGCAGGCCCGTTTAGCTGCCGCTCATCACGTCGGCCATCACTTCGCACCGGCAACCGGGTTCATTCGCCAGGTATTCACAAAGTGAGATGTGCACGGGTATACCGACCCGGGTACGGTTCAGCGATGCCCATTTCCAACTTGCATGATTTTCAAAAAGTTAATGCGGTCCCGGAGGCGCGACTAGGCTATTCCAACCTGACTTCAGCCATGCATCGCACCAGGCGGAAAATAGGTCTGCACGCATTGGCTTGGCTATGCCATAGCCTTGAACCCGGTTGCAGCCCAGTTTTTGCAATGCTGCGCCATGCTCAACCGTCTCCACACCCTCCGCCACAACCTGTCGACCAAATATGCTTGCCAGTTCGATGATGCCCCGGACAATGCCCAGATCGTCCGGATCGCTCAACATATCACGCACAAAGCTCTGGTCAATCTTGAGGACATGCACCGGCAGTTTGCGCAAGTAGGTAAGCGATGAGTAACCCGTGCCAAAGTCATCCAGTGCAAAGCGCACGCCCAGCTTCATGCAGGACTGCAAAACCGCCACGGCGTGTTGCATGTCGCCGATCGCGGTTGTCTCCAACACCTCGAGTTCAAGGTGCGACGCGTCGATGTCCGGGTACCGGCTCAGAGTTTGCTCAAGCCTTGCCGGGAAGTCGGACTGCAACAGGTGGCTGGCACTGATATTTACGCTGACCTTGACTTCCAACCCCAGCATCTTCCAGTTCCGCATCTGATGCAAAGCTGTTGCGATGACCCATTCACCAAACCTGGCCTCCAGATGGCTGCCATTTAGATGGGGTAAAAATTCGCTGGGCACTAGCAGGCCATAGGTCGGTCTTTGCCAGCGCACCAAAGCTTCCGCGCCAATCACCTGGCCACTGCTGAGGTCCACCAGAGGCTGATAGAAAAGCACAAATTCCTGGCTCTGAAGTGCTGTTTCCATGTGGTCCAGAAAATTGCGGTGGCTCTGCGCGATCCGGTCAATTTCGGCGTCGAACAATTGATAGCGGTTTTTGCCCGCCTGCTTGGCCAGGTACATGGCCATGTCCGCGTGCCGCAGCAAGATGTCTGGATCGGCGTTGTCGGAAGGGTACAAACTGACACCGATGCTCGCTGAGATGGCGATCACGTGCCCTAGCGCGTGGATCGGCCGTCGGGTCGCCTCCAACACGCGTTCGAGTATTTCCGTGCACTCTTCGGTGGTCCCAATATCGGACAGCAAAAGCACAAACTCGTCTCCACCCAACCTCGCCAAGGTATCGTCGGCACGTAGTACGGCACTCAGTTGCTGGGCGATGCCAATCAGCACCAGGTCACCGACGGCGTGGCCTAACTGATCATTCGTTATTTTGAAGCCGTCCAGATCCAGGAAGCAGATTGCGGTGGACTTGCCGCTGCGATCGGAGCGCAGAATCGACTGCTTCAGCCGGTCGGAAAGCAGCCGACGATTTGGCAGATGGGTGAGTGAATCGAAATTGGCTACGCGGTTCAGTTCCGCCTCATGCGCTTTGATCTGGCTGATGTCCGTGTGGGTACCTGACATCATCAGCGGCGCACCCTGTGCGTCCCGACTGACGATTCGCCCGCTGGTCAATATCCACCGCCATTCCCCTTCTTTGGTTTTTACGCGCATTTCCACTTCGTGCTTGGCGGAGTGCCCGTGAACGTGTCGCTCGATCGAGGCCAGGGCCAGTGGCAGGTCTTCCGGATGAACCAATTGGGGCCAACTGGCGGGGTCTTTCTGCGCCTCACCCGGGTTGTAACCCAACATGGTCTCCCAACGTGCGCTGACTTGGAAGCTGTTAGTTTGCAGGTTCCAGTCCCAGTAACCTTGGTTGGCACCTTCCAGCACCCGTGCCAAGCGTTGTTCGCTCTCGCGCAATGCAGATTCTGTACGTTGGCGTTCGGAGATGTCCGTGCCCAAGACGTAGTAGCCGGTCACACTATTTTGCGTGTCGTGCGTAGGCCGGTAATTGATCTGCAGCCAGACATCCGGGAAGGGTTGCCAATCGTAGTTTTGTGCGTGGCCCCGCAGTGCTTGGGCGATCCGCGGGCTGGCTATTGCGTACAGATCCGGCCCCAGGATTTCCTGCACCGAGCAGCCAAGAAGGTCTTGCCGGTGTGGCGCAAAGCGCTCCCGGTATTGCGTATTGGCATAGACATACCGCTCATGGGTATCGACATACGCGATCAGGGCGGGCACGCTGTTTATCACGCTGCGCAAATGGGCCTCACTTTTGGCCAATTGCTGCCGCTGCGCTTCAAGTTCACGGCCAATTCTCAGACGCTCCGTGACGTCCGTAACGGCAGACAGGCTGCGCACCGGTTGGCCCTGTGCATTGCGCTCCAACTCGGCTGACACGAGTGTGTCCATGGTCTCGCCGTCGCGTCGTGTCCATTGATACGGGATATCACGGATCACACCAGTCACCAGGAACCTAGGGAAAACAACATCCAGTGCGTATTGTGCTGACGCCGGAGTCATGAACACGGTCGGCTTGTGCCCGATCATCTCTTCGCGCGAGTAGCCCAGCTTTTCCGCAAACAGGTTACTCACGCTCAGTAGCGTGCCCTGGTCATTGATGGAATACAGCAAGGCGGGTGTGGCCTCATACTGCCTCCGGTGAGTCCCCTCACTTTCCACCAGTTGGAGTTGGGCTTGTTTGCGTGCAGTGATATCCAGATAGGTGCCGAACATTCTCTGAGGCGTTCCATCCGGGTACCATGACTTAATTTGTCCGCTCGAATGCAACCAGACCCAATGACCATCCAGGTGTTTCATGCGGAATTCGCAGTCATAGCGGGCAGTCTTATGGGCCAGGTGGGCAGCGACAGCCTCTTCGGTTCGTCGGAAGTCTTCCGGGTGAACCAGCGAACTCCAAATGTCAAAAGTAACCGGTTGCAAATCTTTTAGTGACCTGCCAAGAATCTCGGCCCATCGTTCGTTCACCTGCAGTTGCCCGGACTTCATGTCCCAGTCCCAGGTGCCCGCACCCGTGCCATCCAGGATATCTTGCAATACGCGTTGTTGTTCGAACAGGAGCATCTCGCTTGAGCGCGTTTCAAGGGCTTTGGCGACGACGATGGACAACTGACCCAGAATTTCCCTTTGCGGCGCCGTCAGTTTGCGCGGAACTCGGTCGATCACACACAGCGCACCCGCCAGGTGGCCACTAGACAAGCGGATTGGAGCCCCGGCATAAAAGCGAATGCCCGGACTCTGTGTGACCAATGGGTTATCGGCAAATCGCGCGTCTGCCATCGCGTTGGGTACTTCGAAAATGTCTTCGCCAAGTATGGCGTGTGAACAAAATGCAATATCGCGAGCGGTTTCGTGAATGCCTGGCAGGCCCAAGTTGGCCTTGAACCATTGCCGATCGCTGTCCACCAGACTGATCAGTGAAATGGGAACATCACAAACGGCAGATGCCACTTTAACCAAGGCTTCAAACTCAGCCTCTAGCGGGGAATCCAGGACGCCGAGTGCCCTTAGCGCCGCGAGCCTGGCAACTTCATTGATTGGTAGCTTGGCGCCAATCATGACCTTGGATGGCAAAAGTTGGAATGCAATGGAACCCTCATTTTTGACGATATCGTCTATGGTGCCCACACCTGCTTTGTCTCCCGGGATGCACACAAGTATACGGCGCACGGACCCAATATCTCGGCGCGTCCAAGGCCGACTGTAGACGGCCTGCTCGCTCGAACTTGAGGAACTGCTCGGCAAATTTGTCGCACTTCTAAATCCACACGGGGCGCCCCTCCATTAATCCTGAACTGATGATTCGCATGCTGGTCATTGAATACTGCTTTGGCAATCGCTCAGAGCGCAGGCTATGCGAGGAAGTCCACTTGAATCCGGCCCACCGCTGGTTCTGTCAAGTTGGACTGGAAGACAGGATTTCCGATCACTCCACCTTCTCGAAGAACCGGCATGGACGTTGAAGCTGTGCCCGCGCATCGAACTCAGGCAGTGGCGTCCACCCAAAAGATGGTGCAGCGCGTTGAGGAGCGTTTTGATATCAAACCCACTCGCTTGGTGGGTGACACAGCAGATGGCACCGCACCGATGCTCAACTGGATGGTTAACGAGAAACAGATCGAACCCCACGTACGCGTTTGGGACAACACACAGCGCACGGCGGACACGCGATCCAGAGACGAGTTTGCGTGGGACGAGCAATTACCCAACCGCTCACCGGCAGGCACAAGAGCCCCGACAAAGAAAACTCACCCCGCGCGAATCCGGTTCAGCAACTGCGTAGTCGAGTAACCCGCCACAAAGGGCAGTGCCAGGGCGTGGCCACCCCAACTCTCTACCAACTTGGTCTCGGCCAGCTTGGACATGTCGTAATCGCCGCCCTTCACCAGGATGTCGGGACGGATCTCGCCAATCAATTCCAGCGGCGTGTCTTCATCAAACCAGGTCACCAAACTCACCGCCTCCTGCGACGCCATCACGATGGCGCGGTCGGCGTCTTTGTTGAGCGGTCGGTCATCGCCCTTTCCCAGACGCTTGACTGAGGCGTCGGTATTGAGTGCAACGATCAGACTGCCACCCAGAGCGCGAGCCTGCGCCAGATAGACCACATGGCCGCGATGCAACACATCAAATACCCCGTTGGTAAACACCCATGGTCGGGGCAACGCTTGCAGGGCCACAGCCAAATCGTTTCGCGGCTGGATCTTTTGCAAAAAGGCGGGAGGCAAGTTCTTGGAGTGCATAACATGAATGCTAGCAGGGCTTTTGGCTTCGCTTCTCCCCGTTTTTCGCGCCTTTGCCCCGCGACACCGATGCATAATCTTCTGACAACATGAACCTTATACCCATCGAGATTGACTCCATCCGCATTGGATACCCCTTGCCTTGTGACCTGGTCGGCAAGGATGGTGTGCTGTTGGCCAAGAAATCTTTCGTGATCCGCTCGAAGGAAGATCTCATCATGTTCAATAGCCGCAATGAGGGTCTATTCATTGACGGCTTGGACGCTGAGGCGCTTCACAAAGCCTATATCGATCAGTTGCAGACGATGATGCGCAATGACAAGTCCATTGGCGAAATCGCTGACTCCAAGCTTATGGTCGACAAGGCTGTCAAGCGCACTGTGGAGGCAAATGATCGGGTGGATTGGCGCGACCTGCAGGTGCAGGCCAACTATGTTTTACGCGATCCACAGAATGAATCCTTTCTGGACCGTCTGGAACATGTGCACCAAATTCTTGTTAAAGAGTCGCAACGCAATCCCAATGGCGCGCTGTTTGCCTTGATTCAGTTGTCGGCCACGGAGACCGAGATGTACAGCGCAACCCACTCTATGCTGGTGAGCGTGATGTGCGGCCTGGCTGCGCGCGAGGTGCTGAACTGGCCGGAACCCGTGGATATGATTTTGCGCAAGGCTGCACTGACCATGAATGTGTCGATGACAGAGTTGCAGGATCGACTGACCGCACAAAAGCGCCCTGCTGATGCTTTTCAGCAGGCACAAATAGACGGGCACGCGCAAAAGTCTGTCGAGATACTGCAGTCCGTGGGCATCACCGACGCTACGTGGTTAGACGCCGTGGCGGCGCACCACGCCGAGGCACCGGGTAGCTTGCGCAGCAAAACACCGGCGCAACGCTTGGCGCGCCTGATTCAGCGCGCCGATATGTTTGCTGCAAGGCTGTCACCCCGACTCACCCGGCCACCCGTGTCGCCCGCTATGGCGATGCAGGCGTGCTACTTCGATGAAAACAAACAAGTTGATGAAGCCGGTGCCGCGCTGATCAAGGCCGTTGGAATTTATCAACCGGGCGCCTTTGTCAAACTGGCCTCGGAAGAGGTGGCTGTCGTAGTACGGCGTGGCGCCAATACCAGCACTCCGCGCGTCGCCGTAGTCCTCAACCGCAATGGCATGCCGACTGCTGAGCATGCGGTGCGTGACACGGGCCACAAGGACTACCGCGTGGTCGCCAGCGTGCCGCATAGCGAGGTCAAGGTGCACATCACCATGGACCGCATGCTGCCACTGACGCAAACTGCGCCTACCGACCGACTCTGGTAGCGGCGGGCGCCAAGCCCACCCACACACCCCTCCAATTTACGCAAACGGCCCATAGGGTCGCGATCGCCTACGCCCAAGGACGCTTCGACCCGCTGCGCCTGAGCGCTCTATACCCTGCATTCAGCAGGGTCTTATACCGATAGATTTAAAATAATACCGATCAGTCACAAAATGACTTTAACGGTAACACTCATCCATCCATTATGAAAATTGCCATCGTTGGCTCCGGAATCTCAGGTTTGGCAGTAGCCCACAAACTGCGGGGCCAGGCTGAGCTCACGCTATTTGAAGCCGGCGACTATTTTGGCGGCCATACCCACACCGTGGATGTCACCCTGCCCGGCCCGTCCGGGCCATTGACGCATGGCGTGGACACCGGTTTTCTGGTTTTCAATGAGCGGACCTACCCCAAGCTAATCGCGCTATTCGCGGAACTGGGAGTGGACACGGCCAAGTCCGACATGTCGTTTTCGGTGCAAGTGCCCAACGGACGCGGCAGTCAGCCCCTGGAGTGGAATGGCTCCACGCTCAACACCGTGTTCGCCCAGCGCAGCAACCTGTTGAACCCCCGCTTTCTGAAGATGTTGCGTGAGGTGCTGCGCTTCAACGCGCTGGCCACGCGCATTGCTGAAAGTGGCGCCGACATCGAACTGATGCAACCGATCGCGGCTTTTCTGGCGCAACACGGTTTTTCCAGCGTGTTCCGCGACTGGTATTTTCTGCCCATGCTGGGTTGCATCTGGAGTTGCCCGACGGACCAGATGCTGCAGTTCCCCGTGGCCACCATGATTCGCTTTTGCCACAACCACGGCCTGATCCAGGTCAGCAACCGGCCGCAGTGGTGGACGGTGACTGGTGGTGCGCGCAACTATGTGGAAAAGATCGTCTCGGGCGTGCACGACAAGCGCCTGAACACGCCCGTGCAAAGTATCCGGCGCGATGCCCAAGGTGTCTGGATTGCCTCGGGCGGTCAAACAGAGCGCTTTGATCAGGTGGTGCTGGCCTGCCATTCGGACCAATCGCTGGCGCTGCTGAGCGATGCCAGCCCACAAGAGCGCGCCACATTGGGTGCCATCCGTTACCAGCCCAATGCCGCTGTGCTGCACACCGATAGTTCGGTGCTGCCGCGCCAACGCCGCGCCTGGGCCGCCTGGAACTACGAGCGCGCCGCCAACCAGCAACAAGAACAATCTCGCGTCTGCCTGCACTATTTGCTCAACATGCTGCAGCCTCTACCTTTCACGCAAAGCGTGGTGGTGTCGCTCAATCCTTTGCAGGAAATTGCGCCAAGCAAAGTTCTGGGAAGCTACACCTACGACCACCCGGTTTTCGACCTGGCAGCCATTCATGCGCAGAAACAGGTGCCCGTGTTGCAGGGCCAGCTAGGCACCTACTTTTGCGGTGCCTGGACTCGCTACGGTTTTCATGAGGACGGTCTGGCCTCAGGCCTTGATGTGGCTAACAGAATCAGTCGCACGCTGGCTCAAACCCAGCGCTTAGCCGCATGACACTGACCTCCAAGCAGGCTGGCACGCTTGACCAGTCCGGTGAAGCGCTGATCGGCTTTGGCCAGGTGCGCCACCGCCGCCTGAAACCCGTGGGCAATGCCTTTGCCTATGGCACGTACTTTTTGTTGCTGCCCATGCGCAGCCTGCAGCAGAACGGCCCGGGCAACCTGGCACGCAACCACCGCGCACTGCTGAGCTTTTACGACCGGGACCACGGCGATGCGCGTGGCCCCGAACAAGGTGGCGCGCTGGCCTGGCTGGATGAATTGTTGCAAGGCCAGGGCATTACCGACGCCAGCGGCGAGGTCTGGCTGCACACCTATCCACGCGTGCTGGGGTTTACCTTCAAACCGGTGAGCTTCTGGTATTGCCACCGGCCGAATGGCAGCCTGCGAGCCGTGGTGGCTGAAGTCAACAACACCTTTGGCCAGCGACATTGCTATCTGCTGGACGAGCCCGCCTATGGCCGCGAGTTGCGCGCCGACAAGGTGTTCTCCGTCTCACCGTTTTGTCAGGTGGAAGGCAGTTACCGCTTTCGCTTCATGCTCACCCCCGACCTGCGCCGCACGGTGGCACGCATTGACTATGACGATGCAGAAGGCCCATTGATTGAAACCAGTGTCAGCGGCACTTTGCAGCCACTGTCTGCGGCCAGCGTGCGCCACGCGCTGTTGCACTACCCGGCTATGACCTGGAACGTATTGGCGCGCATCCATTGGCAGGCCTTGAAGCTATGGATCAAGCGCGTGCCGTTTATTGGCAAAGGCCCGCTGCCCGCAACCTTTGTCACCCGCTAGAGCCCCGCCACCCCGCCCACCTTCAGCGCCCTAACCTATGAACACCACCACCCTTGGCAACACCGCCAGCCAACGCTTCACCTTGCCCCGCGGCACACCGGCCACAGCGCGCACCGTCTTCAAACTGCTGCAAGGCCTGCGGCACGGCAGCCTGACGGTGCAATTGCCTAACGGAAGCATGCAGCGCTTTGGTGGTGATGCCCTGCCGCACGCCACGCTGGCGCTTCACAACTGGAACGTCTGCGCCGCCGCGCTCAAGTCTGGCGATATCGGCTTTGCAGAAAGCTATATTGCCGGCGACTGGACCACCCCCAACCTGACCGAGCTGCTCCGTGTGCTGATCCGCAACCGGGCCGAGGTCGAAGCCGTGATTTACGGCAGCTGGGCCGGACGCCTGTTCTACCGCATCAAGCACCTGCTGCACCGAAACACACGTGCCAACAGCCAGAAGAACATTCACGCCCATTACGACCTGGGCAACGTTTTTTACGGCCTGTGGCTGGACGAAACCATGAATTATTCCAGCGCCCTTTTCAACGGCGATATGGCACAGCCCATGGCCGATGCGCAACTGGCCAAGGTACGCCGCGCCCTGACCGAAGCGGCCGTCAAGCCAGGCGACCGGGTGTTGGAAATCGGCTGCGGTTGGGGTGCGTTGGCGGAAATGGCCACAACTGAAATGGGGGCCAACATCACCGGCGTGACGCTCAGCACCGAGCAGTTGGCCTATGCCAACGCCCGCATGCAGCGCTTGGGCGTTGACCATCGCGCCGATCTACGTCTGCAAGATTACCGCGACATTAACGACGCGCCGTTTGATGCCATTTGCTCCATTGAAATGGTGGAGGCCGTGGGCCGCGAATACTGGCCGACTTACTTTGGCGCAGTGTCCAAGCTGCTTAAACCGGGCGGACGCGCCTGCATCCAGAGCATCGTGATCGACGACGCGTTTTACGACCGTTACATCCATTCGACAGATTTCATTCAGCAATACATCTTCCCCGGCGGCTGCCTGCCCTGCCCCCGCGTTTTCAAGCAACAAGCCGAGGCCGCGGGTCTGGAAGTGGAGACCAGTTTCTCCTTCGGCCCGGATTACGCCGAAACCCTGCGACGCTGGCGCGACCGTTTTCTAGCTGAGCGCAATGCGGTCTTGGCCAATGGATTTGACGAACGCTTTGTGCGCATCTGGGAGTTCTATCTGGCCTATTGCGAGGCGGCTTTTGATGAACGCAATATCGACGTGGTGCAGTACACGCTGCGCAAACCCACGCATTGATAGGCATGCAAGAGCGCCGCGGTTATTCCCGCCGTGCGGCATTGGGCCTGGGCGGTTTGGCTAGTTGGACCTTGATCAGTGCAAGCTACCCAAGCACCTGTCGGGCAGCAAATCCTGCAGAGGCCAGCCCGCCAACGCCACCGGAGGTGCAGGCAGAACTTCCCGGTGCACAGGCACTAGGCTCTGCCACCTTGCGCTTTTTGGGTTTGGCCATTTACGAGGCAAGACTCTGGGTGCAAAGTGGCTTCAATGCAAGCATCTATGCGCTAAGCCCATTTGCGCTGGAACTGAACTATTTCCGCAACCTTAGCGGCGCCTTGATCGCCGAGCGGTCCCTAAAGGAAATGCGGCGCCAGGGGCCGCTCAGCGATGAACGTGAGCAAGCCTGGCTGCAAGCCATGATGCGGACCTTTCCGGATGTCAAAGCAGGTGACCGCATTACCGGTTTGCACACACCCGGCGCGGGTGCACGCTTCTGGTTCAACGGCCAGATTCGTCCGGCGCTGAACGATCCGGATTTCAGTCGCATTTTTTTTGGCATCTGGCTGTCTGATGCAACCAGTGAGCCCCAGATGCGCAGTCAATTGCTAAGGCGCGGTGCCGTATGACGAATGCAGCTCGCGATTCACTGCAACCAGGGGCGCCGACAACGGCCACGCATGCCACGCCCGCCGGGCACTCAGCATCGGTACCGCCAATGGCCTTTGGTTGGCAAGGCGGCTGGCGCTACGGTCTGATGGGTTTTCCTCTGGCTTTTGTGGCCCTGCCCCTGTACGTGGTGCTACCCAACTATTACGCGCTGCAATTCGGTGTTCCCTTAGCCGCACTGGGTGCGCTATTGCTCGGTGCACGTCTGTTTGATGCAGTGATAGATCCGTTCCTGGGCCGCTGGAGTGACCGCCTGTATGCGCACGCGCCCGCAACCGTATTAGCCTGGGCTGCTGTGGCGGCCACCGCACTGGCGATGGGCTTGCTGTTGCTGTTCTTTCCACCCCAACTCTCCATGAACGGGCTGCTGGCATGGGCGCTGGCGTGTCTGGTTTTGACTTACGCGGCATACAGCGCTCTGTCCATATTGCATCAGAGCTGGGGCGCCATGCTGGGCGGAGATGAAGCGCAGCGCAGCCGCGTGGTCGCATGGCGCGAGGGTCTTGGCCTGCTGGGTGTGGTGCTGGCATCCGTCGCACCATTTTTGTTGGGCATGCCTGCCGCCATCGCACTGCTTTGGTTGGCCCTGGCGCTGGCATTGTGGGCTTGGCACCATGCGCCCAAGCCCCCTTTGCAGCCAACGCGTGACAGCACAGAAACAGATGCCCCGTCTCAAGCCAGTTCCAGAAGCACCTTGAATGCGCAACCCGCCGCGGGGCATGCCATCTGGCTCCCGTTTTCGCGCCCCGCGTTTCGCGCCTTACTGGGCGTTTTTATGGTGAACGGTATTGCCAGTGCCATACCCGCCACGCTGATTTTGTTTTTTGTGCAGGACCGGTTGCAAGCCACGCCGGGCCTGCAACCCCTGTTTCTGGGGTGCTACTTTTTGTCTGCCGCAGTGGCCATACCTTTCTGGCTCAAACTCGTGCGCGCCCTAGGTCTGGCGCGAACCTGGGGTCTGGGCATGTTGCTGGCCATCGCGGTATTTGCGTTTGCCGCACAACTCGGACGGGGTGATGGCCTGGCGTTTCTGGCGGTGTGCGCGCTCTCGGGCGTGGCCCTGGCGACTGATCTGGCGTTTCCCGCCGCGCTGCTGGCAGGCGTCATTAGCGCAAATGGCGACCGTGGCAGTGCCGAGGGCGCTTACTTTGGCTGGTGGAACTTCGCCACCAAATTGAATCTCGCTTTGGCGGCGGGGTTGGCCTTGCCCATCCTGAGCCTGATGGGTTACACGCCCGGCGCGCAAGACGCCGCCGCGCTGCGCACTCTCACTTTCGCCTATTGCCTCTTGCCCTGTGCTCTCAAACTGCTGGCCGCGGCGCTGCTCTACCTATTCATCATCCGGAGACCCTCATGAAACCACGTCTGCTACAGGCAACCCTTGCCCTCGCAACCGCGCTCGGCCTGGAGGGCTGTGCCTCCCAAAACATTGAAACCTACGCCAATGAAAAGCCCACGCTTGATTTGTCGACGTATTTCAATGGCACGCTGGATGCCTACGGCGTGTTTACGGACCGCTCAGGCTCGGTGGTCAAACGCTTTAGCGTGGTCATGGTCTGCAACTGGGAAGGTGACAAGGGCACGATGGACGAAGACTTTACCTATTCCGACGGCACCAAACAAAAGCGCGTCTGGCATCTGACCAAGCTAGCCAACGGGCACTTTACGGGCCGCGCAGACGATGTGCTGGGGGAGGCCAGCGGAGAAAGCCGCGGCAACACCTTCCATTGGAATTACACCCTGAGCCTGCCGGTCGACGGCAAGATTTATGAGGTGCAGTTTGACGACTGGATGTACCTGATGGGCGACAGGGTCATGCTCAACAAGGCACGCATGAGCAAGTTCGGCTTCGGGTTGGGTGAAGTAACCCTGTCATTTTTCAAGCGCTAAGTGATGGGCCTGTTTGCTCCCCTGAACGCGCCACAGACTGACTGGCGTGGCAAAACCGTCTGGGTTGTGGGCGCTAGCAGCGGCATCGGTGCAGCGACGGCATCAGCACTGCACGCCAGAGGCGCCCACGTCATCGTGTCGGCCCGCAACCAGCAGTCTTTACTGGAATTTGCCGCAGTGCACGCAGGTGCGCAGGCGATCGTGCTGGACGTGACCGACCGGCAGGCCGTGCAACTTGCCGCGCAAAAATTGCTTGCCATGGGTCCATTGGATTGCCTGATGTATTGCGCCGGCCACTACACCGCGATGCGCGGCTTTGCCATGGACCTGGACGATGCCACGCGCCACATGCAAGTGAACTACCTGGGTGCACTCAACGTGCTGGATGCCGTGCTGCCGCAACTGCTGATGCAGGGCAACGGCCATATCAGCCTGGTAGGAAGCGTGGCCGGCTACCGGGGCTTGCCCAACAGCCTGGCGTATGGCCCCAGCAAGGCGGCATTGATCCATCTTGCAGAGACATTGCATCTGGACCTGAAGGGCCGGGGCATCGGCGTTTCCATCATCAACCCCGGCTTCGTTGAGACCCCGCTGACATCGCGAAACGACTTCGACATGCCCGCCCTGCTGACGCCACAGCAGGCCGCGCTGGCGATCCTGAAGGGCTGGGCAGCAGGATCTTTTGAAATCCATTTCCCGAAGCGCTTCACCCTGGGGCTTAAGCTCTTGCGGATATTGCCCTACCGGATTTACTTTGCATTGGTTGGACACGCCACCTTATGAACACACAGACCACCCCTGCCACAGACTGCAGCGCTGCCGCAACGCGATTGGCCTGCTACTTCGAAACCATCAACCCGCAAAGCGTGGCCGATGTGGTGGACCACTACGCGGCTAGCGCACGCTTCAAAGATCCATTCAATGACGTAACAGGCATTGCCGCCATCCAGCATATTTTTACGCATATGTTTGAGGCGTTGGAGCAGCCCCACTTTGTGGTGACCACGCAAGTGGTGCAAGGGCAGCAATGCTTCATGACCTGGGAATTCCGCTTCGGCTTCAAGAACTTCAAGAAGGGAGAGCCGCAGATCATTCTGGGCGCAACCCATTTGGTATTTTCAGATGCGGAATTGGTCACTCTGCACCGCGATTACTGGGACGCGGCGGAAGAATTGTACGAAAAGTTGCCGCTGGTGGGTGGGCTGATGCGCTGGCTTAAAAGCCGTGCAAATCAGTAGCCCCCCAGTTCGCTCGATGCGGATTTAGCCGCTCTTACTCAAACTGGGACGGTATCGGCAAAGCTGGCGCGTTGCATCAATTTGTCATGCAGCTTGACCAGGTTGGGGTATTCACCGCGCCAGGCCAGTTCAGGGAAACGGAAGTCCAGATAACCCAACGCACAACCCACCGCGATGTCCGCGAGGCTGAGGTGGATACCGGCGCAAAAGGGCTTCTCACCCAGCCCCAGACTCATCGCTTTCAATGCGTCGTTGACTTTGCAGAGTTGGCGGTCAATCCAGGCCTGACTGCGTTGCTCCTGGCTACGGCCCGTCCAGGTGGCTTCCAGTCGGGCGAGGATGGCTGCGTCCATGACGCCATCGGCCAACGCTTCCCAGGTCTTGATTTCTGCGCGTTCACGGCCTACGGCCGGTATCAGTTTGCCCACCGGAGAAAGCGTATCCAGGTACTCCACGATGACACGGGAATCAAACAGTGCCTCGGCGCCTTCCATGATCAGACAGGGCACTTTGCCCAAAGGGTTGGAGCCGGAAATGGTGGTGTGCTCTGCCCAGACGTCTTCGGTCACCAAGTTGAATTCCAATTTCTTTTCGGCCATCACTACGCGCACTTTGCGTACGTAGGGACTGGTGGTGGATCCGATAAGTTTCATGGGTTGACCTGGAAATAAGAGTTAACTTCATTCTATCCATTGGCTAAATGCAAAAAGGCGAAACGGCGCCAACCGGTGACAAGGTGAAGCACAACCTACAATTCGCCCATGACTTTCTCCGCCATCTCCGCCCTATCTCCGCTCGACGGACGCTATTCCGCCAAACTCGCCACACTGCGCCCCCTTACCAGTGAATTGGGTTATATGCACCGCCGTGTGCAAGTAGAAATTGCCTGGTTCATTGCTTTAAGCGATGCCGGATTCGATGAATTCAAGCCCTTAAGTCCCGGCGCACGCACCTATTTGCTGAGCCTGGTTAAAAACTTTTCTGAAGTTGATGGAGAGGCCATCAAGTCGATTGAAAAGACCACCAACCACGACGTCAAAGCCGTGGAATATTGGCTCAAGTCCAAGTTTGAAGCGCGCCCCGAACTGGAGAAGGTCGGTGAATTTGTGCACTTTGCCTGCACCAGCGAAGACATTAATAACACCAGCCATGCACTGCAACTGCGTGCTGCACGCGACATCGTGATCCTGCCGCTGCTGGACAAAATTGTGCTCAAACTGCGCGACATGGCCCATGAGCATGCCGACGTCCCCATGCTCAGCCGTACCCACGGTCAAACCGCCAGCCCCACCACGGTGGGCAAAGAGATGGCCAACGTTGTGGTACGCCTGCAAGCCGCCTGTGAACGCATTGCCGCAGTCAAGATTTTGGCGAAGATGAATGGCGCCGTTGGCAACTTCAATGCCCATCTATCAGCCTGGCCCGATTTTGACTGGGAAAACTTCAGCAAAAAGGTCATCGAAACGCCGGAACCACTGGGCTTGGGCCTGCACTTCCAGCCCTACAGCATCCAGATCGAGCCGCATGACTACATGGCCGAACTGTTCGATGCAGTGGCGCGCGCTGACACGATTTTGATTGATCTGTCACGCGATATCTGGGGCTATGTGTCGCTGGGTTATTTCAAGCAAAAGCTGCGCGATGGCGAAGTGGGCTCCAG
>CAIQYP010000572.1 GCA_903876045.1 uncultured beta proteobacterium | reverse complement strand
TGTGGATCGTCTGTTGTGGGTCTCCTGTCCCTGGCCCCGTTTGTTGGGCTCGCATTCGTGCAATGTTCAAATTTCTCGGACCAAAGTGTGCTTCCACCGCCCAGTGTTCACATCTTTTATCACTCACGGGTGATGAATGTCGAAGACAATTTGCCAAAAGTCTCTGGCTATTGGGCCAGTGAATGGGCAGTGAGCAAACTTTTAGTGACTGGCCGTACCCGTCAGTGAGAACGGTGATTTCTGGGTTGCCGGAAGGCGAGTCCTAGTGCAACTTGGATTGAATTCGTGGCAACAGTTCTGGCGGTGGGCTAGTGAAACCAGCGGCAGCTAACTGGTGGACAATTTGAACGTTCGTGTCTCGGTTCCCGCTGCGTGCCTGACTTAGAGATGGACCCAGTGAACGACCGGAAAGGGAACCTGACCGGACCGTGGTTGGAAACCGTCGACTGAATCCGGACAGCCCGAGAGAGTCAACGGCATGCGAATTGGGCGAATCACCAGCGTCTACCACCGTAAAAGCAAAGAGCAGACATTCGCCAAACGCCCTCCAAGGACAGCAGTAGCCCAAAGGCAGCAGAGAGGCGGCGAAATTAATCCAAGGAACACCTGGACTTGACCAAATCAGGAAGCACAAATTTGTCCCCCCATTGCAGTCGCCGCACGGATTAAGAATTAGAGACTGACTCGTATGTTCGTTAGCCGGAAGTCGACCTATTAATCACCGCGCCGCTGCGAATCTCCAGGGGTGAAATGCCAAACCATCGCCGCACGGTGCGACTGAAGTTGGAGGTATCCACGTAGCCCAATCGCGCAGCGATCTCTTCAACAGAAAGCTTCGTATTTTGCAGGTACCACAGTGCCCTGGAACTTCTCACTTCATCCAGAATTTTCTGGTAGGTACATGCTTCTCGTTTGAGGCGGCGCATCAGGGTTTGCGGGGTGACATGTAGACGTGCAGCGACTTCAACCAACGTGGGGTAAACCGCGGACGCGGTGAGCAGAATGGTGCGCACCTGCTGCGCGCTGCCGGAATCGTTGAAGGCGGCAAGCAAGGCCTCGCACTCACGAAACGCCGACTCGTAAGCGCGGCCATCGGATGTAACACACGGCAAACCGAGCAAGGCATCGGGCACATGAAAGGTCAAAGTGGCCGCGCCAAAGCGCAGTTTCCCTGAACACCGCTTGGTGAACTCTTCCACCCATGGAGGCTGCTCCCTTGGCACGTCCACCACCAGCGTTTCAGCAGGATGCCCTATGACCGTTTCAATAATTCGGATGTGTACGCTGAATAGCAGGTCGTTCAGGAATTCCCGGCTGGGCCCCAAATCAATCCGTTCACGGATATTGAGCGCGGCACCGCCAGGTTCTGCACTGAAGCGCCACTCGAAATAGTCCGAGCGCAAACAGGCAAATCGTACAAAGGTCTCCAATGCCTGTCGCAGGTCCGAGCTTGCAAGCACGGCGGACCCCACCTGACCGTGGGTGGAAGGATCGGCTGCAGAACCCACCTCCAGTCCAATCCATGGTCGCTGTGTAGCGACCAGACTTGCCTGGATGAGCATATCGACCGTTGCGTAACCTATGCCCTGCGGATCTTTGGACAACTGATTCCAGCTTAACCCCGCCGCCGCCAGCAAAGCGTCGGCATCGACCTTCAGCGAGCGCAACAGGTTGCGCAGCAATCGGACATAGGCCGGATTGGCTCTTGCAGCGACGTGGGGTGTAGTTAGCTTCACAGAATTGGCAGGGTAAACACTGAATATGGATGAAAGTTTAAGACGATAAGTTGATACCTTCTACGGTGTTTACGCGCAGTGTTGCCTCCTACGATTCGGGTCTTTCCAATGGAGATCTGCACATGTCGAAATACTTAACGAGTTGGATGATGCCTTTGATCGTTTTACTGGCTATCCTGGCATTCACCCAAGGCGGCTGGTACTTGTGGGCGCCCTTTGTGGCTGAAATGGCGTTATTCATTGCCGGCGATGCCATCCTGCCCAAGGACAACTCCGAGCCCGCACTTAAACAGTCTTTGCTGCTCAATCTCCCGTGCTATGTGATCCTGCCTTTTCTTGCGGTGATGAATCTTGTGCTGCTCTGGAACATTGGCTCCGGGGATACCGCAGCGCTCGGCACCTGGCTTCAATCCACATTTGGCATTGATCTGTTTGCAGCAAGGGCAGGCACCGACCACTGGGCGATGTGGGTGGGTGCAGTGATGTCGGCAGCACTTACCAACGCTGCTGCGGGTACCGTGACAGGGCATGAGCTTACGCACCGAACCAACAACAAGTTTGATTTATTCATGGGCCGATGGATGCTGGCCTTTACCGCAGACACCTCGTTTGCCATCGAACATGTTTACGGTCACCACGCCCGCGTTGCAACACCTGCCGACCCCGCCACAGCGCGGCGTGGTGAGAGTTTCTATGCCTTCACCCTTCGCTCCACAGTCTTCAGCTATGTCCACGCCTACCAACTGGAGAAAGCGCGGCTTGCCAAGTTGAACAAGTCCATCTGGAACCCGATGAACAGCCCGTTCATGCGTGGCAATCTGGAGAACATCGCGCTGTTTGTCGCTGCCTTCGCTGTTGCGGGTTGGGCTGGCCTGTTCCTTTGGACGGCTATTGCATTCCTTGGCAAACAGTTCCTGGAGACCACCAACTACTTTGAGCACTATGGTTTGGTACGCGTCCCCGGACAGCCGGTAGAGCCACGCCACTCCTGGAACTCCAATCACTGGATGAGTAGCCGCGTGTTGTTCAGTCTCGCCCGCCACTCGCATCACCATGCGGCGGCGGAGCTTCCTTACTGGAAGCTGCGTGCTTATCCCAATGCCCCCATGCTTCCGTTGGGCTATCTCACCATGATTGTTGTTGTGCTGGTTCCACCCTTGTTCAAAAAGATGATGGCTCCAGCGCTCAAGAACTGGGATGAAAAGCACGCCACCGCCGCTGAGCGACAACTGCTGCAGCAAGGCACCTGAACATGATGTTCGGTCTTTTCCGGAAGGCACCTTCGCGTTACAGCTTCCGCGTGGATCCTGCAGGCGCAGAAGTGCAGGCTTCCTCTGACGAGAGTCTTTTGCAGGCAGCACTGAATCAGGGCCTGGCCTTTCCGCACAATTGTCGGGCGGGCGGATGCGGCGCCTGTAAGTGCCGGCTGGTTAGTGGCAAAGTGAAAGAACTCACCGACAAGAGTTACCTGCTGTCGGCCGGGGAATTGCAAGCCAACTACATACTGGCCTGTCAGAGCCATCCCCGCTCTGACGTAACTGTGGAGGTTACGCTGGAGCCGGATAGCCCCGACCATGCGGTGGTCAGCACCGAAGCAACGATTGTTGGCCTCAAACCCCTGACCGCAGATATTCTTGAAGTGGAACTGCAACTGGCGACTTCCATGCCCTTTACGGCAGGTCAGTATGTCGAGGTCTCGCGATTTGATACACACGACACGCCACAACCTGTTGTGCGCAGCTACTCCTTTGCCAGTGCGCCCGGGGCGGAGTCCGGCAGTGATCTGGTGCGGCTGTTCATCAAGAAGGTGGCAGGCGGGCACTTTACCGAGTGGTTGTTTCACGCTGCGGACGTGGGTGAGAAACTCGCACTAAAAGGCCCCTACGGTAACTTTCACCTGCGCCCGGGAACGCAGCCCATCATTGCGGTTTCGGGTGGTAGCGGTCTTGCCCCCGTCAAGGCGATTCTTGAACAGGCACTGCGTGACAAAAAGTCGGGCCGCGACGTAGTGCTCTACTTTGGCGCACGCACACAGCATGACCTTTACGGGCTGCAAGCTATTGCAGAAATCCAGCGCCACTGGATAGGACGTTTTGAATTTATTCCCGTGCTATCAGACGAACCGGCTGACAGTGACTGGACAGGGCGCCGGGGTCTGATCCCCGGGCATCTGACAAATGCCAGCAATGCCGCATTTAGTCAGAGCCAAGCCTATCTCTGTGGTCCGCCTCCCATGGTCGATGCATGCGTTGCGGCGCTGGTTCAAGCCGGTGTTGACCAGAACGCAGTGTTTTTTGACAAATTCCTGGATACCAGTCATAAGATATCTCATGAAATTTGATTACATCATCGTAGGTGGTGGCTCCGCTGGTGCCACATTGGCCGCTCGCCTGAGCGAAGATTCGGGCGTTACCGTTTGCCTTCTGGAGGCGGGTGGCAAGGGAGACGGCATCCTCGTGCGCACGCCCGCGGGTGCCGTGGCCATGTTGCCAGGCTGGGGGAAGATCAACAACTGGGCCTTCAATACCGTGCCGCAACCGGGCCTCAACGGAAGACGCGGTTATCAGCCACGCGGGCGGGCCTTAGGAGGTTCTTCTACCATCAACGCCATGTTGTATGTCCGCGGCCAGCGGCAGGACTATGACCACTGGGCCAACCTCGGCTGTGATGGGTGGGACTGGGAATCGGTACTGCCGTATTTCAAAAAGTCTGAGAACAACGAACGTGGCCAGAGTGACCTGCACGGTGGCAACGGGCCATTGCATGTTTCGGATCAGCGAAGCCCGCGCCCGATCAGCCATGCCTTCGTTGAAGCAGCCAGGCACTGTGGTATCCCGGCACGCGCCGATTTCAACGATGGCGACAACGAGGGAGTTGGTCTCTATCAGGTGACGCAGTTTCACGATACCGCCCGCCGGGGCGAGCGCTGCTCCACGGCCGCCGCCTACTTGGACCCGATACGGGGTCAGCGCCCCAATCTCACGGTAAAGACAAATACGCGGGCCACAAGGCTTGTCTTTGATGGAAAGAGGGTTGTTGGCGTGGCATACCGGGCCGATGGCAAAGACCTGGAAGTTCAGGCAACGCGCGAAGTCATCGTTGCAGCCGGTGCATTCGGTACGCCGCAACTCCTGCAACTCTCCGGGGTTGGACGGCCGCAAGACATCACCCAGCATGGCATTCAAATGGTGCATGAGTTACCTGGGGTCGGCCAGAACCTGCAGGACCATCTGGACTTCATTCAGGCCTTCAAATCCAAAGACACCGACAACTTCGGCATCGGGCTGGCGGGCACAGTCAATCTGCTGGGTAATCTTGCGCAGTGGAACAAGGACGGTAGCGGCCTGCTGGCTACACCTTTTGCCGAAGGGGCCGCATTCTTCAAGAGCGACCCCAGCATAGAGCGACCAGACCTTCAGATGCATTTCGTCATTGCCATGGTGGAGGACCATGCGCGCAAGCTGCATGCCGGTTATGGGTTTTCGTGCCACGTCTGCTACCTGCGCCCGCACTCGCGCGGCACGGTCTTTTTGCAATCTGCCGACCCCTTGGCCGACCCATGCATAGACCCGAAGTACCTGTCGGACGAGCGCGATCTCAAAGCACTGCTGCATGGCGCCAAAGTGACCCGCGACATCCTGCTGGCACCACCGCTGCAAAAGTTCCGCCATCGTGAAATGTTTGGAGTCACCGATGGTATGAGCGACGCGCAATGGGAGCAACACATTCGCGCGCGGGCTGACACCATCTATCACCCTATCGGCACTTGCAAAATGGGCACAGACGACATGGCAGTGGTTGACCCTGAACTCAAGGTTCACGGCCTGCAGGGCTTGCGGGTGGTCGATGCTTCCGTCATGCCCACGCTCATCAGCGGCAATACCAATGCACCGACCATCATGATTGCGGAAAAAGCGGCTGACCTTATTCGGAACTCACACACCCGGTAGGCCGATGGCTTGTTCCTGAACTAAATCGAAGGCATGCCAGCCTGAATGCAGCTAAGGCGTGCAAACGCAAAAGTTTCAACCAAGAATAGGGAGAGAATCATGTCAGTCACCGCACTCCAGCCCGTGCTCGAAAAAGGCCGCATCCAGATGGTTTTTGAAAGCCAGGCTGCCACTGCCCTTCGTTTGCGCAGTTCGACCGCGCAGGAACGCATCGCCAAGATCCGCAAGCTGCGCGACTGCGTGATTGCCCATACCGAGGACTGGTACCGCGCCGCCTACGCGGACTTCAAGAAGCCGCAGGGTGAAGTTGATCTGGCCGAAATTTTGCCGGTCTGCGTCGAGGCCAATGACGCCATTCGCAACCTCAAGAAGTGGATGAAACCCAAGCGCGTATGGCCCACGTTGCTGACGCTGGGCATGCGCAGCCATGTGCAATATGCACCGCGTGGTCGCTGCCTGATCATCGGGCCATTCAACTACCCGGTGAACCTGACGCTGGGCCCGCTGGTCTCTGCCATCGCGGCCGGCAACACGGCCATCTTGAAGCCTTCGGAATTGACTCCCCATCTTTCAGCACTAATCTGCAAAGTGGTGCGCGAAGTCTTTGCCGAGGACGAGGTTGCCATCTTTGAGGGCGAGGCCGATGTATCGCAGGCCTTGCTGGAACTGCCGTTCGACCACATCTTCTTCACCGGTAGTCCGATGATCGGCAAGTACGTCATGGGCGCAGCGGCCAAGAATCTGGCCAGCGTAACTTTGGAGTTGGGCGGCAAGAGCCCGACCATCATCGACGAAAGTGCCGACCTCAAACTCGCGGCCACCAATGTGATGTGGGCCAAGTTTGCCAATGCGGGCCAGACCTGCATCGCACCCGACTACGTGTTTGTGCACGAAAGCGTGAAAGACGCCTGGGTTGCCTGCTGCCGCGAGCAACTCACCAAGGCCTATGGCACCACCTTGGCCGAGCAAAATGTCAGTCCGCACTTGGCCCATATCGTCAATGCCCGGCACACGTCACGCATCAAGGCCCTGCTGGACGACGCCAATGCGCTTGGCGCACGCACGCTTGCAGGCGGCGGCATCAGCGAAGGCGATTGCTTCATTCAACCGACCTTGCTCGACCAGGTGTCTGACAAGTCACGCATCATGGAAGAAGAAATTTTTGGCCCGCTGTTGCCCATCCTGGGCTATCGAGATATAGACGAGGTCATAGCCCACATAAACGAAGGCCCCAAACCCCTGGCGCTCTACATCTATAGCCGCAACAACGCAAACATAGACAAGGTGCTGACCCGCACCGTATCTGGCGGTGCCTGTGTCAACCATGCGCTGATGCAATTCCTGCATGGCAACCTGCCGTTCGGAGGCGTCAACAATTCAGGCATCGGCAACGCGCATGGTCACTACGGCTTCAAAGCCTTCAGCCATGAGCGTGGCGTGGTGCGCACGCAGTTCTCCTTCGTCGCCACGCTGTTTGCCGCGGGTGAGGTGCCTGTGCTGATTCGCAAGGCACTGAAGTCTGCTTTCAAGTTTCTTTAATTTGCGATGTAGCAAAGTGTTCAGTTTGCAGTTGCTACGTGCCAGCAGGATAAAGAATAATCTACGGCAGGCTATTGTTCTTCCCGCTGATGCCACTGGAGAATGCTATGAGATGGACGATCAACGATTCCGGGTCACAGGCCGGGCGGCTCGCAGTTGTCACCGGCGCCAATATTGGATTGGGATATGAAACCGCACTAGCGCTCGCCGGTAGGGGCTGTGCGGTGGTCCTGGCTTGTCGTAACCTGGACAAGGCCAAGGCCGCCAGTGCAAGATTAAGGGCACAACATAGTGCTGCTGAAATCGAGTGCATGGAGCTTGACTTGACTCGCCTGAAGTCGGTACATCATTTCGCAACAACTTTTGCCAAGCGCTACCAATCGCTTGACTTGTTGATCAACAACGCCGGCATCATGATGCCGCCCTACGCACTCAGTGAGGACGGTTTCGAGAGTCAGTTGGCGGCTAACCACCTCGGACACTTCGCAATGACAGGTCTCATGTTGCCACTTTTGGCCAATATACCGGGGTCACGTATTGTTAGTCTGAGCAGCCTTGCCCACAAATGGGGAGAGATTCGTCTTGACGATCCACAGTTTGAAAAGGGCTACAGCAGGTATGCAGCTTATTGTCAGAGCAAGCTCGCCTGTTTGATATTTTCCTATGAACTAAATCGTCGCTTGCAAGCTGCTGGCATAAAGACACTTTCAGTAGCCGCGCACCCAGGGGTTGCCGCAACCAATCTTGCGCATTACTTTCCAAAATTCCTGAGTATTTTCTTTCCCCTTGTTTGTCAATCAGCAGCGGACGGTGCGCTGCCAACGCTGTACGCGGCACTGGGCTCTGACATCAACGGCGGTGATTACTGCGGTCCGCGCTCAATGGGGCAAATGCGTGGCGCGCCCATTAAAGTCGGATCCAATCGCCGTTCCCGTGATGAAGCGACCGCCAAAAAACTGTGGCGAATGTCAGAGCAGCTCTCACACGTTCAATACCGGTTCTGATTTGGCAAGCTGGGTCTGGGCAGTTTCCGCGCCGCGTTGAAGTCGTCGATCAAACCGAACGCGTTCGTCTCGTGCGTACCAGCGTTATTCTTTCGAAGAACAATCTCATGGCACTGAAGCCCGGACCCGGGTATCAGTGGCACCGAGCGCATTCCCTACCAGGTCAGCGTCCTACGCCTTCGCCACTTGCTTGAGGCGCACGACCTGTGCACGAAGATTCTGCAACTCAGTAATGCCAAGTTGAGAGCCCACGGCTTGGGGAGCGTTCACGGAGCAGGCCGAGAAACTTAAGGCCAACGTGAAGGCAAAAATGGAACACCCTTTTCGAGTAATTAAGCGCCAGTTCGGTCACAGCAAGGTTCGCTATCGCGGTCTGGAAAAGAACACGGCCAAGCTCAAGACGTTGCTTGCCTTGTCCAATATCTGGATGGTCAGAAAGGTACTGTTGCAGAGGGCTCAGGCATGAATGCGATTGCAAACAGCCAAGGGGCTGTTATTCAGTAGAGAAGTCACCGGAAGGAGCAAGAAGAGGCTGCAATTGGCGATAGTTTTTCATTAGGCGAGACATGTTCGCTTATGCCACATTCTCAAACTGAGTTTTGGACCTGATCCCTAAGTGAATCCTGATATCACGTTCAAGGTGCACTGCTGCAAAGCGCATATCAATTGTCGCGTGAAGCATTGCTAGCTATTTACACGATTCAGGATGCCCGTACTTTTGTTGCTCGCATTTTCTTTCCGATTCCAGCCATTGCCCAAACCAGCTTGGCAAAAACCCAAAGAGCGGGTTCGGTAGGCCAGGTCGCTTGCCGACGACCCATGCGCTTGAGTTGCCCGGTGTACCAAATGATCTCCAGCAGGCCCATTTTGTCGATGGCTTTAATGCCGGTAGCAATGGGTTTGACTTGATAACTTGCAGATTTCCCAGTCAACAGTTTGTTTGGTGCATCTGGCTCCATGGCAAGAAGGCGTGCCAAGCCGACCATGTCTGTTGCTCCCGATTCGATCGCCTGCGTCATTCCACTGGCAGAGCGAAAGCCTCCTGTCACCGCCATGGGAATCGTTACGGCGTCCCTGGCCTTCTCGGCAAACTCCAGAAAATAAGCCTCGCGCAGGCGTGTGCTCTCTTTGACAAGATTCTTATCGACTTTTATGCCCGTCATTGCGGGAGCTTCGTAAGTGCCGCCAGATATTTCTATCAGATCAATGCCTGCCTCGGCCAATGCACGAATGGTGGCCAGAGATTCTTCCTCTGTGAATCCGCCCCGTTGGAAGTCAGCAGAGTTGAGCTTGATGCCCACGGGAAACTTCGGTCCTACAGCCTCACGCATAGCGTGGTAAACCTCAAGCACAAAGCGGCGACGTTTATCCGGCGTACCACCCCAATCATCGGTGCGGCAGTTGTGGTGGGGTGATAAGAATTGGCTCACCAAATATCCATGCGCTCCATGAATTTGCACTCCAGAAAATCCAGCCTTCCTGACAATACCTGCCGCCGTTCCAAAGCGCTTAACCAATGCATGCACCTCGGCATCGCTGAGTTCGCGAGGTGTCGAAAAATAGGCCTTCATGTCGTCGCGAAATGGCACTGCTGATGGCGCTACGGTTTCTTTGTTCAGTCCTTTTAGCGCTTGCTTTCCGGGGTGGTTAAGTTGTACCCAGCACTGCGTTGCGTTTTGGGTGGCTGCTATCGCCCAGGCTTCAAGCGTCGCCAAATTGCGCTCGTCTTCAATCACTACGTTGCCCGGTTCACCCAATGCGCCTAGGTCAATCATGACGT
>CAIQYP010000571.1 GCA_903876045.1 uncultured beta proteobacterium | reverse complement strand
GGAATGCCCGGGATAAAGTCACCCGCTTTGACGGGCACAGTGGACGCACTGTTCGCCGGGTTGGCCACCATGAAGCCGGACTGGTATGTGGCCTCTATCCAATCGATGTCGATGGCGTAGTCCACCGATCCGAGGCGACCGTCCAGACCCAACTCCATGCCCTGGCGCAGGGTTTGTCCCACATTGGAGAAGTAGCCGCTGTTCAGGCTGCTCTGATTGAACAAAATGTCGTTGTCCAGTGTTGTACGGTAGTAAGCGGCGCGCCATTTCACCCGGTTGCCGATGTTGCCGCGCATGCCTATTTCATAGGTTCTGGAGACTACCGGACTCAACTCCGGGTCGGCACCAAAGGCATTGGGTACGCCGGAGCAGGGCACGGTCGGGTCGGAACAAGCCAACTCGATGGCGGAAGGAGTGCGAAAACCTTCGGCGTAGTTGGCAAAAGCAATCCAGTTCGGCGCCAGCAAATAGGTTAGTCCAAGCGATGGGTTCAGGCGCTGGTAGGTGTGGTCGCCGCTCACGTCGGTCAGCGAGCCTGCTGCAACGGATGAAGTGTTGTCGCACAGGCCATCAGGTGAGACACAAGACTGGCCGGACAGCTTGAGTGTCGCGTAGTCATAGCGCGCCGATGCGGTGATCGATAATGCATCGGTCGCGTCGAAGGTGCTGGTGGCAAACAGGCCCAGGCGTTGGTTGTCCGACTGCACATCGGCCTGCGGCTGGTAGTCGCTCACGCCCACCAGTCCGCGGCTGGCATCGACGTTGGCGTACTGGCCCTGGTTGTTGAAGCCGGTGTGGCTGAACTCGGTGTTCAGGCCCACGGTCAGCACCTGGTTCATATTCCAAAGCGGATCGGTATTGGTCCATTGCGCATTGGCTCCCAAAATCGACTGGGTGTAATGCGCCAGCAGGTTGGCGGCGGGGCAAGGGTCGAGCGCATTACCTACACATCCAGGGGCATTGTTCGTGATGCTGACCAGCGCGTTGACATTGCTGTTGAGGATGTCGCGCGTCAGGCTGCGGGTGTAAAGATTACCGGCGTAACTGTTGGACGCGTCCACGGCCACATTGGCTTGGACGTTGAGCGTGATGTTTTGCGTGGCCACGTAGTCGGGGTGTGAGTAACCCTGTTGCGCGTTGTCCAGCATAGACAGCGGCACGGTCTGGTTGCCATAGAGCAGGTTGTCGGCGGCCAGCAGCGAAATGGCGACATCTCCGCGCTCGCCATACACGGTGTACTTGCCAAAGAACTGGCGCACCTTGCTCGGGTTGTTGGTGGCCCAACCGTCATCATTGGCAACCGATGCGGCGAAGTACAGGTTACCGTCATCGTTGTGGTTGCCGTGCTCCACATCTACGGTGCGCCGGCCAAAAGAACCGATGCTGATGCCGCCCTGGCTGCCGTTCACGCTGTTGCCATTCTTGCTGGTCATGCTGATGGCACCGCCCAGGGTGTTGAGCCCGTAGACCGGGTTTGAGCCCGGGATGACGGTGACCTTGTCGACGACGAGTTGCGGCAACAAATCCCAGGACACCACATCACCAAAGGGCTCGTTGATGCGCATGCCATCCAGAAACACCGACAGTCCTTGCGGCGTGCCCAGTGCCGGTGAGGCGGTAAAGCCGCGGTAATTCAGATCCACGCTATGCGGGTTGCCCTGCGTGTCGTTGACGCTCATGGAGCCCAGTGACTGGTTCAGGCGTTGGGCCAAGTCCTGCGTGGGCGTGTCCAGTGCGTCGTGCGACTGGGTCTGCACATTGCCGGCAAATTTACCCGCCGCGATGCCGGTGCCCGCCACTGGTGTCGTGGCGATTACCGTCACCTCGGCAAGGGTGCCTGTTGGCTTTTCCGCGTTCTGGGCCCACGCGGGAAAGCTGGTGGACAAGGCCAACGTCAAAGGCAGCAGAAAATAGCAGGCGGGCACGGGATGGGTCCGTGTGGTTTTGACATTCATGGTGTGCTGGAATCAGTTGGTCAAAATGCTGTGCGGCTCGCGCCCCACCGGCACGGTCTTCAGGGCCTTGCGGTTGCTGGTGTCGATGATGGTCATGTCGTCTGACTGACCGTTGGCCACATACAGGCGCGAGCCGTCCTTGTTCAATGCCAGACCCCAGGCCCGTTTGCCCACCAGGGCCAGGCCGCGCACTGTGCGTGTGGCCACATCCACCTCAGCTACGTGGTTGGCACGACCCAGCGCCACCCAGACGGTCTTGGCGTCTGCACTCATCAACATGCCCACCGGCGTAATGTCGGAAGCGCGCATGCCTTGCACCTCGAATTTAAGCGTCTGCTTGATCTTCATGGCGGCGGTGTCAATGATGCTGACACCGGAGCCGAGTTCGTTGGTGACCCACAGTTCGGAGGCATCGGGTGTGATGGCAAAGCGGCGCGGCCGCATGCCGGTTTTGACCTGGCCTACCGATTTGCGCGTCGCCACCTCCACCTTGTAAACCGCATTGGCCACCTCGGAGGTCACAAACACCCACTTGCCATCGGCGGTGGCCAGCACGCCCTCGGGCTCTGCCCCGGTCTTGACGGAGAAAAGTGGCTTCTTGCTGGCCACGTCGTAGGCCGCCAGTTGGCTGCCGTCTTCGATCGAGACATAGGCAGTTTTTGAATCTGGCGACAGGGCGAAAATCTCAGGACTCTCGCCGGTGGGGATGCTGTCAATCAGCTTGCCCGTTGCCACATCCACGATGCCGATCTGGTCGCTGTCGCCGCAGGCCGTCATGATTTGCTGGCCATTCTGGGCCCAGGCCATGTGGCGCGGGCGCTGGCAAACCGGAATGGAGCGAATCACTTTGCCGTCGCCATCCATTTGCAGGATGGCATTGTCTTTTTCGCTACTGACGAATACATCGGCGCGCGCAGCCATGCTCATGATTGCCAACAGCAAGGCAATGCCAGCCAGCAGCGAACGGGAAAAACGGGAAACCATGGTTGTCTCTTTCTTGTGTGTCACATCGGACATGTTTTCATCCAAGCCGCAATATATATGCCAAATGAAGCGCATGCGGGTTTGACGTCTTTGTGGGCACAATTCCTGCTGCACAAGGTTAGACTCCAACGCCTATGACCGCAGCCAACACCCACCCCTCCGCCACGCCGGTGCTGATAGCTACCGCATTGCAAAAATCCTATGGGGCCAAGCTGGCGCTCAAGTCCGTCAGCAT
>CAIQYP010000570.1 GCA_903876045.1 uncultured beta proteobacterium | reverse complement strand
TTTTCCATTGCCTGGGGGAAGTTAACCATGTGGTCTAAATCCACTATGTGGCTCATGGCGACATTGTCACTTGCATGGCTTGTTGCAGAAGTCTGCGACGACGTCTTTCTGGAGTCGATGCTTTTCTTTATTTGCCTGTTTTCAGCGGGCAATATTCCGACCCAGAATACAAGGGATTTGTCATAGGCCATTGAGCTGCTGCACGAACCTATGCGCCCGCAAAAAAGTATTATGCTGGTCAAACGCTTCTCTTTGAGCAGTCAGTGCCCTATGCTCCGCCTTTTGCGGATCAGCCATGATTTCCCGGAACATTTTTTTGTACTGGGTAACAGAGTCTGCAACGAAAAACGCATTTTTTGAGAAAAGTTTATCTATCAAACGAGGATGATCGATCAACTGCGGCACACCACAGGCTGCCAGTTGGTAGGTACGCTCATTCAACTCGCAAGGCCACTGAATCTGCTCCGGCAAATGAACGTTCAATCCAACTTTTGCCCGAGCGTAGATGTAGCGGTCACGCGCCCGGTTGAAGGAAAAACCCGGTGCATGCCTCCAACCAGGACCATCAATGAAACCACAGTACTTATTTGAAATCGACCTCAGATAGCTGGCATGTTCACTTTTGCGAGTTGCAATCAGTACAAAATCCAGATCTCGCTCGAATCCTGCAACCGGGTAGTAGTGCAAGATATTGGCACCGAACGGTATGAAAACTATCTTGAACCCGTGGCCCATGAATGACGCATATTCCTCTCGATTGTTGACATAATCTTCATCCCTGAAAGAGTAGAAGAAGTCGACCCCATTCCTTTTCGCCCAGTCCAGCCGACCAGCAAGCGGGGTATTGCCATATGCTTCCAATGAGGCAGTGAGACCCACCCTCAGCCGCGACTGCTGTTTGTAATCGGATACCGCCTTCCAGTTGATTCTGGACAAGTACTCTGTGTGATCACTAGTCAGCAGAGTGCTCGGGGAAAACTGGGCAAACACCTCAGCCAACGGCTCTTCCCACGCCAGTGTTCGTGTTGGAACGCCGATGAAAGATAGGCTCTCTGCCAAGTTTGTAAAAAGAGAATAGCCCGCCGGTGAATGCACCGGATCCGGAACATGAATCAGTATGCGTTCATCAGTGAAGTCCTTCAATAGTGCCCGGTACTTCAACTCTGTACTGGCCTTCAGTTCCCAACCTTGTCGGATGATTGGGCATGAGGACTTCAGGCACAAGTCAGCCGATTCGTGGTCTCCAGCATGAAACAGTGCAAATTCGGCCGTCCACAATACATCTTTATGTTGTGCAGACGTTTGCGGATGCAGAAAGGCGTTGAATATCACCTTGTCCCATGATCTTCTGAACTTTTCCTTGCGCCTGCTCCACTTATCAGCCAGTAACTTACTCATAATATTTGCCAATTAGGTTTTGAGCTTTAACAATAGGTCTCTTTTTTCAGGAGACAGAAGGGGTTCACACAGCGCCAGCACCAGATTATTAAGTCGATAGTTTGGATTCAAAAGAAGATTCAATCGCCGCTGAATCATTTGCCATCGCGCCCAGTTCACAGCTCCATGCCTGTCCAACCTTTGATACATCCATGCAAACAAGTAACGAAAGTCGTTGGTTTCCAATCCACCCATCGCCTGAATTCGATGCATCAACAGATCAGCTGCGAATTGTAAGTCTGGCATAGCGATAGTTTCGCTTGCCACTACTAAGCTCAGTTCTTCATTTTCCAGCAATGCAGCGCAATACTTTGCCCGTATGCTTCTTGACTGAATATCCAGTCGCGCCCCCTTTCCCTTACTGGCCTGCTGTTCATGCAACCTATAGCGCACTAGGCTTTCCTGGATATTGGAAAAAAAAGTTCTCTTAATAGCAAGCCGGGTCCAAAGTTCATAGTCTTCAGCCAACCCCAAGCTTTCATCGAACCGGTTCCCCTTGAGTACTACAGATTTGGCAAGTACCGTCGACAAGCCAAAGCAGTTTCCAATCATGAGCGCACGGCGAATCACAGTGTTATCTTCTGGGTGCTGAACGGCGCTTTCTCCAAATGCGTCAAAACAAGTGAAAGCGGTGCCGCACAGGTCCAACTCCGGATTGGCCTTCATATGTTTGACCTGCGTTTCTATACGACGTTCCAGTGAAATGTCATCTGCATCGCAAAATGCGATGAATTCACCACACGCCATCTGAATCCCCACGTTGCGAGCAGCACTCACGCCACCATTTACCCGTAGGTGTTCAACCCGCAACCTGGGATCATCAAAAGTAACTAGTACAGCACCCAAGTCATCCGTTGATGCGTCGTCTATCAGCAGAATCTCGAGGTTTTGATAACTTTGATTCAAGAGAGAAATCAATGTATCCTGAATCCATCTCGCGCCATTGTGAATCGGCACGATTATCGAAACTAAGGGTGACACATTTGCTTCCACAGACATGCCTACACGCGAATCCATTGTTGCGGCACAACGTCTGACGCATCCATATTGCTATCTGAAAACCACCGCGTTGGTGCGTACACCAATTGACTTTGAGTCTGGGCTAGCCATGCGCCCCACCAACTAAACGAGCTATTTGCAATGATATGGTGCTTGCAATGCCGCATAAGTTCCAGATCTATTTGC
This sequence comes from uncultured beta proteobacterium, assembly GCA_903876045.1. GTDB lineage: Bacteria > Pseudomonadota > Gammaproteobacteria > Burkholderiales > Burkholderiaceae_C > Allorhodoferax. The sequence continues at coordinate 7,200 of CAIQYP010000570.1, read as the reverse complement.
GTACTTTCCAGACTGGGATTGTCAACAAATGTCATTGGAAAGTCGTATTGCAGGTTCTGCCGACTCCACTCCAGATCATCTGAGAAAATGAATAAGTGGATGTCTGAGATCCTTTTGCCCAGATCTTCAACCGCCCTTGAGTAATAGGCCAGATCGCAAGTCCCGTGAACAGCAGCCGCACTGACATTGTTGACGTAGTCCCCACGACGAATATGCAGTGCCACGCTGGTGCATGCCTTGATCTGCTTCAAATAATTTTTAGCAGCCTGAGGTGCAGTGACCAGTTCAACATCGTTGAGCAACTGTGCCCGATTCCACTTGAAATATCTTTCGGTCTGCCAATAGCCAACCAAATAGGTTGGTTTGCTGATTCTGTCAAAACGGGGGTCAAATGCAAACCCATTCGGCCAAAAAACTGGAAATGAAAACACCGAAGGAAGGAACTGCGACAGTCGCGACTTGAATCGACCCAGTCGACCTGACCGAGCCTCAGGAAGTCCAATAGTCTGCGTTGCCTCCAAAATATCTGCTCTGATGTTGTAGAAGCCTAAGTGATACGGGCGGTCCCCATTGGCGTGAATGGCTCGAATATCAAGCTGCAAACCGCACCCCAGCCTGTCCGCAAGCGATCGTGCGGCAGCATATTGGAACAACTGGTTGCCCAATCCGCCTTCAATGCGGACAATGACATTTTCAGGCCACATTTCTCAATTAGCTTTCTCGACTTAAAGACACTGCAAAAGCTGCCTTACGGCATTTTCGGTTGAATACTGGGACCCAGTGTGGCGATCAGGGATGCCCGAAGTCTTCCACTTCCCAGCATAGGCTTCTATTTCCTTGCGAATATTGGCGGTATTTGACTCTGCGCCAATGGTAGATTCGACCTGCATAGCAACGGTGACGTAGCCGTTAATTTTTAAGATTGTACCGAGCTGCACATTGTTAAAGATCAGTGCCAATATCGGTCTCTGCATCCACAAATACTCATACATCTTGGACGGAATGTATTCGGCGCAAATGGGCTCTACACCGTGCAACAGCAACAACACATCAGCACTGCGCATGCGCTGCAGTATCTGTTCTCGCCCGGACTTGCCAGTGACTGGGTCTGCCTCGATTCGCCCGAAATGCCGCACAGTTGAGTGTCTTGCCTTTTTGACTGCGACTGCTGATATCGGATCCAGGGGACCCCCATAGACATGCAATTCCACTCGACCGTCCAGATCAGGTTGCTGGTCGATCAACAGGTCGAGTGCATCTATGGTGCTGGCAAGGTTGCGTGTCTCAGACAGGGAACCGAAATGGCCTATGACAAATTTATCGCTCGGCTTATATGCCTCCAGCGCAAAAGGCGGCGCATCGACACCGGGCAGCATCATGTGTCCCCGGTCGCCAAGTTCCGGATTGCGCTGCCGGGCACTGGCCAGGGCCTGATCGGTAAACCAGATCGCTACATCGGCTTCACGGCAGATGGTGGTCTCCACGCGGGCCTGCATTTTCTGTTGAGGCGTACTGGGCATCGTGCCGGGCACGACCATAGGGTCGTGCACTTCGGCCAGCCAGCGGATTCCAGTGGCGCGCTTGAGTGCTGCCCCTGCAATATGCGCCGCAAAGGCACCACCAGTTGAATAAATCAGATCGAACTTGCGATCGCGCAGCAGCCTACGACCCCTGAGATAGGCACTCAACCACCAGGACCAGGAACTCTCCACCGGGCGCAGCAGCTTTTCAACAATCATGAAGGGCAACAGCAGCAAAGACATCGGGAACATGACGGCGCGATACCGCAAGCCACTGCCAAGACGCTTGCGCATTACATGCCGCAGCTCAAAGCGTATACCGGCAGGTCCTGAAGGCCAGAGTTGGTAATGTTCGAAGTGGCTATCGTGGCGGCCCGACACTCCACTCAAAATCACCAATTCGATACCGGCACGCTCCAAATGGGGCAACTTGTCGGTAATGGTCTGGCTAGCCGCGCGCCCGTCCATGTTAAAGGCGTGCGCCAATACCAGCCAGCGTTGCTTATAGGTCGGTGCCACGCGCAGATAGAGCGCCTCATAGCTTGCAGCAACCTGTGTCCAACTGTGTCTTGAGGCAAATTCGGTGGCCGAGCGGCAGAGGCCTGCTGTGGCACCACCACCATTTAGCAAAGGCGCCACGGCACTCGCAATGGCAGAGGCAGATTGCGGATCGTTCAGCAGCACAGCGTTAACGCCATCTTCCAGTTCCGCGCTGATGCCGCAATATTTGGCCGCACTCACGACCACCGGCAATCCGTGCGCCATCGCCTCCAGCACCACCATGGCATAGGTATCTTCTAGCGTGGGATGTACCAAACAATCTGCAGCCTGGTAAGCCTTGCTCATGTCAGAAAGTGCGCCCAAAAAGTGCACACGTTCGTTCAGCGACAAGTCTGTCACGCGCTGGCGCATAGCGGAATCCTGTTCGCCCTGACCCACCACAGCCAGCCACACCTCAACTGGCAATTTGGTCATAGCCTCCAGCAGTGTCGGTAAGCCCTTCTTGCGAAAGTCATTTCCCACAAAAAGCAGGCCCTTGCCTTCTAGAGGCAGTCTCAGCGAGGCACGCGCTGCGCGCTTCTGTTCATCGCTGCAAAACCCGGGCACGTCGGAAACCCCAGGCGCAATTACTTGCATGGCCGATCGCGCTTTCGGATAGGTCACCTCCATCACGTTACGCAACGGGTCCGAGGTCAATACGACAGCACGCCTTAACTGAGTCGCATAGCGCGCCGCCTCTAGCCAAAGATAAACCAGGAGGCGTGGGCTGGTGAAGACCTTGAGCCAGCGTAACCAAAGCGAAACGCCCTGGCGTCCAGCAAACAGGTTGTGTTTGACCGGCAACACATGCACCGTCTGCACGTTGCCATGCCACGTGTTTTCATGCGAATGCACGATGTCAAAACCACTGCGGGTGGCACGCCATGTCGCGTACGCAAACCACAACTGATTGATCCAGCGTGGCCGTTTCATCGGCAGAGATACCTGATGGTAAGTAACACCGGGATGCTGATGCGCGATGGTCTGGGCAAACACATGCACCTCGTGCCTGCTGGCCAACTGTTCCACCAAGGCGATGGAATAGCGTTCCGCCCCGCCCCCGGTGCTTGAAAAATTTCGACTCAATACGGCGATGCGCAAACCTGGTTACTCCATTGTGAGTTAGAGCAGCACGATGTCGTATTGTTCCTGCGCCATCGCCGCTTCGCTTTGCAGCGACACCGGTTTGCCGATGAACTCACTTAGGGACGCCAGGTGCTGACTCTCTTCGTCCAGAAACAGTTCGATCACCTTGGGCGAGGCCACCACACGAAACTCTCGGGGGTTGAACTGTCGCGCTTCGCGCAGGATCTCGCGGAAGATGTCATAAGCCACGCTGCGCGCAGTTTTTACGATGCCTTTACCTTCGCACACCGGGCAAGGCTCGCACAACATGTGTGCCAGTGACTCGCGGGTGCGCTTGCGCGTCATTTCCACCAAACCCAGTTGCGAGAATCCACCGGCCGAAGTTTTAACCCGATCACGGGCCAACTGCTTTCGGAACTCGCCGAGCACAGATTCACGGTGGTCCTCGCGCACCATGTCGATAAAGTCCACGATGACGATTCCGCCCAGATTGCGCAAGCGCAATTGCCGGGCAATAGCTTGTGCCGCTTCCAGATTGGTCTTGAAAATGGTGTCGTCAAAATTGCGCGCGCCGACAAAGCCGCCGGTGTTCACGTCGACAGTGGTCAACGCCTCAGTCTGGTCCACTATCAGGTAGCCACCAGATTTCAGATCCACGCGGCGGGCCAGGGCTTTGGCTATTTCCTCGTCAATCGCGTATAGATCAAAGATGGGGCGCTCGCCTTTGTAATGCTGCAACTTTTCAACCGCCGCAGGCATGAACTCGGCGCCAAAAGCCTTGAGCGCATCAAACTGCTCACGGGAATCCACACGAATAGTTTGGGTGGACTCGCTCACCAAGTCGCGCAATACCCGCTGCATCAGACTCAAGTCTTGGTGCAACAGTGTCTTCGGTGGCTGACGCACCGAAGCATCCTTGATTCGCGCCCAGGCCTTTCGCAAATAGCGGATGTCTTCGGCCAACTCGGCTTCCGTGGCATCTTCGCCATTGGTACGCAAAATAAAACCGCCACCCTGGGAACCAGCCAGCGCCAGCAGGTGCGAACGCAAGGCCTCTCGTTGGGCCAAGGGAATTTTTTGCGACACGCCAATATGGTCGTCTTGCGGTAAAAAAACCAACAAACGTCCGGCAATGCTGATCTGGGTTGAGAGTCGCGCACCCTTGGTCCCAATCGGGTCCTTGATGACCTGCACCATCAATGCCTGACCTTCGAACACCTGCTTTTCTATCGGAATAAGTGCCGCGGCGCCGCGCGCCGCGCTGATGGTTTCGCCCTCTTGCGGTGGGTGCCAGACATCCGCCACATGCAGAAAGGCCGCACGCTCCAACCCGATATCGATAAAAGCCGACTGCATACCGGGCAGTACCCTAGCAACTTTACCGAGATATACATTGCCAACCAAGCCACGCTCCAGCGTGCGCTCCACGTGCAACTCTTGCACCGCGCCATGCTCGACGATGGCCACGCGCGTTTCCTGCGGTGACCAATTGATCAAAATGTCCTGTTGGGTTGGCATCAGGCTAGTTTCTTGAGCAGTTGTGCAGTTTCATAAAGGGGGAGTCCCATGATGCCAGTGTAACTACCGTTGATGCGCGAAATAAAGGCCCCTGCCCCACCCTGCACCGCATACGCGCCAGCCTTGCCCATAGGTTCACCGGAGTCAACATATTCGCAAATTTCTGCGTTGCTCATGGCGGCAAAGGTTACTTCAGACACGCTGCACGCCTGTTCGTATTGATCCGCTGTGCCAATGGCCACTGCCGTCAACACCACATGGGTGTGACCCGACAAGGCACGCAACATACGTGCAGCGTCTTCGGCATCGGCCGGCTTGGCATAGATGGTGTTTCCCAAGGCCACCGTGGTGTCTGCGCACAGCACCGGCGCGAGTGGCAGGCCGCGCGTTTGCAAGCGTTTGAGCGCGGCCTCCAGTTTGAGGCGCGTCACACGTTGCACGTATTGAAGCGGGCTCTCTCCGAGGATGTGCTCTTCCAGTGACTCTGCATCCTCCTGCGCATCGGCCAGCAATAGTTCGTGAGAGATTCCCAGTTGGGTCAGCAACTGGCTGCGGCGCGGGCTTTGCGACGCGAGGTAAATAGAGGGATACATGGCTGCTTATTCGATTTGGCTCGCGCAGACCTATTCGCGATGGTATGGGTGGTTGGCATTGATCGACCAAGCCCGGTAAAGCTGTTCAATCAGCAATACACGTGCAAAGGCGTGCGGCAAGGTCAAGTCGGACAGACGAATGCGCTCCTGTGCGGCCTGCTTGAAAGCGGGATCAAGCCCGTCGGGGCCGCCGATCACCAGCGCCACATCGCCACCACCCAGTTGCCAGTCGGTCAAACGGCCGGCCAGCGCCTTGGTAGTGAGATTGGTGCCGCGCTCGTCTAGCGCGACGATGCGTGTACCTTTGGGTATGACCGCTTCGATACGGGCACGCTCGCCCGCATACAAAGCATCCAGCGTCTTGGAGCCGCGCGGCTCCGTCTTGACGGCCTTTAGTTCAACCTTGATTTCGTGAGGAAAGCGCTTGGCGTAATCGTCCCAGGCGGTTTGCGCCCAGTCGGGCACACGCAAGCCAACCGCCACAATCAGCAGCCGCATGGCGGCACTCAGGCCTTGCGGCTAACAGTCTTCTTGGCGGCAGGCTTACGCACTTCGGCCCGTTTGGCGGCGACCTTGGCAACGGTTTTGGCCGGCGCCTTCACCACCAGAGTCTTGGCTGCCACTTTCACTGCGGGTGCTTTAGCTGCGACTTTTTTGGCAGGCGCGGCGGGTCCACGTGTCGACGTGGTTTTGACCGCAGCCTTTTTAGCCGGGGCAGCACCTGTCGATGTCTTGCCTGCTGCCTTCTTCACCGCAGCAGCCTTGATCGCATCGTTCTTCTTGACCTGGGCCTTAGACGGGAAGGCCTCTGCCACGCCCTTCTTGGCCGCGCTGGAACGCTTTAACGTGCCGGGAATCTGACCCTTGGTTACAACGGCCTCGTCTCTGGCGGTAGATGCAGTCTCTGGCTTGGCTGACCCCAATTTCAAACGCACAGGCTTCTCGCCCCATAGTTCTTCCAAGTGGTAATACTGGCGGAAATTGGGTTGCATGATGTGCACAACGGCTTGAGCGCAATCCACAATGATCCATTCGCCATTGGTTTCGCCTTCCATGCGTGGCTTGGGGAAACCAGCTTCACGCACGGCATCACGCACACTGGCAGCCAGGGCTTTGGTCTGGCGATTTGAAGTTCCGGAGGCGATGATCACGCGCTCAAACAGTGCCGACAGATGCTCAGTGTCAAACACCACAACATCCTGAGCTTTTACATCTTCAAGGCCATCGACGATGGCGCGCTGGAGTTTTTGGATGTCTTTTTTTGCAACGGGGGATTTGGTCATCAGGCGGCTTGGTAAAGGTGGTGTTGGTCAATATAACGCGCAACGGATTCAAAAACCAGAGGTGCAACGCTTTGACCACGTGCCAACAGGTCGCGGATTTCAGTTGCATTCAAGGGGCTCGGGGGCAATTGCAGCCGCTGGGGCGGGCTGCCGTGCAGCGGGTGCGAAACATCGGCCGGACTTGCCGCCGCATCCGCCCCTGCGCGCGAAGCTACACAAATTATAGCAGCGCGATCCAAATCTTCGGCGCGGTGCCATGTCGCAAGTGCCTGGCCCTGGTCTTCCCCCATGATCAGGTAGAGCTGGGCATTGGGATACTCTGCCCGGAGTTCCTCCAGGGTGTCGATGGTATAGGTCGGCCCGCCGCGCCGGGTTTCGCGGGCATCCACAACTGCCCGGTAAACGTCGGCAAAGGCTAGGCGGCACATCTCAAGTCGGTGCTCGGAAGCCGTCAATGGTCGTTGCTTGTGCCAGGCATGGCCGGTTGGCACTACGTGAAGGATGTCGAGCTGCAGTTGTGCAATAGCAGCTTGCGCCAACGCGACATGGGTTCGGTGCGGCGGGTCAAACGCGCCACCAAACAAGCCCACCCGTTGTGGCCGAAGTCCGCTCACACCCAGTTTTTCCGGGGCAGAAAGTTGGTGTAAAGCGCCGCTTCTG
>CAIQYP010000569.1 GCA_903876045.1 uncultured beta proteobacterium | reverse complement strand
TGCAAAATTCTTGAGGGAACAAGCGTCATCACCGATTCGTCAGGCCATGCGGTGACGGTGACCACGGGGGAGTCCTTTGTCATTCCAAGCGGATTCACTGGCACGTGGGAAGTCGTTATTCCTACCCGGAAGGAATTTGTCATATATGAGCCGGCCACCTGATTGAGGCACTGCCCGACGCCGCCTTCAAAGCGCGCTGTCGGGCTTCGCAACCTTTAGCTTCTCACCCCAAATGCCCTTGGGTCGCAGGACCAGCATGAGTGCGATCAGGCAACCGATCAGCACCACCTGCAGTGCCGCGGCGCGGGCCTGCTCTGCCTGTGGCACCCAGCCACGCATCAGGCCACCGGCGGCGGACCAGAAGCCCCAGACCACATAGGCACCCAGAATGGCGCCGCGGTTATTGCCGGAGCCACCCACGATCAGCATGGCCCACAGCTGAAAAGTCAGAATCGGCAGGAAATCATCGGGCGCAATGAAGCCGACAAAGTGGGCATACACCGCGCCGCCCAGCCCCATCAGCATGCTGCCGATGACAAAGCTTTGCAGGCGGAAGCTGAACGACGTTTTGCCCAATGCGCTGGCGGCGTCTTCATCTTCGCGGATGGCGCGCAGCACACGTCCCCAGGGGCTGTTCACCAGCTTCTCAATGCCCAGATAGGCGACCGTCAACAAGGCCAGCGCCAGACCCAGGTAAGCCAGTGTCCAGGGCAGGCCAGTGCCCAGCCACGATTGCATGGGTTTGGGGATGAACTGCAAACCAAACGGGCCACCGGTGAGCACCGTGGCGTTGTTGGCAATCAGCTGAATCGTCACCGCAATGCCAAACGTGGTGATGGCCAGATAGTCCTGGCGCAGGCGCAGCGCCAACGCGCCAATCACTGCCCCCACCAGCCCGGTGACCGCCATGGCAGCCAGCATGCCCACCGCCACCGGCAAGTCAAAACCGGCCAGATGTCCGGGCTGTGGCGGCGTGGTCAGCAGGGCCGAGGTATAGGCGCCCAGGGCCACAAACCCGGCCACGCCCACATTGAAAAGGCCGGTATAGCCCCATTGCAGATTCAGCCCGAGCGTGATGATGGCGTAGGCGGTGGCAAACACCAGGAAGAAGCTGGCATACGACACAAGACCAATCAAATCGGGCATCAGTGCTTCTCCCCGAACAGGCCTCTGGGCCGCACCATCAGGATGGCAATCAGCACCACAAAGGCGGCCGCCGAGCGGTACTCGGCACCTACCACCGTGATCGATACGCTCTCGGCCAGGCCGACGATAAAGCCGCCCAGCACGGCGCCCCAGATCGAGCCCACGCCGCCCAGAATGACGGCGGCAAAAAGTGGCAGCAGCAAGTCCACGCCCATGGTCGGGCGCATCTGCACCGTGAGCCCGGCAAACACACCGGCCACCGCTGCCAGTGCGCCACCGATCAACCAGGTGGCGCGCAGCACGCGCTCCGGGTCTATGCCGGTGACGCGTGCCAGTCCGGGGTTGAGCGCAGTGGCACGCATCGATCGGCCCAAGGTGCTGTGGCGCAGGAACAGGTGCAGGCCGGTGACCGTCACCAACGAGAGCGTCAGCACAAAGAATTGGTCAGGCGTCACGCGCAGGCCACCCCATACGCTGCGCGGCAAAAAGGCAATCGCGATCTGCAGGTTGTCGGAGTAATAGCGCGGTATGCCACCCTGCCAGAACAGCAGCAGATTGCGCAGCGCCAGCGCGGCACCAAAGCTGGCAATCACCAGGGTGATGGAACCCTGTTTGCGCAGGCGTTTGAACAAAAGGGTGTCCAGGCCCAGCGCCAGAATTGCCGTGAGCACGCAGGCCAGCAGCAGGCTGGCCAGCAGACCCCAGCCAAACGAGAACGGGCCCACCGGTGTGGCCCAGACTCCGCTGGCGGCATTGAGCGCGGTGGAGGCCATGAGCGCGATGTAGGCACCCCAGCCCAGCAATTCGCCATGGCTGAAGTTGGAGAAGCGCACGATGGACAACGTCATGCTCAGACCAATCGCACCCAGCGCAATGACCGAGCCGATGATCAGGCCGTCGGCAAGAATCTGCAGCATTACACGGACTCCCCAACGACTTGATTGGCGAGTTGCTTGTCGGCCTGCTTGCCGGTATGGCGACCCAGATAAAGTGCGGCCACGCGTTCATCATTCAGCAGGTCGGCGCTATCGCCCACGATGCGTTCTTTGCCTTCCACCAGCACCGCGGCGCGGTCGGCCAGCGCCAGTGCGGATTTGACGTTTTGCTCCACCAGCAGCACGGTGATGCCGGTATCCCGCACCTCGCGCAGTTTGGCAAATACCTGGCTCACCAGCAGCGGGCTCAGGCCGGCCGAGGGCTCGTCCAATATCAAAAGGCTGGGCTTTGCAATCAGCGCGCGGGCCACCGCCAGCATCTGGCGTTGCCCGCCACTGAGTTGACCGGCCGGCAAAGCACGCTGGCGCAGCAGGTCGGGGAACATGGCGTAGACCGGCTCCAGGCGCTCATGCCGGTTGGCTTTGACAATGGCGGCGGCCAGTTCCAGGTTCTCGGCCACGCTCAGGTTGATAAACACGTTCTCGGTTTGCGGCACAAAGGCCAGGCCTTCAAACACCATGCGGTGCGCCGGCGTGCGGGTGATGTCGCGGCCGTTGAGCAGCACGCGTCCCTTGCTGATGGGCACCAAGCCGGCTACGGCTTTTACCAGCGAGGATTTGCCAGCCCCGTTGGGCCCGAGGATGGCGACAATTTCGCCGCGTTGCACCGTCAGGTTGGCATCGCGCACGATCGGCAGGCCGGGCTCATAGCCGGCTTCCAGCCCTTCAATGACCAGTGCGGCGTCGCTCATACCGGGCTACCCAGATAGGCCTCGACCACGCGCGGGTCATTCAGCACTTCGTCGGCGCTGCCCGTCATCAGCAGTTGACCCTGCGCCATCACCATGACCGGCTTGCACAGCGAAGCCACCAGATCCATGTTGTGTTCAATGATGAGAAAGGTGGTGCCCTGCGCATTGAGTGCATGCACCTTGTCCACGATCTGGTCCAGCAGCGCGGGGTTGACGCCGGCGCCGGGTTCATCCAGCAGCACGATCTTCGGCGCCGACACCATCACGCGCGCCAGTTCCAGCAACTTGCGCTGGCCTCCGGAAAGAATGCGCGCCGGCTGTCCCTCCAGGCTGGACAGCCCGACAAAATCAAGCCAGTGGCGCGCCGCCGCCATGGTCTCGCGTTCCTGCGCGGCCACCATGCGCGGCTGCAGCCAGTTACTCCAAAAGCGCTCGCCGAGTTGGCCGCGTGGTGCCACCATCACGTTTTCCAGCACCGTCATTTCGGGGAAGGGGCGGGGGATCTGAAAGGTGCGTGCCAACCCGGCTGCAAACACCGCGCTCGATGAACGCCCGCCAATCGACACGCCATCCAACAGCACCTTGCCGGAAGCGGCTTGCATGAAGCCGGTCAGGCAATTGAACAGCGTGGTCTTGCCCGCGCCGTTGGGGCCGATCAGTCCGCCGATGGCGCCGACCTGCAACGCAAAGGAAACGTGGTCCACCGCCTGGTGGCCACCGAAATTCTTGCAGAGGGCCTCGACCACCAGCAGGGCGTGTGGGCGGGACGTGGGATTGCTGGTCATGGAACCCTAGAGTGCGGCTGCAGCGGCAGCGGTCTGCCTGTCTGCCTCTACCACCTCTACCACCTCTACCACCGCTTCGGCTTCCATCTCGACCAGATAGCCGTCGCCAATCAGGGCCGACACTTCCACCAGCGTGTTGGCCGGGCGGATGTCGCCAAAGTAGCTGCCGTGCACGCGGCTGACGTTTTCACAGTCGGCCGCATTTTTCAGGTAGATGCGGGTGCGCACCACGTCTTGCAGCGTGCCACCCAGTGCCTTGATGCTGGCGCTGATCTTGTCGAGGATGTAGCTGGCTTGCACGGCCGCATCGCCGCGCCCCACCAACTTGCCCGTGCCATGCGTGGCGGTAGTGCCCGACACCAGAATGCGTTCGCCAATGCGCACGGCGCGTGAGTAACCGGCAATCGGCTCCCACTGGCTGCCACTGTCCAGCGTCCAGCGTTGCGTGTAGCCCGCCACGGCTTTGCGCGGCCACAGCGGGGGCACGGAATCCAGGTGGTGACTCAAGTCGCCAGAGGCAGTGAGAAAGGGCGGGTGGCGGTATTCGTCGCCGCAGTCGCCGGGCAATCTTCGGGTGGCGGCAAAAGCCTTCATCAGCGCGGCGTGGTCTTCTGCGTCCAGCGCAAAGTCAAACAGTTTGAGGTTGTCGGCGCGGTGCTCGGATTCGCCCAGGCGTGCGCCCACAATCACGGCGGCCACCGCCGGTTGCTCAAGCACCCAGCGGGTGGCCACATTGGACAGCGATACGCCATGCTTGCGGGCGATGTGCTGCGCTGCCTGCAACACGGTTTGCAGCGCATCCCAACCGCCAATGGCGTGGATGAAGCGCTGATATTTCATCTTGCTCCAGTCCAGCACCTCGGCCGGTGCGCTCACACCCAGCCAGCGCTCGCTCAGGAAACCACCGCCCAGCACGCCATAGGTCAGCAGCTTGATGCCGCGCTCCAGGCACAACTGCGACATGGCTTCGGTGCCGCGCCGGTCCAGCAGCGACATGCAGACCTGGTTGCTGGCGATGGGCATGCCTTCGTTCAGCAGCACGCGCAAGTGCGCAGTGTCGAAGTTGCACAGGCCGATGGCACGGATCAGGCCTTCTTCCCGCAACTTGGCCAGCGCTGCCATCGCGTCGATATAGCCCGGATGGTCAAAGGTCCACCAATGAAACTGCAGCAGGTCGATGCAAGGGGTTTGCAAACGGTCCAGCGAGCGCTGCACGCCTTCGCGCACGACGGCCGCGCTCATGGTGCCCGGCGGTGGGCACCACTTGGTAAAGGCGCGCACACCCGGCTGCGCTTTGGAGGCCAGCAGAGTGCCGGTGATGACCTCGGCCGAGCCGTAATGGTCGGCCATGTCAAAGGTGTCAAAGCCCTGCGCGGCATAGGCCGCCAGATTGGCTGCGCCCTGCACCGGGTCCAATAAAGTCCCGCCGCGCTCCATGTCCGCCACCTGCCACAG
>CAIQYP010000568.1 GCA_903876045.1 uncultured beta proteobacterium | reverse complement strand
CTGCGCCGGGCCGATGCCATCTTTATTGAAGAGTTGCGCAATTTCATCGACGAAGAAACCGGCAAGAGCTGGTACGACCTCACTAGCCAGGCCTTTACTGTTTTTCTGCCGGTGAAGAGCGTGGGCGTTATGGGCGATGGCCGCACCTACGACTACGTGGTGGCCTTACGCGCGGTGCAAACCAGCGACTTCATGACCGCCGACTGGGCCGAACTGCCCTACGCGCTGCTGAAGAAGGTGTCCAGCCGCATCATCAACGAGGTGCGTGGCATCAACCGCGTAACTTATGACGTGAGCAGCAAACCGCCAGCCACCATTGAGTGGGAATAAGTGCGCTGACAGCAATGCCACACCTTGCTGAAGATGGACCGGACCTGGCCTTTATGCAGATGGCTCTTCAGCTTGCAAAAGAAGCCGCTGTCGCAGGGGAAGTACCGGTAGGTGCAGTGGTCGTGAAGGATGGTTTGGTCGTTGGTGTTGGGCGCAATAGCCCTATAAGTTCTTGTGACCCCAGCGCTCACGCGGAAATGGTTGCCTTGCGCGCTGCTGCCAGCACGCTGGGCAACTACCGGCTGGACGAATGCACGATGTATGTCACTCTGGAGCCGTGTGCCATGTGCAGCGGCGGCATTCTCCATAGCCGACTCAAGCGTGTCGTTTTCGGTGCAGCCGATCCCAAAACGGGTTGCGCTGGCTCGGTGCTGAATCTATTTTCAAACCCTCAACTTAACCATCAGACTCAGGTTGAAGGCGGCGTGCTTGCAGAACAGGCCAGCGAACTCCTGCTGGATTTTTTCAAGCTAACGAGGGTAAAGAGGCGCGACCAAGACGTACCTCTGCGTGAAGATGCTCTGCGTACACCGGATCGTTGCTTTTTCAATTTGCCAGGCTACCCGTGGTCACCGAACTTTGTCAGTGATTTGTCTAGCCTGTCGGGCCTGCAAATGCATTTTGTAGACCTGGGCCCGCGGGATAGTGCGAGCGTCTACCTGTGTTTGCATCCCATTCCAGGCTGGAGTTACAGCTATCGCCAAGAGATTGCCGACTGGTTGGGGCAGGGCATTCGCGTGATAGCCCCAGATTTGATCGGTTTTGGCAAAAGCGACAAACCCAAGCGCGAAGTTGCGCATTCTGTGGAGTTCCATTGCCGGTACCTGCTTGAATGGCTGGAACGACTAGGCGTCAATAACTTCACGCTGGTAGCGCCGAATGCTGAGCATCCACTATTGCAGAGGTTCACGGCGCTGGCACAAGATCGCACCCGTACTCTGCTCGTATTACATGCGTCAGAACATCCAGCCAATGATGCCGAATATTTCGCACTCCAGGCTCCCTACCCAGACACAGGGCATCGTGCCGCCGAGCGTGCTTTTTCGTCCCGTCACATGCGCTAAGTGAAAATGATTTTATGAACAAGCACATCTACATTTACTCCCCATCCGGCGCCGTGCGCGACAAGGTTGCTTTTCGCCGCGGTGTGAGCCGTCTTAAGGCCTTAGGGCACGAAGTCGAAATTGACCCCGACGCGTTGACTAGCCACATGCGCTTTGCCGGTGACGATGACACGCGTTTGGCTGCAATCCACCGTGCGGCGGCCAGTGGCGCCGATGTCGCCCTTATTTCCCGGGGCGGCTATGGACTAACACGCATTCTGGATCGCATCGACTACAAAGCTGTGGCCAGGGGGATTGCGCGTGGAACTCAGTTTGTCGGTATCAGCGACTTCACCGCTTTTCAGTTGGCTCTGTTTGCCAAGACTGGCGCCATATCATGGGCTGGACCTGCCTTGTGCGAAGGGTTTGGTGCCTTGCCGTTGCCGGATGACATCATGGAAGATTGCTTTAATGATTTGCTCATGGGGCAGGGCGAAGGGGTAGGGTGGCGAATCCCACCTGTGCGAGCGAGCGTCACAATGCCAGTTGGAAACTCCTTGGACACCGAATGGAAGGTCGGCAATGCAACCCTTTGGGGTGGCAATTTGGCTGTGTTGGTCTCATTGATCGGCACGCCCTACTTTCCTGACATTAAAGCTGGCGTTTTGTTTCTCGAAGATGTTTCAGAGCCTCCTTACCGAGTCGAGCGCATGCTCACGCAGTTATTGCACTCCGGTGTGCTTGCGCGGCAGAAGGCGGTGCTGATGGGGCAGTTCACTGAATTCAAGCTGACTCCGCATGACAAAGGCTTCAAACTTAAAACAGTGGTTGACTGGCTGCAGTGCCGAATCAAGGCACCAATACTGAGCAATCTGCCGTACGGCCATGTTCAGACCAAGGTGCTGCTGCCAGTTGGAGCAAAAGTTGATCTTGTTTTGCAGGGTCGTGACGCTTTGATGGCCTGGGGCCACGTGGCCACCTGATTAATGGCACTTTTTTTCTTTGTCGCACCTCTGCAGTGGGTTGGAAGCAATCAATTGTTCGAAGCTCGCTTCAATGCTCTAAACT
>CAIQYP010000567.1 GCA_903876045.1 uncultured beta proteobacterium | reverse complement strand
TGATCCACGTGGCACTATTCGATCAAAGGAAAGTGAAGATGTTGTCTTGGCTCGAGGAATATTCGGATATGAAGCAGGTCGACATCTCTACGAGCCCCCGAATTGCCTAATGTGCAGACCAAATCAATGTACCGAGTTTTTTGTTGAACGGAGACTGTGCTTCGCATTTGCACTTGCGTTTTCAAGCTCCATCACAAAAATGGCTCTTGCGTCTAACAACATTTCATGTATCTTGAATATATATATTCTTGAGGATAGACATGCGACCAGTTCTTTTTCTTGACTTTGACGATGTTATTTGCCTAAGCACTCCCTATGGCGGGTACGACGCGCTTGAAGCTCTTGGAAAGGTGCAAAAGAGAGAATCCAAGGTAGCTGACTTTCAAAACATCTGGGAGGTGCTTTTTTACAAAGAATGTGTAGAGTACTTGCGCCTGATTAACGACGAGTTCAACCCTATCTATGTGATCTCCAGCTCGTGGACTCGCTTCATGAACGAGGATGCAGTGAAAGCAGTTCTGATTCATGGGGGTCTGCCTTTTGTGTGCGCGAACCTGCATAGCGATTGGGAGACGGAGAAGGCCGCGAGCACATTGCGCTCCATGGAAGTTGAGTACTGGCTGGATCGCCACCCAGAGTACAATGCCCATTGGGTTGCAATCGACGACACAAGAAGCGGTACAGGCTGGATTGATTGGGAATCTGGAGAGTCTAACAACGAATTTGCAATTTTTTGCGACATCAATGTTGGACTAAGGCAGTTCGAGTACACCCAATTGCGGACTGCATTGCAGAAGCGCAAGGGCAGTTTCGATCCTCCGTTTGTTGCGGGGGTCTGAGCGATGCTAAGAATCGTCCTGACTATCACTAAATCCAGCGGCCAGCATCTGATCTACGACGAAGGCGAAATTGGGAATATCAGCGACCTGGATGCCATCAGCAGCTACGAAGTGCTTTTGGATGGCCGCCGAGTATCAACACAGCTTCACGAGTATCCTCGCTGGAGCGAGCCTGTGCGGGGCCTGCTTGCTCGCTGTATCGCCGTTGCCGAGCCGGATTCGGACCTGGTGCCAGTACCCGAAGATTGGGCCGCACTGCGCGTGGACATGGGCATCCAAAGTGGCTGGCAAAGGCGCCCGACTCGGATTGCCATGTGTCGCGTCACGCGCGAGACCGGCAGCTTCAACCTGGGCTTTGTTGAAGGCAAGTTGACGGGCTACATCGAGGGAGTGCAGCCGCGTGAGAGCTATTTAGACATTTGGGATTTGGCGCTGCACGCCCTCAACGTCTCCGTCTGGAATTCAGACTCCATTCCTGAAGTTAAGCCTCTTGTATTGCCGGTGTACGGCGAAGGGAGTTACATAAGAACAAGCGACATTCCAGAGCCAGCCCGGTCAGCCTTCGAATGGCGCCAGCGTATGAGTGGGCGGCCATCCATTCGGCGGCACTGGGATGCCATGTGGGTATGGGACTGGAATGACTGGCTCAATGGACAACGGTGATAGGTATCAACATGTACGAAACTGTCTATGTGCTTGAATCCGAACAAGCCCTGCACTGCGCCTTCAAGTTCGCCCTTTACTGGGGGCACCGCGAAGACTATATCTACAGCGCCCAGCACGCCCACATTGGCATCCAGAACGCGCTCAAGGCCCTTGCCTTACGCCATGGCCTGAGCTTCGAGCACGAAGCGCCCCTGATGGAGATGATGAGCGTTTTCAGTGATCACGGACAGTTTTTTCTGGAAGACCGGGGCATTGATGAGGTGATCCTTTTGCACTCTTGCCGCTGGTCTTTGCTGGATCCCCATGGCGGCAGTCAACCACCGGACAAGGCGTTGTTACTAGATGCCATCTCAGTTGCTGAAAAAATTATTGCGGAGTGTAAAAAACCATGACCATGCCACAAGAACGAACCCGGGCCCTGCGTTGGGGATGGGAGTTCCTTTTTGAACTGCGAGCCAGTGACGCGCTCACGCCTAAGCAACGCGCCTCAGTTGATGCCCTGTTGCTTCACTATCCCTCGCGCGCGGAAATTCGCCTGTGGGCACAAGAGTTGTCCAAAATGGAATGCATGTTCGGTCCAATGCTTGAGCCCGAGGACTCGCCCAATGATGAGAAATCGGTACTGGACACCATTCCGCGCAAGCCGGTTTCTGCCATCGACCGGGTCGCAGCCATCATCGAGGCAGGGCGCTTTTTCAAGTCCCTTCGCAGTGCCGACTTGCCAGAGCAACTGAAACGCCAGATTCCCTCAGTGCTTCGGCACTTTCCATCCGCCTTCGATGTCGCAGAGTTGTAACCATACCGGATAACGTACCCGCACCCCGCGTTGGGGGTTGGGATCGGTTGCATGTAATCATCCAAATGTTAGTTATAGCGAACATTAACGCGTTTAGTGTTAGCTATAGCGAACATCTCTAAGAATTCAATTGTCACTTTGCGGACTTTCTTGCCGCCAGCTTTATTGCACATACTGTTCCTTGCCTATGGTCATTGACACCATCATTTTTTATGGTTAATGTAACCATACGATGAAGGCAACTAGAATTTTCCACGACAAGGCTGTTTTACCGGATGGCGCCATCGTTGAAATGACAATTTGGCAGTTGCCCCACGCCACTTCTGAACGTGCCCATGGTCTGAAGTACAGCCTGTTTTACGGACGTGAAGGCAAACGAATTGTTGGGTACGACAACGAGCGAGGTAAGGGCGATCACAGGCATGTGCATGACGTGGAGTCATGGTACAGGTTTGTTAGTGCTGAGCAATTGGTGGCCGATTTCCTGGCCGACATTGAAAGGGTGAAAAATGAGCACCACGAATAAAGTTCGGGTTAGCGTTGGCAGCCTGGCTGATATGGGTAAGCGCTTTGCGGGCGCATGGAATCGCGCGACAGCTGGTGAACAAGTAGCAGAAGCGCACGTGACCTTCTTGGACGTGCAGACCATGCTGGAGGCATTGTCACCTCGCCGACTGGACTTGCTGCGACACGTGCGCCAGCATGGGGCAGGCAATGTCCGTGCGTTGTCTCAGGCACTCAAGCGAGATTACAAAAATGTGCATCAGGACGTGGCCATACTTGAGGCCTGCGGTCTGATTCAACGTGACGGTCGGAAATTGACCGCACCATGGGATGAGTTGCAAGCTAGCGTTTCGCTAGTTGTGAGTGGCTTTCAATAAGCGCGTAAATCTGGCGGCAAAGGATAGAAGTGAGTTACCTGCAATGCCGTGTTTGCAGGAGCCCGGAGGGCGAGTGCAAACACGGCCTTGGTGGTCTGTCAGGTGATGGTGGCTGGCGGCCAGGTTGCTGGGGTAGCCAACTGGCGCATGAGCGGTTAGAAACGGGGCGTGCCGATAAAGCGAGAGCAGGCACGACGCCGGGTCCATACCGTAGCAAGTGCAGCCCGACG
>CAIQYP010000566.1 GCA_903876045.1 uncultured beta proteobacterium | reverse complement strand
CTGAGTTCGGGACATCGCCTATGAAGCGGCGGTCTTGATTTTTGAGGTCCTGCGTCGGCTAGGGGTTGGTGAAACTTGCTTCGAAGTCATTGCGGATGGCGGTTAGTTGATTTTCCAGGTCTGGGCTTAGCGGCGCTGGGGTGTGGCTGCTCAAGATTTCCTTCAGGTCCCTGTCGATACGGGCGAAAAGATCCTGGTCTGGTTTGCCGTCACCGCTTAGCGGCATGTTGGGCCCGAAGTAGCGGCTCTCCCACAGATTTTCCCGGCAATGGCTGACGGTGTGGCGATGGGCCAGGTAGTTGCCTCGGGGGCCGACTTGCTTGGCCAGGTCGAGGGCGAGGGTTTCGTCGTCGATCTGAACGCCTTCCCACATCGTGCGCAACAGGCCTGCAATATCGTCGCACAGCATGAGCGCGTGCATGGAGAAGGTTAAACCCTGGTCGAGTGAACCCAGATAGTCGAGGGTGGCGGGGCGGCTGTAGAAGGTCTGCATCAGGCTGGTTGAAATTTCGGCCACTGCATCCTGATTGAAGTGTTGCGCGGAGGAGTAACCGGCCGCACCGGTGAAGGAGGGCAAGTCCAGTTTTCTGCGGACCTGGCACATCACCATATCGGCCATGGAGGTCTGGGCAAAATTGCCGATGCCTCCGGTGGCGGGTTCCATAAAGCAGACGTCGGAGCTGCCAATGCAAAACGAGCCAGGTTTGATGATCTGCGCGAGCACCATGGCGGCAAAGTCTGTGGCCAGGCTGTTGGCCATGCAGCCCGCTGTCGTGATGGGCGT
The DNA here is from genome assembly GCA_903876045.1 of uncultured beta proteobacterium. Lineage (GTDB taxonomy): Bacteria > Pseudomonadota > Gammaproteobacteria > Burkholderiales > Burkholderiaceae_C > Allorhodoferax. Next base: position 14,442 of record CAIQYP010000566.1, on the reverse strand, counting down.
GGATGCGCCACCAATGGGTAAAGTGCCCACGCTCAAAGGTACGCCGGCCAGCACGGCCGTGATAATTTGATCGGTGTGCGCCGCGTGGTAGTTGAGCGGCATGGGCGTCACGAGCTGCAAGAAATACGGTTTTTCCCGAAGCAACTCTGGCCCGCCACGAATCGCAGAGGCCATGTCGATCACGACATTCAGCGAGGCCGCGTGCTCACACAAATACTCCAGCGGCTTGCTGGTGTTTTGGGCCAATATCGCAAACTCTTCTATCTCGCCATGAATGTCCGAACGACTGACGTTTTTGCAGGACACGCAGACCGCATCCATGTGCGGCAATGCATCGGCCAGGCGCGTGATCATCGCCAGGTCTTCACCCGTGCTGTCACGCGATTTCTGCGTCTCCAAATCGAAAACCTTTATGCACGTCATCCCCGGAATAAACCAGGTGTGGTGGCAGTCCAGCGTGATGGATCGGGTGCCATCCCGATTCCACAGCGCAACGCTTTTGGCGCTGGTCGCCAATGCCTTCAAGACCAATTCACGGGGCATCCGGACGATGCCATCCGGGTCCACGTCGCAGCCGCCAGCACGTAAATAGTCAATGGCCATAGAGCCTGGCTCAAAGGCAACACCGGACGTGGACAGCAATTCAAGTGCGGCATTCACCAGCACATCGGGCACACTGGTGGGCACCGGCGCATAGGGCGTTGTATTCAGATCGTTGGGGCCACCGGCACTACCGGCTCTCAAAGTGGGAGCAACCTCGGCGCGGCGAGGTCTGCGTGAAACACGTTCTTTTTGCAGCATGGTCGAATCTCCGGAAAAGTGTTACGCTTTTTACTATACATTCATTCAATTGGAAATACGTAGAAATATATTTGGATGGACGCGCACTGCCTCCAGCCGATCAGGAGACGCTTATGACACCGGAAACACCTTTTCAGCCGCTGTTTGAACCGATGCAGATCGGGCCTGTGAAAGCACCGAATCGCTTTTACCAGGTGCCTCACTGCACGGGCATGGGGCACGCCTTGCCTCAAACGCTGGCCGCCATGCGGGGCATGAAAGCGCAGGGTGGTTGGGGTGTGGTTTGCACAGAATACTGTTCGATCCACCCAAGCTCGGATGACCATCCGCATCCCTTTGCTTCGATCTGGGACGAAGGCGATGTACGCAATCTGGGGCTGATGACTGAGCAAGTGCACGCGCATGGCGCACTCGCGGGAATCGAGCTTTGGCATGGCGGCACCTTTGTCTCCAATCTTGCATCGCGCCAAGCAACATTGGGTGTGCGTTCCATGCCCAGCAGAACCGAGCCGATCCAATCGCAGCGCATGGACATGCGCGACATCCGCCAGTTGCGCCAGTGGCATCGTGCCGCTGCACTGCGTGCGCGCGAGGCCGGGTTTGACATCGTCTATGTCTATCCAACCCATGGCTACCTGATATCGGAATTTATGTCGCGTTCCCTCAACCAACGCAATGACGCGTATGGCGGTTCGCTGGAGAACCGGCTTCGGCTAACCCGCGAATTGATTCAGGAAACCCGCGAGGCAGTGGGCGACCGCTGCGCTGTCGCCGTGCGCTTTTCTGCCGACGGGCACGGGGATGAGCACCTCAGTGCAGCCGAGGCCCATGACGCCATTGGCATGCTGGGAGCCTTGCCGGATCTGTGGGATGTGGTGGTCTCGGACTACTACGGCTTAGAGATGGCCGGCTCCCGATTTGCCAAGGAGGCAGCGCTGGAAAGCAAGGTGGCCTACGTGCGCCAACTCACCGGAAAACCGGTGGTCAGCGTCGGGCGCTTCACCTCACCAGACACCATGTTGCGACAGGTCAAAAGCGGCGTGGTGGACTTTATTGGTGCAGCCCGGCCGTCCATTGCCGACCCCTTTCTGCCCACAAAGATTCGCGAAGGCAGGTACGACGATATTCGCGAGTGCATAGGCTGCAACATTTGCTATGCGCACAACTTCCGGGGCTCTGCCTTGCGTTGCACGCAGAACCCAACCATGGGCGAAGAGTGGCGCCAGGGCTGGCACCCCGAGCGTGTGCCCGCCGGACCGAATCAATCGGTTCTGGTTGTGGGTGCCGGCCCTGCCGGACTGGAAGCCGCCATGGTGCTGGGCAAGCGTGGCTTTGCGGTTTCACTGGCAGAGGCGGGAGGTGAGATGGGCGGGCGGGTCTCGCGCGAGAGCCGGCTTCCAGGGCTCGCTGAATGGGCCCGCGTGCGTGACTATCGTGTTGGTCAAATTAATCGCATGGCCAACGTAGCGCTCTATTTGGGGAGCCGTTTGAGCGCAACCGAGGTGCAGGACTTCGCAGCAGATCATGTATTCATAGCCACCGGGTCGCGCTGGCGTGCCGACGGAACGGGGCGAACCTACGCGGCAGGTATTGCAAATTTGGAGCATGCCCGCGTCTTTACGCCTGACGATCTGATGGAGGGAAAAATCCCGCAAGGCCGGGTCACGGTGTTTGACGATGACCATTACTACATGGGGCCCGTGCTGGCACTCTTGCTGGCACGCAGCGGCGCACAAGTCAGCTATGTAACCTGCGAAGGGCAGGCAGGGGCATGGAGCCATTACACGGGCGAGCAGGAAGCCACCCACGCCGGCATGTTGGCCGCCGGTATCAAGATATTCGTAAATACCGTAGTGAGTAGTTATGTCGACAGAAATCTCGAGTTGAGTTGCGTGTTTTCTGGCAACACGTCAGCGCATCAGGCAGACGCGTTGGTATTGGTGACCTCGCGGGAGCCCAACGACGCTTTGTATCGGGCCCTGGTTGGAGAGGATCCGGACCCAGGCGCCACTTCCATCGACATGATTGGAGACTGTGCGCAACCTGCCTTGATAGCGCATGCGGTGTATGCGGGGCACAAGGCGGCGCGCGAACTCGGAGGCACCCCCGCTTCAGGGCACTTGGCTCGAGACCGGCTTATCGTTTAAGTCACAGCCGGCACAGAGCAGCGAAACCGGATGCCCACTAGGTCCCCGTCTTGAACGTGCTGACCACGTCTTCCAACTGCGCTGCCTGATCCTGGAGCGACTGGGCTGCGGCTGCGGCCTCTTCTACGAGCGCGGCGTTTTGCTGTGTGGCGTGGTTCATTTCAGTGACCGCGTCATTGATTCGTGCAATGCCTTCGGTTTGCGCCGAACTGGCATTGGCAATACTGCCCATGATGTCGGTGACGTGACGGATGCTTTCCACGATTTCGGTCATGGTGGCACCCGCTTGATGCACCAAGGTGCCCCCTGCGTCTACCTTGGCGACCGAGTCGTCAATCAACTGCTTGATCTCTTTTGCGGCATCGGCAGAGCGTTTGGCCAGGCTGCGCACCTCAGACGCCACCACGGCAAAGCCACGGCCCTGTTCACCGGCACGCGCCGCTTCCACCGCGGCGTTCAACGCCAGGATGTTGGTCTGAAAGGCAATGCCGTCAATCACGCCAATGATGTCCACGATCTTGCGTGACGATTGGTTGATGGACTCCATGGTGTTCACTACTTCAGACACCACTACCCCCCCGCGCACGGCCACTTCAGAGGCGGATTGGGCCAACTGGTTGGCGCGCCGCGCGTCATCGGCAGTCTGGTTAACGGCTTCGGTCAGGCTATGCATGCTGGCTGCTGTGTTTTCCAACGTGCCGGCCTGCGCCTCAGTGCGGTGCGAAAGGTCCATATTGCCATTGGCAATGTCACGCGATGCGCTGAAGATGGTGTCGGTGCCCACGCGCACCTGGTTCACGATGCGGATCAGCCCCTGATTCATTTCCAGCAATGCGCGCTGCAACTCACCTACCTCGTTATTGGAGTCCACGGCAATGGTCTGGCTCAGGTCGCCCGCGGCAATGCCGCGCGCTACGGCCACGCCTTGTTCCAGCGGGCGGGTAACCACCTTGTGGATAAACGGGTAAATCAGCAGGAGCACTGGAATGCTGGTGAGAATGGCCGCCAAAATAGATTTGAAGCGTTGGTCAGCCAACCCGGCGTTCACCTTGTCGAGCGACACTTTCATGCTCACCGCACCCAGCACCGTGCCCTCGGGCACCAGGTGGCACAGGGTGCAATCTTTGCCCAGTGCGTTTTTCATGGCGATTACCGGTCGCACGGTGCGCAGGTATTCGCCGCCCGGGTCGCTTTCTACCTCAATCGTTTCTTTGCCGCTCTTGAGTACTTCCAACTCCAGTGCGTCGGGTGTGGCCTCGCTCTTGGAGTTGCCAGGGCCAAACAACTTGCTGACGTTCTCGCCGCGCAGCACACGGACATCGCGTATAGAGCCTAGCTGTTTGATTTGATCCAGAAACACGTCGCGCTGGGCCACGGTGCCTGTCACCATCATGCCGGTCAGGCCGGCCATGGTGGCGTTGTGCATGCTTAAAGAGAAGTCTTGCGCCTGTTCCAGCGCCGCCTGGCGTGACGTATAACCCTGCCAGAGAATGATAAGGGCCCATACCACAACGAGTGCCACGGCAATGACCTTGAGCAGCTGCACCCAGATTCTGGATGTGGTCTGACTTGACATACGGTTCGCTCCTGAAAGTGCCCGATCTACGCGGAATTATTTAGTCTAAGTATCGCACTTTGCGCTGTGCGGATAGGTGAGCAAAATGGCGTCGCGCGCGACCTTCTGAGGGTTGTGCCGCACTGCAACATACGCCACTTGGCGTATTTCCGGATCGGGCCGGATTTTCTACATTGGACCCATCGCCAGCACCCCTTAGTTCACTAATGGCTGGCGACCTCTGATCTGTCACTCAACCCCGGAGCAAACAATATGCAACGTCGATTTACGCTTAAGGCACTCACCGCTGCCGTCGCCATCACTACCCTGGCCGCAGTGCCTTCGTACGCCGCCGACACCATCAAGGTCGGCATTTTGCACAGCCTCTCAGGCACCATGGCTATTTCTGAAACCGTGTTGAAAGACACCGTGTTGATGGCCATTGACGAAATCAACGCCAAGGGTGGCGTACTGGGCAAAAAGCTCGAACCCGTGGTGGTTGATCCCGCTTCCAACTGGCCCCTGTTTGCCGAAAAAACCAAACAATTGCTGACGCAAGACAAGGTCTCGGTCATCTTCGGTTGCTGGACCTCGGTGTCCCGCAAGTCGGTGTTGCCGGTGGTTGAAGAATTGAACGGCCTGCTGTTTTATCCCGTGCAGTACGAAGGTGAAGAGCTCTCCAAGAACGTGTTCTACACCGGTGCGGCTCCAAACCAGCAAGCCATTCCAGCGGTGGACTACCTGATGAGCAAAGAAGGCGGCGGCGCCAAGCGTTGGGTTCTGCTGGGTACCGACTATGTTTACCCCCGCACGACCAACAAGATCCTGCGCGCCTACCTGCACAGCAAAGGTGTGAAGGACACCGACATCGACGAGAAGTACACACCGTTTGGTCACAGTGATTACCAAACCATCGTGGCTGACGTGAAGAAGTTCTCTGCTGGTGGCAAGACCGCCGTGGTGTCCACCATCAACGGTGACTCCAACGTGCCTTTCTACAAGGAGTTGGGCAACGCTGGCCTGAAGGCCAAGGACGTTCCCGTGGTGGCTTTCTCCGTGGGTGAGGAGGAACTGCGCGGCGTGGACACCAAGCCTCTGGTCGGCCATCTGGCTGCCTGGAATTATTTCATGTCGATAAAGAACCCGACCAATACCGAGTTCATCAAGAAGTGGTCTGACTACGCCAAGGCCAAGGGCATTGCGGGTCACAAGGACAAGCCTTTGACCAATGACCCGATGGAAGCTACTTACATCGGTATCAACATGTGGAAGCAGGCTGTCGAGAAGGCCAAGTCCACCGACACCGACAAGGTCATCGCCGCCATGTCCGGTCAGACTTTCAAGGCACCGAGCGGCATCATGAGCATGATGGACGAAAAGAACCACCACTTGCACAAGTCGGTGTTCATTGGTGAAGTGAAGGCTGATGGTCAGTTCAACGTAGTGTGGAAGACGCCTGGCCCAGTGAAAGCCAAACCATGGTCGCCCTATATTGAAGGTAACGACAAGAAGCCTGACGAGCCAGTGGCGAAGTAAGGAGCTACTGCGCGGGCCGATCTGACGTCCTGCAGTGCTCACCGTACGCTTGTACGGTTCCGCGCTTCAGACGCCACCTCGACCCGCTCGCTACGCTCCTTCCAATCGCCACATACCCGGCCGCTTAAGCGGCCTCCTCCTTTACCTCACTGCGCTGAGCACCACGCCGTCCTGAGTCAGCCCGCATGTTTGGTACGCGAAGGCGGAATGCCTTGGGTACCCAGTCATCGCACACCAACATGCAGGCTGCCGTTGACACTGAGGCGGATGGTGCAGTGAGGTAAAGGAGGAGCCCGCTTAAGCGGGCGGGGGACACGAACGGAATCATCTGCCTCGGTGGCATCGGTGCGAAAAAATCTGCCCTCACGTATTCGGCCTATCGAAAACTAACAACTACAAACATGCGAAAAATAATAGTCATCGTCGCGATGCTGCTGTCTGCCAGTGCCCACGCGCTGACTGCTGACGTAGCCAAAGCTATTGCCATTGGCGAAGGCGATGCGCGGATCGAGGCGCTGCGTGCGGCAGTGGCCAAACCCGATGAGAAGACAGTCGCGTTCATTCAGGCGCTGTCGGATGATGCGGTGAAAGTGGTGGCCGGCAAACCTGTCATCGTGAATGGTGACAAAGGGCTGGACCCGGTCAGTGGTGCGGCTGTGGCATTGCCCGACACCGCCGAAGACGTCATGAACAACAACCGTATGCATGGCGAGTTGGACAACGCGCTGGCGGCGCTCAAGTTGTTGTCGCCTGATGAGGCGGTGCGCCGTGCTGCCATCAAGACCTTGCAAGGCAATGTGGATGAAGGCAGCCTGGTGCTGCTTGACAAGGCCTTTGCACAAGAGCCTGTGGCTGAATTGAAGGACCAGATTGGCTTGTTGCGCGCTGCGGCGCTGCTCAGCAGTAGTGATAGGGCCAAGCGATTGCAAGCCGCTGGTTTGCTCGGTCAAAGCGCGCAGGCCGCGACCAAGACTTTGCTGGTGGAACGCCTGCAGGTGGAAGCTGAGTCGGAAGTCAAAGCTGCGCTGCAATTCAGCCTGTCTAAAGTGGAATCGCGCCTGGCTTGGGGCGACCGCCTGGGTGCAATATTCAGCGGCATCAGCCTGGGCTCCATTTTGTTGTTGGTGGCGCTGGGTCTGGCCATTACTTATGGACTGATGGGCGTGATCAACATGGCCCACGGCGAGCTGATGATGATTGGCGCCTACGCCACCTATGTGGTGCAGGGCGTGTTTCAAAAATATTTTCCCGGCGCCTTCGACTGGTATTTGCTGGCCTCAGTGCCGGTGGCCTTTCTGGCGTCGGCTTTGGTGGGCGCGGCGCTGGAGCGCAGCGTCATTCGTTTCCTCTATGGCCGTCCGCTCGAAACCTTGTTGGCCACCTGGGGTATCAGCCTGGTGCTGATGCAGGCGGTGCGCACGATTTTCGGTGCGCAGAACGTGGGCGTGGAAAACCCCAGTTGGATGAGCGGCGGCGTGCAACTGATGGGCAACCTCTCGTTGCCCTACAACCGTCTGGTTATCGTGGGCTTCGCCTTGTTTGTGCTGGGTGCGGTGTCATTTCTGATTGGCAAAACGCGCTTGGGTTTGTTTGTCCGTGGCGTCACGCAAAACCGCCCCATCGCTGCTTGTATGGGTGTCAACACAGCACGCATTGATACCTATGCGTTTGCGCTGGGTTCTGGCATTGCGGGGCTGGCCGGTTGCGCACTAAGTCAGGTTGGCAACGTCGGCCCTGACCTGGGGCAGGGTTATATCGTCGATGCCTTCATGGTCGTGGTGCTGGGTGGAGTGGGGCAACTGGCAGGCACTGTTTACGCCGCGTTGGGGCTGGGCATTTTGAATAAGTTTCTGGAGGGCTGGACCGGTGCGGTACTGGCCAAGATTGCGGTGCTGATTTTCATCATCGTGTTTATTCAAAAGCGTCCCCAAGGCATCTTCGCCGTGAAAGGCCGTGAAGCATGAACACTGTCACCACCATGAAACCTGCTATCCAATTGCCCGGCAAAACGCCGCTGCTCAGTGGGCGCGGCTGGACTGCCTGGCTCAGTGCACTGATTGTTTTGTGCGCTCTGGTGCCCTTGCTGAACCTGGTGATTCCGGCGGGAAGCGTATTTCATATGAGCGACTTTGCCGTGGGCCTGATTGCCAAGATCATGTGCTACGCCATCTGCGCGCTGGCTATGGATTTAATCTGGGGCTACACCGGCATTTTGTCCTTGGGCCATGGTCTGTTCTTTGCGCTCGGTGGCTATGCCATGGGCATGTATCTGATGCGCCAGATCGGGCTGGACGGCAACTATAAAAGCGAGCTGCCGGACTTCATGGTGTTCCTGGACTGGAAGGCGTTGCCCTGGCACTGGTTCTTCAGCGGCAGCTTTTTGGCTACGCTGATTCTGGTGGTGGTGGTGCCCGGTGTGGTGGCACTGGTGTTTGGCTACTTCGCCTTCCGCTCGCGCATCAAGGGTGTGTATTTTTCCATCATCACGCAGGCGCTGACCTTTGCCGCCATGTTGCTTTTTTTCCGCAACGAAACCGGCTTTGGTGGCAACAACGGCTTCACCGATTTCAAGCGCATCCTGAACATCCCGATTGCCACGCCTAACATGCGCATGACGCTGTTTGTGCTGACCTCGCTCACGCTGTTGCTGTTCTTTCTGTTGGGCCGTTGGTTGGTTGGTAGCAAATATGGCCGTGTGCTGCGGGCTATCCGCGATGCGGAAACGCGTGTCATGTTCAGCGGCTATTCGCCCCTGGGTTACAAGCTCAGCATCTGGGTTCTGTCGGCCATGATGTGCGGTGTGGCCGGTGCGTTGTATGTGCCGCAGGTGGGCATCATCAACCCGAGCGAAATGAGCCCGGCCAACTCGATTGAGATCGCTATCTGGGCGGCCGTGGGTGGACGCGCCACGCTGATCGGCCCGATCCTCGGAGCCTTCATCGTCAACGGCGCCAAGAGCTGGCTGACCGTGACCTATCCGGAATTCTGGCTGTACTTTTTGGGTGCGCTATTTATTGGTGTGACGCTTTACTTGCCTGATGGGGTGGTGGGGTTGGTCAAAAAATTGAAGGGGGGCAGGGCATGACTCCCGAACTGATGGAAGAAGGCGCCAAGCGCGTCGAGGCGCGTATGGCAGCGTTAGCAGCAAACAGAGGCAATACCGAATCCGGTGGCCGGGCAGCAGGCTTCTCGCGCCTCAAGCTCGATGACGAAGTAGACATCACCCACGGCCGCATTTTGTATCTGGAGAGTGTGAACGTCAGCTTTGACGGTTTCAAGGCCATCAACAACTTGTCGTTGGATATTGCACCGGGCGAGTTGCGCTGCATCATCGGACCCAACGGCGCGGGCAAGACCACGATGATGGACATCATCACCGGCAAGACCCGGCCCGACAGTGGCACGGTGTTCTTTGGCAGCACGATTGATTTGCTGCGCTACAACGAGCCACAGATTGCCCAGCTCGGCATTGGCCGCAAGTTTCAGAAGCCCACGGTGTTTGAAAACTTGAGCGTGTTCGAAAACCTTGAGCTGGCGCTGAAGATGGACAAGCGGGTGCCGGCCTCGGCGTTCTTCAAGCTGGATTCCTCGCAGAGCGACCGTCTGGCCGAGATGCTGCACACCATTCATCTGGCGGATAGCGTGACACGCCAGGCAGGTAATTTGAGCCACGGTCAGAAGCAGTGGTTGGAGATTGGCATGCTGCTGATGCAGGACCCGAAACTGCTATTGCTGGACGAGCCGGTGGCAGGCATGACGGACGAAGAGACCGAGCGCACGGCTGAGCTGTTCTTGTCGTTGAAGGGCAAGCATTCACTGATGGTGGTGGAGCATGACATGAGCTTCATCAACACGATTTCGGACATCGTGACGGTGCTGTGCGATGGGTCGGTTTTGGCGCAGGGCACGCTGGCCCAAGTGCAAAGCGATGAACGTGTGATTGAAGTCTATTTGGGTCGCTAGCCATGCCTTTACTCGAAGTTAAAAACGTCAACCAGTACTACGGTGGCTCCCACATCCTTCGCGATGTCAGCTTATCCGCAGAGCTTGGCAAGATCACCGTTATCCTGGGCCGCAACGGCGTGGGCAAAACCACACTGCTTAAATCCATGATGGGTTTGGTGCCCATCAAGAACGGCTCCATCGCGCTCGACGGCAAACCTATTCAGAGCCACACACCCTACGAGCGTGCCCGCGCCGGCATAGGTTTTGTACCCCAGGGCCGGGAAATATTTTCCAAGTTGACCGTGCTGGAAAACCTGCATATGGGCCTGGCCTACAAGAAGGCCGGCACGCCCATCCCCAAAGAACTATTTGAGCTGTTTCCCGTGCTCAAGCAAATGCTGGGCCGGCGGGGTGGTGACCTGTCGGGTGGGCAGCAGCAGCAACTGGCCATCGCGCGCGCGCTGGCCGCTAGCCCCAAGGTGCTGATCCTGGATGAGCCGACCGAGGGCATTCAGCCCAGCATCATCAAGGACATAGCCCGCGTGATCCGCATGCTGGCCGATCGCGGCGACATGGCCATCGTGCTGGTGGAGCAGTATTACGACTTTGCCCGGGAGTTGGCCGACAACTACGTGGTGATGGAGCGCGGTGCCGTGCTGGCCCGTGGCAAGGGAGAAAACATGGAAGTGGACGGCGTACGCGCGCTGGTGGCGATTTAGCTGCACCTGTCGCTACATCGCCCAGATGCGTGGGTTGCAGGTTGGCAACTGCCAGAGTTCCTGGCGCCAGGCATTGCGAATAGCGCGCAGCAACTGCATGGCGGGCTCTACCAGCGGCGCCACTACGCGCACCACGATGACCTGCGGGTTGGGGCTGGTGGCACCCGCCGTCTGGACGAGTTCACTGTCTGCAATCAGGTCACGGGCGATGTCCAACGCCTGTTGCTTGCGCGTGCGCTCAATCTTGGCGCCGGTGACAAAAAACAGGCTGGCCATGCAGCGTGCCCCGTTCAGGCCGGTGGGGCCATCCATCAGGCGCGTGTCAGCGGCATTGATGCGGCCCCGCTCCAGCCAGACGCCCGGCACCTCAATGTGTTGGGCAAAACTGCCTTTGACAAAGGGCAGGTTGGCGTTGGGAAGTCCCAGCGCAGTCATGTCCCAACCCAGCAGCTCGGCACCCGGTTCCAGCGCCATCACCAGGCGATTTTCGGCATTGCAATCGCTGTAGCACAGCGCCTCCAGGGGCAGCCACTCCAGACGTGAATCGGCTTGCATGGTGATGCGCGTGGTCTGCAACGCCAGCGGCCCGTCCGAACGGTAGAAGCGTGTGGCGCCCGGTGTGGTGACCAACCCGTGCGTATTGCTGGCAACCTGCACCGCAATGTCCAGCGTGTCGCCGCCCACCAGCCCGCCCGGTGGATGCACCAGCACGTTGTGGCAGATAGCGTCGCCCTCCGGGTACAGGCTTTGCAGAATGCGCAAGGGCCCGCTGTGTTCATGGCGTGCTACCACGCGTTCGCCGTGGCGCTCGTACGCCAGATTCAGGTTTGCCTGCCAAGCCATGTGGAATTGCCCCTGGTGATGGCTTAGCTGTTGTGCGTGCCGCGATGCGCCCAGCCGGTGGTGTGGTGCTCAAGAACGCTGAAGATTTCGTACATCGCCATTGCCATGGCGCCCACCACCAAGAGGCCGGCAAAGGCCAGGCCCATCTGCATCGCGGAGCCAGCCGAGATCAACAGGTAGCCAATGCCCTCGTTGGCAGCCGTCATCTCCGATACCGTGGTGCCAACAAAAGCCAGCGTAATGGACACCTTGAGCGAGGCGTAAAAATAAGGCAAGGAGCGGGGCAGGCCGACCTTGATCAGCACATCCCAGCGCTTCGCACCCAGCACGCGCAACACGTCTTCCAGCTCTGGCTCAAGTGTCGCCAGACCGGTGGCGATGTTCACCATGATGGGAAAGAAGCTGATGAGGAACGCGGTGAGAATCGCCGGCCCCACACCAATACCAAACCACACCACCAGAATCGGCACAAAGGCCGCCTTGGGCAGGGCGTTGAAGCCGGTCATCAGCGGGTACACCGCCGCATAAGCCAGGCGCGAACTGCCGATGACAAAGCCCAGCAGCACGCCCACGACGATCGCAATGCCAAAGCCGGTCATGGTGACCCAGAAGGTGCGCCAGGCATGGGACGCGATGATGAGCTTGAACTCCCAGAACTGCGACGCAATCCGGGTGGGGCTGGGGAAGATGAATTCCGAAACTTCAAAGGCGGAGCAGATGCCTTGCCACAGCAGCAACAGGGCGACCAGCAGAATCCAGGGCGACCAGGTTTGTAGTTGTTTGCTATTCATGGTTTATGTGTTGCTGTTCGCGGCCGGAGTTTGGGTGGCCGTGCGGTGCGCGCCGATGTGGCTGCGCAATTCGTGCACGATGTCGGTAAAGGCCGGGGTGTAGGTCAGTTCCAGATCGCGCGGGCGCGGCAGATCGATATGCTGCTTCACCACAATGCGGCCCGGGCTGTTGCCCATCACATACACGGTGTCGGCCAGAAAAACGCTCTCGCGCAGGTCGTGCGTCACCAGAATCACGTTGAACTGCTGCTCGGTCCACAGGTCGCGCAGAATGCACCACAGGTCTTCGCGGGTGAATGCGTCCAGCGCGCCAAAGGGCTCGTCGAGCAAGAGCATCTTGGGCTCGTGAATCAGTGCGCGGCAGATGCTGGCGCGCTGCTGCATGCCACCGGATAGTTGCCAGGGAAACTTGTCCTCGTAACCGGCCAGCCCCACCTTTTGCAGCAGCTTGCGGGCGCGTTCCACATACTCGCCGCGTTTGGCTTTGAACTGGCTGCGATAGGGCTCCACGATTTCCAGCGGGAGCAGGACGTTGTCCACCGTTGTGCGCCATGGCAAAAGAGACGGCGCCTGAAACGCCATGCCGGAAATCTTCAGCGGCCCGGTGACTGGCGCGCCATCGATATGGATGCTGCCGCGCGTCGGCATCTTCAGGCCCGTGGCCAGCTTCATAAAAGTGGATTTGCCGCATCCCGAAGGCCCGACGATGGCGATGAATTCGCCTTGTCGCACCTGCAGGTCGATGGCCTCGACGGCAAAGTGGTTCTGCGCCGCCAACTCGGCGTTGTAGGCCAGCCAGACGTTTTTGAAATCTACGAAGGGTGTATCGCCTTGTCTGTCGCCTGGCGTGTTAACTGCCGCCATTACTTTTTGGCCGGCAGCACATTGAGCTCGGCCGCTGTCGGCAGGAAGCTGCCGTTCCAGACGGCGTCCGGGCTGACCCGAGTCTTGGTGCCGTAGGCGTCCGACACCTGGCTGGCCATCAGGGCGAGGCGCGGGGCCTTCACTTGACCAAAGCCCTCGGCGCGGGCGTCGGGGCTGTTGATGGCTGAGTCAATCGCCATCTGCAGGCGGCGCGTTTCCAGTTCCACATTGATGATGCCGTCGCGCCGCTTGACGAACTCAATCGCCTCGGCCGGCTTGGCCATTGCATCCTTCATGCCTTTGGCAGTGGCCAGCAAAAAGGCTTTGATGACCTCTGGATGCTCCTTGATCAGCTTGGGCGAGGCAATGACGGCATTGCCGTACAGCTTCACGCCGAACTCGGGGTAAGGCATGACCACCACATCGGCAGCCTTCACGCCCCGCGCTTCCAGATTCAGCAGCGAAGTAAAGGTGAAGCCGGTGATGGCATCGACATCGCCACGCGCCAGCATGGTCTCGCGCAGCGGTGGGTCCATCGACGTCCATTGGAAGCCGCTGATGCCGTTGGCCTTGGCAAAAACGGGAAAGGCCTTGCGCCCGGCGTCAAACACGGGCGCACCCAGTTTTTTGCCGTTCAGATCCTTCGGTGTCTTGATGCCGGATTTCTTCAGCGTCATCACTGACGCAGGCGTATTGTTGTAAACCATCATCACCGCAACCGGTTTGTTAGGCGCATCGGGATTGTTGGCGTGAAATTCCATTAGTGCGGCCAGATCGGCAAAGCCCATGTCATACGCGCCAGAGGCCACGCGGGTTACCGCGCCACCCGAGCCGTTGCCCGCGTCCACGGTGACGTCAAGCTTGGCGTCCTTGTAATAGCCTTTAGCGACGGGCGTGAGGAACAGGGCTGACGGCCCTTCAAAACGCCAGTCCAGCTGAAACTTGATGGGCGTGGTCTGGGCGCTAGCAATTCCTGCGAACAACAAGGCAAAAGACAGGGCACTGGTCTGCAGCAAAAGACGTTTATTCATGGCTAGGGTTCCTTAAAGCGATGCTTCAGTCTAAAGCAAGAAGAATGCCGATTTGGGTGTGACGGTGTTGAGCGCCACGCCGTCCTGAGTCTGGAGGCACTACTGACGCCAGATCGTTTGAAGCCATTTTGCGCAAACCCCATTGCCTGCCGATGACAGCGGGGTGGATGGTGCAGTGAGGTAAAGGCGGGGCCCGCTTAAGCGGGCGGG
>CAIQYP010000565.1 GCA_903876045.1 uncultured beta proteobacterium | reverse complement strand
TTATATTTTTGCGTTTCAGATGCGGCCGTAATCGTCTTGCAGGCGCTCGATATCGTCTTCACCGAGGTAGCTGCCAAACTGAACCTCCACGATTTCCACCAGATGTTGCGTGCGGTTTGCGATGCGGTGCACCTGGCCCAGAGCAATGTCACAGTGGCCACCCGTGGGAAGTTCAAACTGCTTCTCGTCCAATGTGACATGGGCCGTGCCCTGCACCACCACCCAATGCTCGGAGCGCTGGTGGTGCCGCTGCAGGCTGATCTGTTGGCCGGGGTTGACGCCGATGCGCTTGATCTTGTTGCCTGCCACTTCGGAGACCGTCTCGAACCAACCCCAGGGGCGAGTGGTGCGCTCTATGGTTTCGGTGCGGACAGTGGGTTTCATGGGCTGTGGGTGTGGGGATCTGCCTGACCCTATTTTGACTGAATACCGGTGCCTTTACAGCCGATGCATGCGATCGCCCCTGGCAAAACCGGTGCAATCAAACAGCGGCCCCTTAACCAGGCCGATCACCTTGAACAATTCACCCATCTCGTGCTCAAGAATCAGCTTTTGTGCCGCCACCCGCTCGGGCAAGGATGCGTTTTGCATCAGGTCCACGATGCCGCTGTTCATCAGGAAGTGTGCTTGAGACGTGTAGCCCAGCACCTCCAACCCGGCATCCTGCGCTGCCACCGCCACGCCGGTAAAGTTGACGTGCGCAGTAATGTCCTTCAGGCCCACGGCATCCAGCGGGTTGCCATCTGCCTGGTGAGCGCGGTGGCACATCACCGTGCCCATGTGACGTTGTACGTGGTAGTACTCGGCTTCCGGAAAACCATAGTCCAGCAAAAACATGGCGCCGCGCTGCAGCCGATCGCCCAGGGTGCGCACAAAGGCTTCGGCCTGGGGGTGGATTTCGGTGAGGTAATCGTGCTCGCCGTCGATCTCCAGCGGTGGACGCAAGACGGTAGGTCGGTCGGACCAGGCCCAGATGCCGTTATCCAGCACGACACCACGCTCCCGCCATTCGCCCTTGACGCGGGCAATCAGCTTGACCGGCATGGCGTCCAGCACCTCGTTGCCGATCACCACGCCCTGCAGGGTGTCGGGCAGCTTGTCGGCCCAGTGCAGCACATCCAGATGCGCTTGCAGATTCTGGCGCTGGCGCTCCTTCAGGCTCTCGGATAAATCCATAATGGTGTAACGGTCCACGCGCTGGCCCATGGCCTTGAGTGCTGTGAGCAATTGCTTCGCCAGAGCGCCGGTACCCGCGCCAAACTCCCAGATTTCAAACGTCCCGGTGGCCTGTAGTGCCTGTGCCACTGTTTGTGCCAGGGTGTAGCCAAACAGGGGCGTCATTTCGGGGGCTGTGACAAAGTCGCTGCCAGCGCCCTTGACGCTGCCGTCAGCCTGGCGGGTGCCCTGGGGCAGGGTGCCAAACTTGGTGGAACCGTTGGCGTAGTAGCCCAGACCCGGCGCGTAGAGGGCCAGTTCCATAAAGCGATCAAACCCCAGCCAGCCACCGGCTTGCTGCATCTCCGTTGCAATGCGCTCCTGCAGAGCGGCCAATAGACCGGTCGCTTGGTCGGAGACAGGGGGGGTGGGTAAACTCGGGTCTGTTGTCATATCGCGCTGGATTGTCCCTCAATGTCTGCCCCACTACCCCAAGTTGCCTCCGTTCCTAGTGTTCTTATTACCGGTGCTGCCAAGCGTCTGGGTCGTGAAATTGCCCTGAAGCTCGCTGCCAATGGCTGGCGAATAGCCGTGCACTACCGCGATTCGGTGGAAGAGGCACGCCAGACGGTGGCCGATTGCTCGCGCCTGACGCCGGGGGCGCAGGCTTTTCGCTCCAACCTCGGCAACGAGACCGCCGTGCGCAATTTGCTGCCCTCGGTGATTGAGGCCTTTGGCCACGTTGATGCCGTGGTCAACTGCGCCTCCACTTTCGAGCACGACACTGCCGCCACCTTCAGCTTTGCCGCCATGGAAAAGCATATGCGCAGCAACGCCGGCGCCGCTATCCTGATCAGCCAAGCCCTGCACACCCACATAGTCGAGCGCCGCAAGACACAGCCGGATGCCACAGGTGTGGTGGTCAATCTGCTGGACCAGAAACTGTGGAACCAGAATCCTGATTTTCTGAGCTACACGCTGTCCAAATCAGCCCTTGAAGGCGCCACCACCATGTTGGCGATTGGTCTAAGCCCGGAACTGCGCGTTGTTGGCGTGGCGCCCGGACTGACGCTTACGAGCCATTTGCTGCCAGATGACAAATTTGAAGAAATGCACAAACTCTCGCCGCTGGGACGATCGTCGACGCCGCAAGACGTAGCGTACGCTGTGCAGTTTGCCGTCGAAAATCAGTCTATTACCGGAACTACCTTGCTGGTAGATGGCGGTCAACACCTGATGCGCTTCAAGCGCGACTTCTCTTTGATGTAAGGCATTTGCATGCGTACCGAAACTGGCAACCAAATTCTGACTCTGACCGGATTGCGCTTCGATGCCAGCCTGGGTATTCTGGAATCGGAGATTGCCGAGCCGCAACCGATACAGGTGGATGCCGAGTTGTGCCTGGGCTGCCAGCCGCTCTTGCCGCAAGATGATGAGATCAACCATGTGCTGGACTACCGCAAGGTGCGTCAGCTCATCATCGACGAATGCACCGCCCAGCACGTCAACCTGCTGGAGACGCTGATCGGCAAGCTCACGCACCGCCTGATGCAATTGCCCGGTGTGGTGGGGGCGCGTGTCAAGATCGCCAAGCTGGAAATTTTTGAAGATTGTGAAGTCGCCATCCGCATGGAAACCGGCCAATGGGCCACGGTGACGCAAGGAGATTTGCGATGAGCGCAGTGTGGGTAGAAGACGAAGCGCCGGCAACGTCCGTGCCAGTGGGACACGACAAACAGGTGAAGATTGAGCGCGAGACGCACAAGCTAGAGAAGCGCCTGTGCCGCCAGGTTGGCCAGGCCATCATGGACTTCAACATGATCGAAGAGGGCGACCGCGTCATGGTCTGCGT
>CAIQYP010000564.1 GCA_903876045.1 uncultured beta proteobacterium | reverse complement strand
GGATCTACTGCAGTTCATGAGACCAATATGGGTCACATGGCGCAGATGCTCCCCGGCCGTGGTATTTAATTAACGACGAACAAGGAGTAATTCAATGCCTCGCGTCAAACGTGGTGTAACGGCTCGCGCCCGCCACAAAAAAGTTCTGGCCCTTGCAAAAGGTTTCCGTGGTCGCCGCGGTAATGTCTTCCGTATCGCCAAAGAAGCGGTAATGAAGGCCGGGCAATATGCCTACCGTGACCGTCGTACTAAAAAGCGTGTCTTCCGTCAGTTGTGGATTGCCCGTATCAATGCAGCAGCACGTCAGTGCGGCATGACATACAGCCAATTTGCCAACGGTCTGAAGAAGGCCAATATCGAGATCGACCGCAAGGTTCTGTCTGATATCGCCATTCATGACATGGCTGCTTTTGCAAGCATCGTGGAGCAGGTCAAGGCCAAGCTGGCTGCTTGATTCACGGCTGAGCGCGTAAGCGCTTGGCACACGAAGTAAGGGCTAGAGCTTGAAAAGGCACTAGCCCTTTTTCAATTGAACCGAATTCAAAGAACACCGTATGAACGAGTTGAACGCCATCGTCGAATCCGCCCAGAATGCTTTTGCACAGGCCGCTACGCCGGCTGATCTGGAAAATGCCAAGGCGCTGTTCCTGGGCAAGTCCGGCAAGATTACTGAGATGATGAAGGGTATGGCTACCCTCAGCGTGGACGAGAAGAAGGCACGCGGTGCCGCGATCAACCTGGCCAAGCAGGCAATTGAAGCCGCACTGACAGCGCGCCGCCAAGGCCTGGCAGATGCCGAGTTGCAGATTCAACTCCAGGCGGAAGCGCTGGACGTTACGCTGCCCGGCCGACAGCGCGGGCAAGGCGGATTGCACCCTGTGTCTCTGACGCTGGAGCGCATTGAAGCAATCTTCGGCTCCATGGGTTTCGATGTGGCGCAGGGCCCTGAGATTGAGTCTGACTGGTTCAACTTCACCGCGCTCAACACACCCGAAGACCATCCCGCGCGCTCTATGCATGACACCTTCTATGTGGAAGGCGGCTCAGAGACAGCCCCCAATCTGCTACGCACGCACACCAGCCCGATGCAGATCCGCTACGCCGTGAAGCACGTTAAGGCACACCGCGCATTAGTTGGAGCCTCTGCGGAAGGTTTGTTTTCGGGTGACATGCCCGAGATTCGTGTCATCGCACCTGGTCGCACTTACCGCGTCGATAGCGATGCCACCCATTCACCCATGTTCCACCAGTGCGAAGGCCTGTGGGTGGGCGAGAACGTTAGCTTCAAGGATTTGAAGTTTGTGTTTACCGATTTTTGCCGCACCTTCTTCGAGAGCGACGACCTGGTGTTGCGCTTTCGCCCCAGTTTCTTCCCGTTTACCGAACCCAGCGCCGAGATAGACATTCAGTTTCAAAGTGGACCCTTGTCCGGTCGCTGGTTGGAAGTGGCAGGCTCCGGCCAGGTGCACCCCAATGTGATTCGTAACATGGGACTGAATCCTGAAAAGTTCATAGGCTTCGCCTTCGGCATGGGTCCTGATCGGCTCACCATGCTTCGCTATGGCGTGAACGACTTGCGCCTTTTCTTTGATGGCGATGTGCGATTCCTATCGCAATTTCAATAAGCAACCATAAGAACGAACGCTCGAGCTAAACATGCAATTTTCTGAATCCTGGCTACGGACTTTCTGCAACCCCGCGATGGGAACGGCGGAACTCGCTGAAACGCTGACCATGGCTGGTCTTGAAGTCGAAGAGATTCAACCGGTTGCGCCTCACTTTACCCACATCGTTGTTGGTGAAATCAAGGAGGCCGAGCAGCATCCCAATGCCGACCGTTTACGTGTCTGCAAAGTTGATGTGGGCCAGGCCGAACTGCTGAATATCGTATGTGGCGCACCCAACGCGCGCGTAGGCATTCGTGTTCCATGTGCTTTAGTCGGCGCTGAGTTACCGCCCGGTGAAGACGGCAAACCCTTCCTCATCAAGGTCGGCAAGTTGCGTGGTGTTGAAAGCCAGGGCATGTTGTGCTCGGCGCGCGAACTCAAACTTTCAGAAGACCATGGCGGATTGCTTGAACTGGCCTCTGATGCGCCACTGGGTCAGAATATTCGTGAACATTTGAATCTGGATGACACGCTTTTCACCCTCAAGCTCACGCCAAATCTGGCGCATTGCCTGAGCGTGTACGGCGTGGCTCGTGAGGTGTCCGCGTTGACTGGCGCGCCACTTCAGACGCCATCTTTCCCGCCTGTGACGGTGGGTAATCAGAGCCGCGTGGCGGTCAAAATTAGCGCGCCCGACCTTTGTGGCCGTTTTTCCGGCCGTGTGGTGCGTAACGTCAATACCAAAGCGCAGACGCCGCAATGGATGGTGGATCGCCTGGCACGTTCTGGCCAACGCAGTGTCACTGCCTTGGTGGACATCTCCAACTACGTGATGTTTGAGTTTGGCCGCCCTTCACATATTTTTGATCTGGACAAAATCCATGGTGGTCTGGATGTGCGTTGGGGCAAGTCCGGTGAACAGCTCAAGCTACTCAATGGCAGCACAGTTGTAGTTGACGACAAGGTTGGCGTGATTGCCGATGACGTGCAGGTAGAGTCACTTGCCGGCATCATGGGTGGCGATGCGACTGCGGTGTCGGACGACACGCAACATGTTTACGTGGAAGCGGCCTTCTGGTGGCCAAAGTCGATTGCCGGGCGTTCACGCCGTTTCAATTTCTCCACCGATGCCGGTCACCGCTTTGAGCGTGGCGTGGACCCGGAATTGACGGTTGAGCACCTGGAGCGCATCACGCAACTAATCATCGATATCTGCGGAACGCCCGAGACGACTTGCGGGCCAATCGACGACCAGAAGCCCAATATGCCCGTGGCCCAGCCAGTCAGCCTGCGCGTAGCACGCGCAGTCAAGATCATCGGCATGCCTTTGACGCAAGCGCAATGTGCCGATGCCTTGACAGGTCTGGGTCTGTCGTTGACGCAAACTGAAGGCGTCATCACCGTGGCTCCGCCGTCCTTCCGTTTTGACTTGCAAATTGAAGAAGACCTGATCGAGGAAGTGGTGCGCATGTTGGGTTACAACAATCTGCCGGACACACCGCCCCTGGCGCCCATTACTGCCCGCATCCGACCTGAGGCACAGCGCAGCGCGTTTGCCGTGCGACGCGCACTCGCCGCACTGGTTTACCAGGAAACCATCAATTTCAGCTTTGTTGAAGAACGATGGGAACATGAGTTGGCCGGCAACACCAACCCCATTAAATTGCTGAACCCGATTGCCAGCCAGATGAGCGTGATGCGCTCATCTTTGATCGGCTCGCTGCTCCAGGTGCTCAAGTTCAACCAGGCGCGCAAGGCGGCGCGTGTTCGCGTGTTCGAATTGGGACGCGTGTTCCTTCGAGATACCACAGTGAAAAATAGCGACTCGGCGGTTGAAGGCTTTGACCAGCCTATGCGAGTTTCAGGCTTGGCTAGCGGCAGTGCTGAGCCGATGCAGTGGGGTGTTAAGGACGCGCCGGTGGATTTCTACAGCGTCAAAGGCGATATCGAAAACTTGCTAGCACCGCTGTCGGTCGAGTTCAGGACTGACACACATCCAGCTATGCACCCAGGTCGTTGCGCGACTGTATGGTTGGACGGAAAGTGCATTGGCCATGTGGGTGAGTTGCACCCCAAATGGCGTCAGTCTTATGAGTTGCCGACAGCCCCGGTACTGTTTGAACTGGACCTGGATGCTGTCTTGGCGCGTCGTGTGCCGGTGTTCAAGTCGGTGGCAAAGGTGCAGGCGGTCCAGCGCGATGTGGCGGTTGTTGTGAGCGACGCCGTTACCCATGCGGCGCTTATTAACGCTATTTGGACAGCGCCGACTGCAGGACTTTTGCGTGACGCGCAGTTGTTCGACGTGTACCGACCAAAGCTTGCAAAAGAAACGGCGACTGCCGAAGGTTCCTCCGATCGCAGCCTTGCTGTGCGTCTCACACTCAACAGCGATGAGGCCAGTTTGACTGAAGAGCAGATTGAAACTGCAGTGAAAGCGGTGGTTGACCAACTCAGCACGGTACTCGGTGCGCGTCAACGCGTCTAAACTAGGCCAAAGCAAAGAAACGAGAAATTATGGATTTTTCTGTCGAAAGTCTGGAGACACCGGCACTGACCAAGGCGCAATTGGCCGATTTGCTGTTCGAGCAGATTGGCTTGAATAAACGCGAGTCCAAGGACATGATCGACGCTTTTTTTGACCTGATATCCGGTAGTTTGGTGGAAGGCACGGATGTAAAGATTTCGGGATTCGGCAATTTCCAGATTCGTACCAAGGCACCGCGCCCTGGACGAAATCCGCGAACAGGCGAAGCCATTCCGATTCAGGCGCGCCGGGTTGTGACCTTTCACGCCAGCCACAAACTCAAAGAGCAAATCCAGGACGACACCAAACCCACAGCGTCGGTTTGATCTGACGTTGGAACTTATTTTTGGCCTGAGGCATATTGCCCTTTGCTTCGGACTAAAGTTAGAGTAACCTCTACGCTTTAGCCCGTACAGCATTGATTTAAATGGAGAAAACGCTCCCCCCCATTCCCGCTAAGCGATATTTCACGATTGGTGAAGTGGGGGATTTGTGCGGCGTAAAACCACACGTGCTACGGTATTGGGAGCAAGAGTTTACGCAACTGCGGCCCATGAAGCGCAGAGGCAACCGGCGCTACTACCAGCATCACGAAGTATTGATGATCCGTCGTATTCGCGATCTGTTGTACGACCAAGGTTTTACCATCAGTGGCGCGCGCAACAAGATGCAGGAATTATTGCAACACGAGCGTGATAAGAAACACAATGGAGAGGTCATGCTGGATGGCGTTGAAGTCGTCGAAATGGACTCAGACGATATGGATGAGTTTGATGCGCTAATGGCCGGTGATGTCACCAATGAAGCCACGCTGCCACTGGTGCAATTGCGTCGCGAACTGTTCGAAATTCGTGAACTATTGGTCTTCATTGACTGAAAGATAGGCATCTTTAACGCTATAATTTAAGGCTTGATCGGTGTGTGGCGCAGCCTGGTAGCGCACTTGCATGGGGTGCAAGGGGTCGAAGGTTCGAATCCTTTCACACCGACCATATGAATCAAGGACTTAGCTTCAATAGGAGCTAAGTCCTTTCTTCTTTCTGGGCTCCAGGGTACAAAAAAGGGTACAAAAAAGCTCAGGTCAAAATGAAATTCCGCTGCCTGCTCGAACTGACCGTCAACTAGGTTCAAAAGGGGTCAAGGTAGATTTCAACCCCCACTTCAATTTTTCAGCTTCGACGCACGGCGATGTTGTGCCAGTTCAACGGCGTTGCATCTAGCCAACGGTTCCTGTATCTGTTCGTTTCGTTCCTTTGAAGGCAACCTCATTGCAATGCTTTTGAGTCAATGCAATGCGGTTGCCAGCAGAGACGTTTCAGTGGACCTGCCATGCCCGCTGTGGCGCACAATGTTCTCACCATGACACACAAGGCCGACAGAGGCGACGCAATCAATCCTCAGTTGGAAAAGCCTATAGGGGAAGGGCTTGGCAGTCGCATTGCCGCTAGGTTTGCGGGAATCGGGCTTGAAGCGCCGTTGCCAGAGCTGCACATAGAAATTGGCCCGCATGTGCCT
>CAIQYP010000563.1 GCA_903876045.1 uncultured beta proteobacterium | reverse complement strand
GGTTGGGCTTTCTTGGCTTTGCGGTTGTTGAAGTCAGAACCCATATTCTGTAGGGCCTGACGGCTTCAACCACCAACCTCAACCTTCAACTACGAGCGGGACATCGCCTGTCGAAGACCTACACCACTGAGTTTGCTTGACAAACTCAGTGGTGTAGGTCTTCGACAAATCGACTGTTTTTCCTTTGACGTTTTTGTTGAAACCAGACAGCACTGAGAGAACGGTTTCTGGTCCGCCTGCAGGCATCACACCATCCGCGGTGAACATACTCTTACCGTCGGCAAGCGCCTTTACATAACCTTCTTTGTCACCTACATAGAAGTCCTTGGGCATCTTGTCTGCAATATCAGCTGCGGAATGTGTGTTGATGTATTTCAGCGTTTTGACAAAGGCGTTGGCTAACTTTTGCACAGTGGGCTTGTTCTTTTCCACCCAGTCGGTGGGCATATAGAGAGATGCTGCGGGATAGGTTCCACCCAACGCTGACTTTGTTTTATCCATGGAACGCATGTCGATCAGAATCCGCGCTTCCCCTGTCTTTAACAATCTGGAAATGGTGGGCTCAGTGGTCATACCGGCCTGAATCTTGTCCTGCTGCATTGCGGCGATAAATGTGGTACCTGCGCCTACCGGAAGCGATGTGAATTCGCCCAATGGAACACCCGACTTGACCATCAAGTACTGGGTCAGAAAATTGGTTGATGAGCCCAGTCCCGTTACACCCAGAGTCTTACCTCTCAAGTCCGCCATGGATTTAATTTCCGGGTGTTTGGTCGAAACGAGTTCTACTTCTCCAGGTGCCTGGCTTAACTGCACGATCGACTCAACAAACTTTCCCTTGGTCTGCAAATCGACGCAATGGTCATAGAAACCCACTACGCCTTGCACGGCACCTGCCAGCATCTCGTCTTCTGCATCCACGCCCGAGGGTTCATTGAGCAGTTCCACGTCCAGCCCTTCGGCTTTGAAATAGCCAAGTGCCTCGGTTAGTTTTGCGGGTAAGTAAATGTGCTTTTCATATCCGCCGACCATGATGACGACTTTGTCGGCAGCAAGGGCCCCAAAAGTTGCGACTGACAGCGTAGTTGCTGCGATGACCTTCGTGAATTTATTGCGTGCAAATGTAGATTTCATATTGTCTCCTTTTAGGTTGGGGTGACGAAAGATAATGGGAGCTAGCTTTCACTTAGCTTTCAGAATTTGGAACATAGGGAAAACCCCTGCCATGCCGCTTAGCCGATGTCATTGAGTCCGATATGATTTCTCATGAAAATCCTGGTCGTTGAAGACAATAGTGAGCTATCAAATTGGCTGAGTCGGACGTTGCGCAAAGACGGATACACGGTCGATTGCATTGAGAATGGCCTTGATGCTGACTATGCACTTAAGTCAAACACCTACGATCTCGTGGTGCTTGATCTCTTACTTCCTGGACTTGGTGGTCAGGATGTTTTGAAACGATTGCGTGCCCGTGGCAGTGCAGTGCCAGTTTTGCTCTTGACCGCCAACAACACCCTACAAAGCCGTGTCAACGGCTTGGACCAGGGAGCCGATGACTATCTCGCGAAACCCTTCGACATAGAGGAACTCGAAGCACGTATTCGAGTTTTGTTGAGGCGGTCTTCCGGCAACGCCAGTGCCAGCATAGGCTGTGGTGACCTTGACTATGACTGCACCAGTCGAGAGTTTTCACTCTTAGGCAAGAGTTTGTCCCTTACTCCTCGTGAAAGGGCCGTCCTGGAAGTATTAATTCGCAAATCTGGCACAACAGTTTCGAAGCAAGTTCTGGCGCAAAGTCTCTTTTCACTCGATGAGAACCTTTCCACGGATGCCATCGAAATCTATGTACATCGCGTTCGAAAGAAACTTGAGCAGAGCAATGCCAGAATTTTGACGCTTCGAGGCCTCGGATATATGTTGCGAGTTGATCAAGATGGCTAGAAGCTTGCGTAAGCAATTGCTAGCTTGGGTATTGTTTCCCTTGGCTTTTACGGCAGTCATGGACGCGTGGTTAACTTATGAGGGCGCAGCTTCGACCGCTTCGGTGGTACAGGATAGGCTACTGCTGGGAGCTGCCCGCATGATCGCAGAGCAAATCCGTTTTGAAGACGGAGCGTTTCAAGGGTCCATTCCGCCAGCTGCACTGGAACTTTTTCAGTCCGAAGGGGTAGATCGGGTTTACTACCGAGTCTCTTCTGGTGACGGAAAAATGCTGTCTGGATACAGTGAACTGCCTGCCTACGAAAGTGGCGTTGAACTCACGGCTCCAGCTTTCCTGAATTCAACGATAAGAGGGCAAGTCGTTCGTATGGTGGCAATGCCGCAACCCGTTATTGGAAGCCCCTCGTCAAAGCCGGCGATGGTGCAGGTCGCCCAAACGGGTAAAGAGCATCAGCAACTAATTGACAGCTTGTGGCTGCATGCGCTGGAAAGGCAGGCCATTATTTTGTTGTTAACTGGCGCACTGATTGTCTGGGGTATGCACCTGGGAACTGGAAGTTTGTTGCGACTAAGGGATGAAATTGCCGGACACAAAGAGGGCGCACTGGAGAAGCTGAAAACAAAAGACATCCCGCAAGAAATTGCCCCATTGGTTCAGGCTTTGAATGACTACATTGATCGTATCAACACCGGAATGGATCAGCGCAACAGTCAGTTGCAAAACGTTGCCCACCAACTACGAACCCCGCTGACAGTGCTGGCCACTCAGATTAGCGATGCCGTCCGATCCGAAACAGCCGGGCAATCCAAGTTGGCCTTGGCTGATGCAAAGAAAACCCTTTCTCAAACCAATGCGGTGGTAAACCAATTCCTGCATTTGTCTGCGGCGGAGTCATTTGTTGTAAAGAGACAAGCTGTTGGCATAGCGGCGTTGACTAAGGTGTTGAAGGAGGTCATCGAAAGCATGGCGCTATTTGCGCACCGGAAAAATATCGATTTGGGTCTGGAGGTAGAGGATGGTGAAGGTACCGTTTTCTCCGACTTGCTCGCGATTCAGGAAATATCGAGGAACCTGGTTGATAACGCAATTCGATACACCCCACGCGATGGGAAAGTAACCTTGCATCTGTGTTGCAAGCAACAGTCCATTGAACTAAGAGTTGAAGACACGGGACCCGGAGTTCCCGTTAATGAGCGAGAGAGAATTTTTGACCGATTTGTCCGACTGGATGCGAATTCCACGGATGGCAGCGGCTTAGGCTTGTCGATAGTTCGAGAGCTGGCAAGGCAATCCGGGGCGGAGATAAGAGTCGACGAAACCAGTCACGGCCAGAATGGTCTTTGCATGGTTTTAGTTTTTCACTAGTCCCACCTACCAGCCCCGTTAGCCTTAAGGTTAATTCCAGCCCGCGTCGACCTTGAACTCCTGCGCCGTGCACATCGCACCATCGTCGGACGCCAGGAATAGCGCCATGCGCGCGACGTCTGAGGGCTGCAGTTTGTCCGGCAGACACTGGTTGCGCTGAATGTCTTTTTCGCCCTCTTCGTTGAGCCACATCTTGATCTGGCGCTCGGTCATGACCCAGCCGGGCGAAATGGTGTTGACGCGGATGCGGTCCTGCCCCAGGCTGCCGGCCAAGCCGCGCGTCAGGCCGTTAACGGCTGACTTGGCGATGGCGTAGCAGGGGTAGGTGCTGCCCTTGGTCTGCCAGCCGGTGGAGCCGAAGTTGATGATGGAGCCGCCACCCAGGCGCTTCATGCCGGGGACGATGGCCTGAATGGCGAAGAAGGCCGGGCGTTGGTTCACCGCCATGCGCTCTTCCCAATATTCGGGCGTGACTGATTCCAGGGTGTGGCGGTCGTCACGCGCCACGTTGTTGACCAGCGTCGAGAAGTCGCCTAGCGCAGCAGTGGCGTCGCTCACGGCCTTTTGCAGCGCGGCCACATCGCGCACGTCGCACTGGCAAAACCAGGGTTTGACATGGCCAGCGGCGGCAATTTTGTCCACCAGCGCCAGGCTATCCGCCTCGGCAAAGTCGACAAAAGCGACCTGCGCGCCCTGCTGGGCAAAGGCTTCGACCATGGCCGCGCCGATGCCGGTGCCGCCACCGGTGATAAAGACGCGTTGGCCTTGCAGGCTGGGGTAGTGGGCGAGTTTGGTGGAGATGGGGGGTAGAGTTGCCATGCGAATTCCTGATCTATTGCAATTTGTATATGTCAAACACTGATAACTTGATTTTCCTTTATCAATGTGCCTTGCTAGGATGCCCTTTGTCAAGAGCCCAGGGCTCAGCGCTCTGCAAAAAATATTCACGAGGACGACACCATGGAATCCAAAAAATACCCCTTCCGCCGCAGCCAAGCCTGGTTTGGCCGTAACGACAAGGACGGCTTTGTGCACCGCAGCTGGATCAAGAACCAGGGCTACCCGCACGACGAGCTGGATGGCCGCCCAGTCATCGGCATCTGCAACACCTGGAGCGAGTTGACCCCCTGCAATGGCCACTTCCGGGAACTGGCCGAGTTCGTGAAGCGCGGCGTTTACGAGGCCGGTGGCTTTCCGCTGGAGTTCCCTGTGATGTCGTTGGGCGAGACCCAGCTGCGCCCTACCGCCATGCTGTTTCGCAACCTGGCCAGCATGGACGTGGAAGAGAGCATTCGCGGCAACCCGATTGACGGTGTCGTGCTGCTGATGGGCTGCGACAAGACCACACCCTCGCTCTTGATGGGTGCAGCCAGTTGTGATCTGCCGACCATCGGCATCTCCGGCGGCCCCATGCTCAACGGCAAGTTCCGTGGCAAGGACATTGGCTCGGGCACGGGTGTCTGGCAAATGTCGGAAATGGTGCGCGCGGGCGAGATGACCATGGCCGACTTCACCGCCGCCGAGTCCGACATGCACCGCTCCAAAGGCAATTGCATGACTATGGGCACGGCCAGCACGATGGCCAGCATGGTCGAAGCGCTGGGCATGTCCCTGCCCGAAAACGCCGCCATCCCCGCTGCCGACACACGGCGCAACCGCCTGGCACAAATGAGCGGTCGCCGCATTGTGGAAATGGTCGAGCAGGACATCAAGATGTCGCAAATCCTGACCCGCGAAGCGTTCGAGAACGCGATCCGCACCAACGCGGCCATCGGCGGTTCGACCAATGCGGTGATCCACCTGATCGCGATTGCCGGGCGCATGGGCATCAAGCTGAACCTGGAAGACTGGGACAAGCTGGGCGCGCAAGTGCCTTGCCTGTTGAACCTGCAGCCCTCCGGCAAGTTCCTGATGGAAGATTTTTACTATGCCGGTGGCCTGCCCGCCGTTATGCGTGAAATACAAAGTCTGCTGCACACGGAGGCCCTGACGGCCAACGGCAAAACCATTGGCGAGAACATTGCGCAAGCGCCTTGCTACAACCGCGAAGTCATCAAGACCCCGGAAGAGCCTTTCATGAAAGACGCCGGCATTGCCGTGCTGCGTGGCAATCTGGCACCCGATGGCGCTGTCATCAAGCCCTCGGCGGCCTCCGCCCATTTGCTGCAGCACCGCGGCCGCGCCGTGGTGTTTGAGAACATCGAAGACCTGCATGCGCGCATCGACAGCGACGACCTGGACGTGGACGAGAACTGCGTCATGGTGCTGAAGAACTGCGGCCCGCGCGGCTACCCCGGCATGGCCGAAGTGGGCAATATGCCGCTGCCACCCAAGGTGCTGAAAAAAGGCATTACCGACATGGTGCGCATCAGCGACGGTCGCATGAGCGGCACCGCCTATGGCACGGTCGTCTTGCACACCTCGCCCGAAGCGGCCGCCGGAGGCACGCTGGCCCTGGTGCAGAACGGCGACATGATTGAACTCGACGTGGCCGGACGCCGCCTGCATCTGGAGGTGAGCGACGAAGTGCTGGCCGAGCGCCGCAAGCTGTGGGTGGCCCCTGAGGCGCCCAAGCGTGGCTATCAGAAGCTGTATGTGGAAACCGTGCAGCAGGCGCATCTGGGCGCCGACCTGGACTTTCTGGTGGGTGGCAGCGGCGCTGGCATCCCGCGTGACTCGCATTGATGACCTGCATTGACCCAATCGCCCTGACTTACCCGCATTGATTTTTACAAAGTACTGAATGACACAAGAACACAACAACCTGATCAATGGCGAATGGGTGGCGGGTACGGCCTTCACGCCCAACATCAACCCGTCCAACACTGCCGATGTGCAGGGGCACTACACCCAAGCCAGCGCAGCACAGTTGGACAGCGCCGTGCAGGCGGCGCGCGCGGCGTTTACAGCTTGGTCCATCTCTGGCATCCAGGCGCGTGCCGATGCGCTGGACAAGATCGGCACCGAGATCCTGGCGCGGCGCGAAGAATTGGGCACGCTCCTGGCCCGCGAAGAAGGCAAGACCAAGCCCGAAGGTATTGGCGAAGCGGCGCGCGCAGGCAATATCTTCAAGTTCTTTGCCGGTGAATGTTTGCGTCTGGCAGGCGAGACCCTGCCCTCGGTGCGCCCCGGCATAGGCGTGGAAATCACACGCGAGCCGCTCGGCGTGATTGGCATCATCACACCCTGGAATTTCCCCATCGCCATTCCGGCTTGGAAAATTGCACCGGCCCTGGCCTATGGCAATTGCGTGGTGTTCAAACCGGCCGATCTGGTGCCGGGTTGCGCCTGGGCGCTGGCCGAAATCATCAGCCGCAGCGGCATCCCCGCCGGCGTCTTCAACCTGGTGATGGGCCGTGGCAGCGTCATCGGCGACCCGCTGGTGACCCACCCCGGCATTGACGCGATCAGCTTCACCGGCTCGCAAACCGTGGGCAACCGCATTGCCCTGCAGTGCGCCACCAGCCTGAAGAAATTCCAACTGGAAATGGGCGGCAAAAATCCCCAAGTGATTCTGGACGACGCCAACGTGGCACAGGCCGTGGAACTGAGCGTGCAGAGCGCCTTCTTCTCCACCGGCCAGCGCTGCACCGCTTCCAGCCGCCTGATCGTGACCGAGGGCATCTACCCGCAATTTGTGGAGGGTATGAAGGCCCGCATGGCGACGCTGAAAATTGGCGACGCGCTGGAGGCCGGTATCGACATCGGCCCGGTGTCGTCAATGGCGCAGCTGGAGCAGGACCTGAGCTATGTGGCCATCGCCCAAAACGAGGGCGGCACGCTGGTAGCCGGCGGCGAGCGCCTGCAACGCAGCACCGAAGGCTTCTACATGCAGCCCGCCTTGATCACCGACACCACCGCAGCCATGCGCATCAACCGCGAAGAAGTGTTCGGCCCGGTGGCCAGCATCATCCGCGTGAAAGACTACGAAGCGGCACTGCTTGAGGCCAACAACACTCCCTTCGGACTGTCAGCCGGTATTGCCACCAGCAGCCTGAAATACGCCACGCACTTCAAACGCCATTCGCAAGCCGGCATGGTGATGGTGAACCTGCCCACTGCCGGTGTGGACTACCACGTGCCCTTTGGTGGTCGCAAAGGCTCCAGCTACGGCCCGCGCGAGCAGGGTCGTTATGCGCAGGAATTCTTCACCGTGGTGAAGACGGCCTATACCGGCATGTAAGGACACTTCATGACTACACGCGCAACACCACGCTACCAGGGCGTGTTTCCGGTGGTGCCCACCACGTTCACTGAAAGCGGCGCGCTCGATCTGGAAAGCCAGAAGCGCTGCGTCGATTTCATGATTGATGCTGGATCGAATGGCCTGTGCATTCTGGCCAACTTTTCCGAGCAGTTTGTACTCTCAGACGCCGAACGCGAACTGCTGACCAAAACCATGCTGGAACATGTGGCGGGGCGCGTGCCGGTGATCGTCACCACCACGCATTTCAGCTCGCTGGTGTGTGCTGAACGCAGCCGCCTAGCCCAGGAGCTGGGTGCGGCCATGGTGATGGTGATGCCGCCGTATCACGGCGCCACCTTTCGCGTGCCTGAGCCGCAAATTCAAGGCTTCTACCAAGCCGTGTCGGACGCTATTCAGATCCCCATCATGATTCAGGACGCGCCTGCCAGCGGCACGGTATTAAGCGCTGCATTTCTGGCCCGCATGGCCCAGGAAATTGAGCAGGTTTCGTACTTCAAGATCGAGACCGCGGGTGCTGCCTCCAAGTTGCGCGAGTTGATCCGTCTGGGTGGCGACGCCATCGAAGGGCCCTGGGACGGCGAAGAAGCCATCACGCTGATGCCGGACTTGGATGCGGGTGCGACCGGCGCCATGGCTGGTGGCGGTTTCCCCGACGGCATCCGCAAGATTGTGGATGCCTACGCCGCAGGACGCCGCGATGAAGCCGTTCAAGCCTACCAAGAATGGCTGCCGCTCATCAACTACGAAAATCGCCAGTGTGGGCTGCTGGCAGCCAAGGCGCTGATGAAAGAGGGCGGAGTGATTGCCTGTGAGGCGCCGCGCCACCCACTGCCCTCCATGCACCCGGACACGCGTGCGGGCTTAATCGAAACGGCGAAGCGGCTGGATCCGTTGGTGCTGCGCTGGGGGAAGTAAGCTATTTAAACCGCGGTCCACGCTCCATTGCTGGCATTGGAGCGGATCACTGCGTCGACAAACTGCAGGCCCAGCAGACCGTCGTTGGCATTGGGAAAATGCAAAGCCAGCGGCTCGGCCGTCTTACCAGCGCGGCGCGCTGCAATCGCCTGCGCAGCGTCCGAATAAATATTCGCAAAACACTCGTGAAAGCCTTCCGGGTGCCCGGCGACGATGCGCGAGGAATGCGCCGACAGCGGCAGGGTGCCAGGGCCGTTGGGTGTGCGCGTCTGCGCTGGTGCGCCATGAGGCTTGAAGCTGAGCAGCTGCGGAACTTCCTGCTGCCACTCCAGGGATCCCAATGATCCGCTGACACGGATGCGCAGCGCATTTTCCACACCCGTAGCCGCCTGCGTGACCCAGAAGCTACCGCGCGCGCCATTGCCCATGCGCAGCATGGCGCCAGCGTAGTCATGCGTTGCGCGCGTGGGCACCACGGTACCGACCTCAGCCGCCACCTGTGCCACTTCCAACCCCGTGACAAAGCGCAACAAATTGTGGGCGTGGGTGCCAATATCTCCCATCACCAGGGAAGGGCCGCCACGTGCTGCGTCGTCCTTCCAGGGCGAGCGGGAAACACCGGGCTGAGAGCGACCACCCTGCACGTATTCCACCTGCACCAAGCGGATATCACCCAGTTCACCAGCCGCCACCATGGCCCGCGCCTGGCGCACCATGGGATAGCCGGTGTAGTTGTGCGTCAGGCAAAACACCAAGCCACTGTCCTTGACCTTCTGTAGCAGGGTTTGCGCCTCGTCCAGGGTGTTGGTCATGGGCTTGTCGCAGATGACGTCCATGCCGGCGTTAAGCGCTGCCATGGAAAACTGGAAGTGGCTGTCATTGGGCGTCATGATGGCTACGACGTCGGCACCATCAGCACGGCCCGCCTCACCTGCAATCAAGGCATTGCCATCGGCATAGCAGCGGTCTGCCGTAAGGCCAAGTTCGCGTCCGGCCTGCACTGAACGTTCTGCGTTGGAAGACAGGCAAGCAGCAACCAGTTCGTAGCGGTCATCAATACGCGCCGCTTGGCGGTGCATGGCACCAATAAAGGAACCGGGGCCGCCACCAATCACGGCCAGGCGCAGGCGCCTGCCCAACAGGGAAATCACAGGATTCAATGACATGTTGTCGCCTCTTTATAAATAATGCCCCCACGATCCGACCGCTGTGCGGGGTACCCGTGCCCCACGAGGGACTGCTTTTTGCCTTCGGCGCTGGCCGCCAAGCGGTCCGGAGTCCTCTGGATCGCTTGGCGGCCAGCACAGAAGGTAAAAATGCAGGCGAAAAAAAAGCCGCCTGTTTAGAGCGGCTAGTTTGGCAGATTTTACTGCGGACGTCGCGGCGTCATGGGCCCACGTCCTTCAATGTGGCGGAAGTTGATGCGACCCTTGCTAAGGTCGTATGGAGAGAGTTCCAGGGACACACGGTCACCCGCCAAAATGCGAATATGGTTCTTGCGCATTTTGCCGGCGGAGTAAGCGATCAACTGGTGACCGTTGTCCAG
>CAIQYP010000562.1 GCA_903876045.1 uncultured beta proteobacterium | reverse complement strand
GCGTGACCCCATGGGCGGGGGGGAAGCCTTAAGCGAATTTGCACGGCTGAACGTTGTGAGTGAGTTGGCTAAGCTGCCACGGGCCTTTAGCGTGTTGGCATTTGCGGGCGATGGCGAGGAAACGCCGGTAGGCTTGGTGAATTGCATGCAGGGCTTTTCAACCTTCGCCTGTAAGCCCTTGGTCAACGTGCACGACTTAGCTGTTTCGAGCGGCTATCGCGGGCAGCGCATTGGAGAGCGCATGCTGGAGTTGGTCGAAATCATGGCCCGCGAGCGGGGCGCCTGCAAACTGACGTTGGAAGTATTGTCTGGAAATGCTTCGGCTATCCGTCTTTATGCTCGCGTGGGTTTTGCCCAATATGAACTTGATCCTGCAGCGGGGCATGCAGGTCTCATGCAAAAAGGGCTGGTGTACTGAGACGGGGCGACTTATTACCGAGGTTTTTTATCGATAACCTTGGTTTTGGCAAAGTCTTCAGGTGGAATTTGCTCACTGTCGGTGTACAGCATGGAAAGCATATAGCTCTCACCAAATTCCCCATGTCCAACTTTGTTAAGTTGGTAAGCCACAGCTGCCCATATCAGCGCGTAGCAAACAATAGCCAAGATCACCAGTAGCGACCAAAAATCTAGATCCCTTAGGTGTACGCCAGGCCAATCGTACAGTGTCATGGCGTAGGCAGAACCTAAAATAATGATGGTACAAAGCTGTGTATAGCGCGAGGCGTTTCTTACGCGTATCTTTTTGAATCCAGCCAAAACCATTCCCAGGAATGCGAAGCTGAGTGTCATAGCCAGCAGGACTAAGCCCGCAATGTAAATGGGTTTCATATTTTCAGTTTCCTGCCCTGCCAACAATGGGAGCCTGATTCAAATTGTAGGCCATCGATTGCCCAAGTCGCGTTGCTTCTCGTGAAGTTGCGGGAATTGTTTGCCGTTGAGGCGTCCTGTATACAATCCTCCGCTTGACCTGAACTTTGTCAATCAACTGACATCAATAGCGTCAACAATACATATTCACTTTGTAAAATTCAAGATTGTGGTTAATGTCGTCTTCTGCTGATTCAACTAAGAGTTCTGCGTCGTCTCCTCTGCCGGATTTGCTGGACAGAGATAGCAGTATTTTGTCGTTTAACGAGCGGGTTCTAAGTTGGGCGGAACGCGAAGATGTACCATTGTTGGAGCGTCTGCGCTACCTGTGCATTGTTTCTTCCAATTTGGACGAATTTTTTGAAGTTCGAGCAGAGCCTCATCTGATTGCCAACCAAGGTGGTGATCGCAAGGGTCTTTATACCGTCAAAACCTTTGAACGACTGTCAACAACCCTGCACACTTTGGTAGATAGACAGTACACGCTGTACAACGAGCAACTGCTGCCGGCTTTCGAGAAGCAGCATATCAAGATTGTTTCGCATGGCGAGCGCAATGTAGCCCAGCGTGCATGGGTGCGACAGTACTTCAACCGCGAGGTCAAACCGCTTCTTATCCCGGTGGGATTGGATCCATCCCACCCCTTTCCGCAAGTGGCCAACAAGTCACTTAACTTTATCGTGCGTCTGGGCGGACTTGATGCATTTGGTCGCTCTAACGAAATTGCCATAGTCAAGGTTCCGCGTGTATTGCCGCGCATGATCCGGATGCCTGCTAAAGAATCTGGTTCTGCGATTCTGCTGGTATCACTCTCGAGTGTGATCCGTGCACATTTAGCGGACCTTTTTGTGGGGCGCAGCGTAGAGCAATTTTCTCAGTTTCGGGTGACGCGCCATTCTGATTTGGCTGTTGACGAGGAGGATGTTAAGAACTTGCGTACCGCATTGCGGCAGGGTCTGGTGCACCGTCATTACGGCCAAGCCGTGCGGGTAGAAGTATCTGCGGGTTGTTCTGATTACCTGGCCAATATGCTGTTGGAGCAGTTTGAGTTGCCGCAAAAATCCTTGTTCCGCGTGCCCGGTCCGGTGAATCTAGTGCGACTTACGCAGATGATTGATCTGGTAGACCGCCAAGATTTGTGTTTTGCACCATACCGTGGGTCTTACCCACGGCAGATCAATTCCGGACAATCGATTTTTGAGCAGTTGAAGGGTGGAGACATCACGATTCACCAGCCATTCGAGAGCTTTGACGGTGTGCTTGATTTCTTGCGTGAAGCCGTTCACGATCCCAATGTGCTGGCTATAAAGCAAACTATTTACCGCACTGGACCAGACTCGGAACTTATGGACCTGCTGCGCGAAGCCGTTCGGCGCGGCAAAGAAGTCACTGTCGTGGTTGAGTTGAAAGCGCGTTTTGACGAGGAGGCTAATATCAATTGGGCCGAGATGTTGGAGTCGATTGGCGCTCAAGTGCTATACGGGGTGGTGGGCCTGAAGACGCACGCCAAGATGATGCTAATTACCCGACGGGAGGGTCGAGCGCTGAAGCGGTATGGTCACCTTTCTACCGGCAACTACAACCCGCGAACGGCCAAGCTCTATACCGACATAAGTCAGCTCACTGCAGATATCGCACTCACCACCGATATGGAGCATGTGTTTGTCCACCTAGCTAGTCAGAGCAAGTTGCCGCCGCTGAAGAAGATATGGCTGGCCCCGTTTTACTTACAACGCAATTTGATCGCTAAGGTGGATTCGCTGGCGAAGGCAGCCGCACAAGGCGAGGCCTGCCGAATCATTGTCAAGATGAATGCACTGACCGATGAAGAGCTAATCTACAGCTTGATGCGTGCCGGCAAGCAGGGCGTGCAGATCGATTTGATCGTTCGCGGGGCCTGTATGTTGCCCGCGCAAGTGCTTGGTCAGACTGACAATATTCGCGTGCGTTCTGTGATCGGACGGTTCTTGGAGCACTCCCGCGTGTTCTATTTTCAGCAGGGCGACAAGGACGACATGTATTTGTCCAGTGCCGATTGGATGAATCGCAATATGGTGCGGCGAGTGGAAACGGCATGGCCGGTGACTGACTCGGTGCAACGCCAACGTCTGGTAGACGAATGCCTGACGGTCTATCTGCAAGACCAGGTGGACGCCTGGGAACTGGGCGCGAACGGTGTTTATTTGCGCTCCAAAGCGCCGCCAAGAAAAAAGGCAGAGGGTGCCCAAGCAAAATTGATGGCTCGGTATGGGCGCAACATCCAGGGCAAGTAGAAAGGACGCGAGATGGATTTGATTTTGTGGCGTCACGCCGAAGCTATTGATCTGGAACTGGTTGGCGATGACATGGCACGTTACCTCACCCCGCGAGGCGAAAAGCAGGCCGCTCGAATGGCTGAGTGGCTTGATCGTCAATTGCCAGCAGGTGCCAAGGTATTTGTCAGCCCTGCTGTGCGCGCAGAACAGACTGCTCATGCTCTGGGTCGAAAATTCAAGATTAGCTCGGCGTTGGCTCCTTTGGCGAGTGCCGAGCAGTTGTTAGAGTTGACGCAATGGCCGCAGACCAAAGGATGCATTTTGGTTGTTGGACATCAGCCCGTCCTAGGTCAGGTAATAGCGCAACTTGTAGGTTTGCAGGGTAGCGAGTGCGCTTTGAAGAAGGGGGCTTTGTGGTGGTTGCGCTACCGGGAGAGAGAGCAATCTCCTCGGACTGTTGTTGTGACAGTTCAGTCACCAGAACTATTGTAGCTTCGCAACTTAGAGGCCTTTGTAACCTTATTGTGTTCGGTGAATAGCTATTATATTGAAAATTTATTCAGCAATTATTAGCAATATTCCGGTTTTTGTCGGAAAAGCGATAAACTTTACCGATGAATGTACATTTGCAAGATTCTGCCAAGAGCCCGTTGGTTTTGGTCGTTGACGATACGCCAGAGATTCTTTCATTAATTCATACCTTGTTAAGAGAAACTTATCAGGTCAAGAGCGCAAATAGCGGACAAAAGGGGCTGCAAATTGCCCAGTCCAACCCGCAACCCGATTTGATCCTGCTTGACATAACGATGCCGGGCATGGATGGCTACGAAGTCTGCATCCAACTCAAGGAAGATCCAAAGACACGAGATATTCCCGTCATATTCCTTACGGCAAAATCGGAGATCGAGAACGAAGAACGTGGCTTCTCACTTGGTGCTGTGGACTATGTCACTAAGCCCATTGGCCCAAGCGTGTTGTTGGCACGTGTCAAAACGCAAATTGCGGCCCATGCCCAGCGCAGGAGTCTGGAGGGCATGTTCAAGGACGTAATTGAGTTTGCCCCGGTAATTTTCTTTGTCGCTGACGAAGATCTGAGTATTGTTCAAACCAATGCCCAGGCAGAACAGCATTTCGGATACAGCCGTCAGGAACTCACCGGAATGAACTTGAAAAACTTGCTACCGCAATGCCTCAATTTCATGCGGACGACGGCCACGCATTTGCACACCCAACCCGGCGAAGCAAAGATCGACGCCAATCCAGAACTTACCTGTTTGCGTAATGATGGCACATCATTTCCTGGCTCAGCGACCTTTAGCCGCTTGGATACTTTGCACGGACTTTTGCATACTGTCGTGTTGGTCAATGTGACTGACAAGAAACAGACGCTTAAGCGTCTGAGTGAAACGCAGGATTCGTTGCGTGAACTTGCCGCCATTAACGAATCTGCACGTGAGAATGAGAGAAAGAGCATTGCTCGTGAGGTACATGATGAATTGGGTCAGGTGATGACGGCGTTAAGGATGCGCTTGTCCCTGATGCCCATGCTATTTGGAGCGGAAATACCCGGGCTGTCAGAAAGTGTGGACTCCATGAAGGCGCTGGTGGATAGGGCTATCAAAGGTGTGCGCAACATCGCCACTGTTCTACGTCCTGAGGCTCTAAACCTTGGTCTCGTTCCCGCGATAGAGTGGTTGCGTGACGAGTTCCTTAGGCATAACGAGGTTCGGTGCGTGTTCGATTACCGGGGTTTGACGGACCCCGTTGATGAAATGCGTGCGATGCTGATTTACCGCATTGTGCAAGAGTCGCTGACCAATATCAGTCGATATGCCAATGCGACGGAAGTGAAGATTCTGGTCAACTTTTCCCGCCCGGACGTAGAAGTGAGCGTCACGGATGACGGTTGTGGCTTTGACCCGGGCGAAGTTTTGATAAAGAAAACGTTTGGTTTGCTCGGTATGCGTGAACGGGCGTTGACATTGGGTTGCGACTTAATGATTTTGAGCAGGCCCGGTCGCGGCACAACGATTGCTGTCAAGGTGCCGCTTAAACGCATTGCTACATAGGGACTGCGATGATCAGAATTGTTATCGTCGATGACCATGCCATTGTCCGGGCGGGCCTCAAGCAGATGTTTGCCATCATGCCGGATATGGAAGTAGTTGCGGAGGCTGTGGACGGTGAGAGCGCGCTGGATACTCTTCGCGTAACCCGTTGTGACATCTTGCTGCTGGACATCAACATGCCAGGTTGCAGCGGGCCGGACCTTATCACGCGCGTTAAAGCACATTGGCCTTCTCAGCCCATTCTGGTGCTTAGCATGCACGACACAGCACAAGTTGCTTCACGCGCTTTAAAGGCTGGCGCAGACGGTTACGTGACCAAGGACAGTGAACCCGAAGTATTGCTTGCGGCCATCCGAAAGATTGCTGCTGGTGGGCGTTTTATTTCAGGTGAAGTGGCTCAAAAAATGGCATTGATGGCAACGGCCAGCGGCCCCCTTTTGCCCCATATCGCTTTGTCAGATCGCGAGTTCAATGTCTTTAAATGTCTTGTTAAAGGTTTGGCCCTGATGGCCACTCAAAGTGCTCCACTTATGGCCAGTCAAACTGCTCCACCCCGGTCACCGTAAATTGATGTGCTGAACCCGGCACGCCAGTAGTTCGGAGGCCACTGGCAGG
>CAIQYP010000561.1 GCA_903876045.1 uncultured beta proteobacterium | reverse complement strand
GTTTACACTAGCTCCGATACTCTTCCGTCTGGCTTCAAGATTGGCGATCCAATTACAAGTCCGAATGAGGACGGAATTCCCGTAGGAAAGTTTATTTCTATCGGAGTGCAGTCGCAACCTATTTTGGTACAGCTAGCTACTCTAAACACAACATTATTGAATCAAAACCCAGACGTAATATTTCCAACGCAGTCAACGATCACCAGGGGCGTTGCCGGAGGCCACTTTGATATCGACCGAATAGTACCAACGACCGATTGCAGCAATTTGGCTAATGGTGCTGTGGCATCTAACGCTTCTGGCTCATTCCAATTCAATTTTGGAAATAGAAGTACAAGTTCAATAGCAATATCAGGAATCACCATCAATATTGGTGGTGAAATCGTATTAAATGCAAACAATATTAATCAATCAATGACCAGAGCGGCCTTAGCCACTTATGTGGAAACACATTATTCATCTGGCACATATAATATCGTAGCCAGTAATAGCTCCATAAGCATTTCAGCCAAAAATTCTGGTTCAGCTTACAATGTTCCGGTTACCATCACAATTACCCCCTCATCCTCCACTGGGTTTACCGCTCCTGGTTACACACCGGCGAATACGAGCCTCAGTGGTGGAGTGGATGGCACCACTAATCTTACTGCATCCTCAAGCACCACCTGCCAAATTAATATTGGAGGAACGTATCACGTACATGAGTACGATAAAAAATATGACAAGACAGGCATTAATGTTTTAAATTCAAGTGTACCTGCATTAAACCTTTCTGCAGTAATAACTAACACTACGACACAATTCAAGGTATTGATGATGAATCAGTATCTTAACCCAGCCGTCCAATTTAATATTAATTATGCAGACTACAAGCCAAGCTACAATCCAAGCACTCTTGATGGCTATATATATGCCAGAGATTATCAAACCAGCAACATCAGCAGCAATACTTTAAGTAGCCTACCAACATATACCATGTCCACTATTGGTAGTCTGGTTATGAATTATCCAGTCGATGCCTTCTCGATAAAGGATTGGTGGCAAGGTTCAACGCCAGACTACCGTGCCGGCGGCATGGCTACCGTTCCTGGATGCGTTGTTTATGGATATGTAAATGATATTACCAGTCCCCAAGCGACCGCATCAATTAATTCGGACATGTACAACCCCGTTATTCCGCCGACGCCCAATAGTGCAGGGACACCAAGTAATGCCAGTGGTGCCAGTAGCAACAACGGCAGTGGAAATGGCACCTTGGGTACTACAACGGGAGCAAGGCATAACGGTGCAATGATTTTGCAAATAATAAAGGCGAATACGCCCGATAGTGCACTGGAACTTAATGTCGCTGGTCAGCCTCAATATGGATGGCGACTGAAATCAAGTTATTACTACAGCAACGTGATAGTGGAATACGCAATGTATTGGCACCACCCACGCGATGTTTGTTACGGCGATACTCAATCCTCTTGGACATTAGGCAAATGGAACTCGAACATTACAAGTGGTTCAGGATGGACCAAGGATGCTCCTCCTGACTCATCCACTTTAACTTCTAAAGTCATAGTTACTCCAAATGCCACTGATCCAAAACTCGGGGCTTTAGGTCAAAATACCTCTGGCATTACTACTATAGACCCTGCCGTTATTTCTGGCAGTACCTCTACGGTTGTCATCCATTATTCGGATTTGACCACGACCACCGTGGCAACAACGCATAATACGGATGGCACTACTACCATAGTAACTACGCAGAAGGATTCAAAAGGAGTTGTCATTGGATCACCCACGAAGCAAACTATTGCTGATGCCAGTGGATCGGTAAAGACTGGCGGCGATGAGCGTGGGCTTGTATCAAAGACTGGGCGAATTGCCTGGCACGAATTGCTACGTCCGTGAGATAGTCTTCCACACCTGGAGTTTTCGCTTATATTAGATAATATTTACATGGGCTTCTCAAAATGAAAAATCGGTCGCAGTCTGGATTTACTTTAATTGAGTTGATGGTGACGGTTGTCATTGTTGGCATTCTGGCCGCAGTTGCCCTGCCAAGTTATCGGAGTTACTTGATTCGTGCATCACGGTCAGCGGCTCAGACTGAATTATTGGCATTGGCTGCATTGCAGGAAAAGATTTACTTAAACTCTAATAGCTACGCTTATAGCGTTACCAATACCTATAACGGTACGTCGGCAGCTTCAGGTGGTCTTGGCAAAACCACCGGGAAAACTAGCGACAGCAAGTACACGATCGCTTTGGACATTACTGCGCCTTCCCAAACTTACAATTTGACAGCCACACCTGTAACCGGTACTTCGCAAGCGGGCGATGGCAATCTTTCCATCAACCAAGCGGGGCAGCGCGTTTGGGGTACGTCCACGTGGTAACTTGCTACCGATGCATTTGGGGCCGAACCGTTGATTAGTAGATTTCAACTGGTGGAGGAACATGCGCACTCTGCAATTTTAATTAGCGACCCAAACCCCCGCGTAGGCTGCATCCTCACCACCCCCGACGGCACCATCCTAGGCCAAGGCCACACCCAACAAGCCGGCGGCCCGCACGCCGAAGTCATGGCCCTGCGCGATGCCGCAGTGCGCG
The DNA here is from genome assembly GCA_903876045.1 of uncultured beta proteobacterium. Classification (GTDB taxonomy): domain Bacteria; phylum Pseudomonadota; class Gammaproteobacteria; order Burkholderiales; family Burkholderiaceae_C; genus Allorhodoferax. Next base: position 1,992 of record CAIQYP010000561.1, on the reverse strand, counting down.
GCAACAGCGTGCAAGGTGCCACCGCCTATGTCACCCTCGAACCCTGCTCCCACCACGGTCGCACTGGGCCTTGCTGTGATGCGCTGATTGCTGCGGGCATATCCAAGGTAGTCGCTACCAACACCGACCCCAACCCGCTGGTGTCAGGCCAGGGTTTTGCACGATTGCGTGCTGCAGGCGTTGAAGTTGTGGTGCTGGATCCGACCGACCCGCTGGCCATTCAGTCGCGCGAACTCAATATCGGCTTTTTCAGCCGCATGGTGCGCAAGACGCCTTGGGTGCGTATGAAAATTGCTGCGTCCCTTGACGGCAAAACCGCATTGCCCAATGGTGCCAGCCAGTGGATTACCGGGCCTGAGGCACGCACGGATGGCCATGCCTGGCGGGCGCGCTCCAGCGCCATCCTCACCGGCATAGGCACGGTGCTGAGTGACAAACCCCGGTTGGATGTGCGCCTGGTAGAGACACCAAGACAACCGCATCTGGTGGTGGTGGATAGCAAGTTGGAGACCCCGTTGGATTCACCAATATTCATCGAGGGACGCAAGCTATTCATCTACGCCGCGGTCGTTGATGGGGCCAAGGCTGAGGCTCTAACTGCCCAAGGCGCCACGGTGATTTACCTGCCCGGACTGAAAGCTGACGGCACTCCTACCGGCAAGGTTGATCTGGCCGCCCTGCTGCGCGACCTGGGTCAGCGGGAGATCAATGAATTGCATGTGGAAGCAGGCCACAAGCTCAACGGCTCGCTGGTCCGCGAAGGGCTGGTGGATGAATTCCTGGTTTATCTGGCACCCAAACTTTTGGGCCAAGGTGCCGATATGGCCAATTTCGGGCCGTTGACGGAGCTTGCACAAGCGCTGCCGCTTACCTTCCACTCGACAGCCATGGTGGGGCTGGACCTGCGTATCGTTGCCCGCGTTACCGGATGTGACGCTTTTTAATTGGGCGGATTACAAGCCGGACACGGACTCGGGCCCAATCCCTGCGAAAATACGCGGATGTTTACCGGAATCATTACCGGCGTGGGGCGCATCGTCGCCGTCCATGCCTTAGGCAGCTCTTCTACGCACGGCAAGCGCCTGACCATATCCTGCCCTGCGGACTATCTGGAAGACGTAGGCCTGGGCGACAGCATTGCGCTTAACGGCGCCTGCATGACGGTCACCACGCTGGATGCTCCCGCCAACCAATACACGGTCGACATCTCAGCCGAATCGCTGAACAAGACCGCCGGATTGGATAAGGAAGGCCCGATCAATCTGGAAAAAGCCCTGCGCGCCAACGACCGCCTGGGCGGCCATCTGGTTTCCGGCCATGTAGACGGCATTGGCACGGTGACGCACTTTGCCCAACTAGGTGAAAGCTGGGACTTGCGAGTGCTGGCCCCCAAAGACCTGGGCAAATTCCTGGCCTATAAGGGCTCCATCGTTATCAATGGCGTCAGCCTGACCGTGAACCGTGTGGTTGACTTACCTGAAGGTTGCGAGGTTTTTATCAACCTGATTCCGCACACGGTAGAAAACACCGCCCTGTCCGCCTTGAGCGCAGGCGCCCGTGTCAATCTGGAAATTGACCTGATCGCCCGCTACGTGGAGCGCATGCTGACCGCACCTGCAACCAGCGCCCCCCCTACATCCACCACTGTTTAACCCCTTACCCGACTTTGCCAACCATGAATGCACCCGCAACCGCACTGGCCCCCATATCCATTTCCCCGATCGAAGACATCGTGGCCGACATGCGCGCCGGCAAGATCGTGATCCTGGTTGACGAGGAAGACCGCGAAAACGAAGGCGATTTGATTCTGGCCGCCGACCACGTCACCGCAGAAGCCATCAACTTCATGGCCAAGTTCGGCCGCGGCCTGATCTGCCTGACCCTGAGCCGCGAGCGCTGCGAGCGCTTGCAATTGCCCCCCATGACGGCCCGCAACGGCGACAAGAAGGGCACCGCCTTTACGGCGTCCATCGAAGCCGCTGAAGGCGTGAC
>CAIQYP010000560.1 GCA_903876045.1 uncultured beta proteobacterium | reverse complement strand
CCTGACACCTGGCCCGGATGTGCTGTACATCGTCAGCCAGGCATTGCGCCACGGTTTGCGCGCCGGGTTGGTTGCCGCGCTGGGCATAACCGGGGGTTGCTTCGTACACATATTTGCCGCTGCACTGGGGGTGAGCGCGCTGATGCTGGCCTCGGCTACGGCGTTTGCCGTGCTCAAGTGGGTGGGGGCTGGCTACTTGGTCTATATCGGTGTGCGCATGGTGTTTTCACGCGCGCCGGCGACCTTGGGTTTGGATGCCGCTGTCGGCGCGGAAAAACACCCTGCCAATCACCAAGAGCTAAAGACCATCTTTATGCGCGGCTTCTGGACTAACGCCTTGAACCCCAAAGTGGCGTTGTTCTTTCTGGCCTTTTTGCCGCAGTTCATCGCCCCAACGGTGGAGCACAAGCCATTGGCCTTTTTGCTGCTGGGTTTGCTCTTCAATTTCAATGCGGTGTGGGTCAATTTGGGCTGGGCTTGCGCCGCAGTCTGGCTGGCGAACAAGGCCGGTGGCCTGCAGGCACGCATGCACTGGCTGGACCGCATCGCTGGTACGCTATTTATCGTCTTCGGGCTTAAGCTCGCATTCGCCGACAATCCTGCATCCTAAGGAGACCTCCATGCCTCAGATCAAAGGCCAGATCACCCCGCAAGAAGCCTTGCAACGAACCATCGAGCACCGCGAAATTTTCCACGACGAGATGCTGCATCTGATGCGCCAAATCATGTCTGGCGAGGTCTCTCCCGTGATGATTGCCGCCATTACTGCAGGCCTGCGTGTCAAGAAGGAAACCATCGGCGAAATCACCGCAGCTGCGCAAATCATGCGCGAGTTTTCTACCAAGGTGGACGTGGCCGACAAGACGAATCTGGTGGATATCGTGGGCACCGGCGGTGATGGTTCCCACACCTTCAATATCTCTACCTGTGCCATGTTCGTGGCCGCCGCTGCGGGTGCGCGCGTGAGTAAACATGGCGGGCGCAGTGTCAGTAGCAAAAGCGGCAGCGCCGATGTGATGGAGGCGCTTGGAGTCAACATCAACCTCAGCCCGATTCAGATTGCCCAGTGCATTGCCGAGCAGGGCGTGGGCTTTATGTTCGCCCCAAACCACCACCCGGCCATGAAGAACGTGGCACCTGTGCGGCGCGAAATGGGCATCAAAACCATTTTTAATTTGCTGGGGCCCCTGACCAATCCGGCATCGGCACCGAATATTTTGATGGGCGTTTTTCACCCCGATCTGGTGGGTATTCAGGTGCGCGCCCTGGAGCGTTTGGGCGCCGAGCATGCGGTCGTGGTCTATGGCCGCGATGGCATGGATGAGGTGTCACTGGGAGCGACCACCTTGGTCGGTGAGTTGAAGGATGGTGTGATCCGCGAATACGAAATCCACCCGGAAGACTTCGGCATGGTGATGGCCAGCAACCGTGCTCTCAAGGTGGAAGATGCGGCGGCCTCCAAGGCGATGCTGTTGGGCGTGCTGGATAACCAGGCCGGTGCGGCCAAGGACATTGTGGCGCTCAATGCCGGTGTGGCGTTATACGCTGCCAATGTAGCTAGCAGCATGCAGGATGGCATTCAACGCGCCTACGCCGCAATCGAATCAGGTGCAGCCAAGGGCAAGTTGGACGCACTGGCGGCACTTTCCGTCCGTTTGGTGAAATAAGGAAAACATGAGCGATATTCTGGACAAAATAGTAGCGGTCAAGCGGCAAGAAGTGGCTGCTGCCAAAACCCGCAAGTCGCTGGAACTGGTGCGGGCGGACGCCGAGTCACGCGTACTTACGCGTGACTTTGTCGGCGCCATCCGTGCAAAGATTGCTGCGGGCATGCCAGCCGTGATCGCCGAGGTGAAAAAGGCCAGCCCATCCAAAGGCGTCATCCGTGAGGACTTTATTCCAGCCGACATTGCCCAGAGCTATGCCGAGTTTGGTGCTGCGTGTCTGTCGGTGCTGACTGATGTGCAGTTCTTTCAGGGCAGTGTGGACTATTTGAAGCAGGCGCGGGCCTCCTGTCAGTTGCCGGTGCTACGCAAAGACTTCATGGTCGACGCCTATCAAATATTTGAGTCACGCTGCATGGGGGCTGACGCTGTGTTGTTGATTGCCGCCTGCCTGGACGATGCGCAGATGAAAGACATGGAGGCCATTGCGCTGGGCCTTGATATGGCGGTTTTGGTCGAGGTG
>CAIQYP010000559.1 GCA_903876045.1 uncultured beta proteobacterium | reverse complement strand
GTCGTAACGCACGCCCAGATACTTCATGGGCTTGCCGTTCTCACCCAGGATCGGTGCGATCACTGCATCGACGTAGTAAGGGGTGCCGTCCTTGGCACGATTCTTCACCGTGCCACGGAAGATGTCACCGCGCCCGATGGTGGACCACATTTCCTTGAACACGGCCTTGGGCATGTCGGGGTGGCGCGTGGTGTTGTGACCAAAGCCGATCAACTCATTTTTGGGATACTTGGACACCTCAAGGAACTTCTCGTTCACGGTAAGGATGTCGCCCTTTTTGTCTGCCTCGGAGACGATGCTGGTGAGGTTCATGATGTCGGTGCGGACCTTGAGCTCCGCTTCCAACTCGGCAATGCGCTGCTCCATGGCACGACCATTGAACAGGCGTCCCAGCCACGACGTTTGATTTGTTTGCATTTTGTCTTCCTAAAGAACCGCTTGAGATTGACTTGCGCCGAATCAAGTCGCAGCGACTGGAGCTTCTACTCCTGTAATGAGTTCCCCCAGTGACACTACATCCAGAATCAACGCCACTTCACCATTGCCCAGAATGCTGGAGCCTGAAATACCGCGCAGGGTTTTGAACAGGCGACCCAGTGGCTTGATCACCGTCTGGTTCTGGCCCAAAAGCACTTCCACCTCAATGCCGTATTTGCCACGCGGTGAATGCACCACCACCACGCTAACGCGTTCGGGTAGCTCCGACTCGACCGTGTACAGGGTGCGCAGGCGCACCACGGGCAGCACTGCACCGCGCAGTTCCACACAATGGCGGCCGCGCTCATCCACCCGCAGGTTGTCGCCACCGGCCTCGATCACTTCCACCACGGATTCCAGCGGCAGCACAAACTTGGACCTACCCACACCCACCATGAAGCCGTCGATGATGGCCAGCGTCAGGGGCAGGCGTATGTCTACCTGCAACCCCTTACCCGGCTGGCTGTTCAGGCGCAAACTGCCACGCAGCGCTTCGATATTGCGGCGCACCACATCCATGCCTACGCCACGGCCCGACAGGTTGGTGACCTGCTCGGCGGTCGAAAAACCGGGCTCGAAAATCAGCATGTTGATATCGTCGTCCGAGGGCACGATGCCCGGCTCGACCAATCCGCGATTCCAGGCGCGCTGTAACACCCGTTCGCGGTTGATGCCGCGGCCGTCGTCTTCAATACGGATCAAAATCGCGCCGGTTTCGTGGCGTGCGCTCAGCACCAGTTTTCCAGCAGCCGGTTTGCCCGCAGCAATGCGCTCTTGCGGTGGCTCCAGACCATGGTCCAAAGAGTTACGCACCAAGTGCATCAAGGGGTCGGCAATCTTTTCGACCATGGATTTGTCGAGCTCTGCGTCACCCCCCACGATTTCAAAATTGACTTCTTTGCCCAGGCTGGAGGCGGTGTCGCGCACCACGCGACGGAAGCGGCTAAAGGTCTCGCCCACCGGCACCATGCGCAGGCCCAGGGTCCCGTTGCGAATTTCCTCAATCAGGCCATTCATGTGCAAATTGGCTTCGATCAGTGCCTCGCCATGGGTCTCGCGCGCAAGCAAGGTTGCACCCGCTCCCGCAATGACCAGTTCGCCCAGCAAATTGATCACGGCATCCAGCCGGTCCGCCTGCACGCGGATGTAACGCTCCTCGGAGGGCGCTGACTCGCGCATTTTTTGCTGCTTGCCCAAGGCTGCTGCGACCACTTCAGGTGCCACACCGGCCTGTGCTTCCAGCAAATCACCAATCTTGGGCTTGACGACCGCAGGCATGCCACGGCTGGACTGTTGGTTGCTGAGCACTTGCACCAGTTTGTCCTGCGTCAGCGCGCCGACAGACACCAGCATGTCGCCCAAGCGGGGGGTTTCAGGCATGTCTTCAATAGCGCGCGCCAACTGCTGCTCGTGAGTTTCAGGCGCCACGACATCGAGTTCACAGTCGTCAATCACGAAGCTGAAGGCCCCTTCGATGTCCTCGCGACTGGCCGTCGTTTGCAGTTGCATGACAAAGCTGAGGTAACAACTTTCGGGATTGAGATTGACCAGGGGTGGCACGCCATCTACACCGCAGCGTACCGACACCACCTTTCCCATGTCGTGGAGGTAACGCGAAATCGACAACGGGTCCATGCCATTGCGGAAGGTCTCCTGGCCAAAGCGCGCAGAGATGGTCCAGATACGCTCTTGTGCAGGCGCGTTGCCTACGGCAACGCTGGCAGAGGCCGCTTGGGGCGCTGCGGTCGCGCCACCTTCGGTTAGTGCGCGCAACTGCACCACCAGGTCGGCACGCAAGTCCTTTTGCTCTGGCGTGTCGGCACTTTCATCGGCTGCGGTGTCCACCAGAAATTTGATCTGGTCATTGCACTGCAACAGTAAGGTGCTGATCTCCGGGTTGAGCACCAACTCACCATCGCGCATCTTGTCCAGCAGGGTCTCCACATGGTGGGTAAATTCCACCACCCGGTTCAGGCCGAAAATGCCAGCCGAGCCTTTGACGGTGTGGGCACAGCGGAACAGCGAGTCCAGCAGTTCGCGGTTGTCAGGCTGCTCTTCGAGCTCTAGCAACAAAGTCTCAATGGCTTCAATTTGCTCAGCGGCTTCGCTGATAAAGGCCGGCATGGCCTGCGCGATAAATGCCAGATCTGCGTCCATGCTCATGAGGAGGCTCCGGTCTTGAGATAGCGGCTGTCCAGCCAGTTAGTAAAGCCCATCGTGCGGCAGGCATCTACAAAGGTGGTGCTGGCCTCTACCAGATGCCAGCGTTGCTCACCATGACCCAAAGCGGCCAACAGTTGCAAGCCCGATCCGTCAACTTCCTGCACATCGCGCGCCGAAACTTCCAAGAACTCCTTGCCCTTGGGCGCCTGCTCGGCCACCCAGGCCAAGAGGGCATCGCGCGTTTCCAGCGTGCTGTATATGTTCAGTTCAGCAGGCAATTCAAAGCGTTCATCCATGATCTCTCCCTCTAGCATTCGAGGCCGCAGCGGCCCTGCACAGGGGGCCGAACGGACCTATGGGCACTCTAGGTGCAAAGCTTGGAAACAGCGTTTACCAATTGGGTGGGGGCAAAAGGTTTGACCATCCAGGCCTTGGCACCGGCTGCCTTGCCCTGCTCTTTTTTCTCTTCCTGGCTTTC
>CAIQYP010000558.1 GCA_903876045.1 uncultured beta proteobacterium | reverse complement strand
TGATTGAAGAATTCATGATTGCCACCAACGGGTGCAATGCACGCTTTTTGGCACGCTCAGGCACAGGTTCGTTGCGGCGCGTGGTGCGCTCGCCCGAGCGCTGGTTGCGCATTGTGGAGGTGGCACGGCAATACGGAGAATCGTTGCCCACAGCCCCTGACTCGGCGGCGCTGGAAGGTTTTTTAGCCAAGCGTCGCCAGGCTGACCCGCTGCGCTTTGCCGATTTGTCCCTGGTGATTGTCAAGCTGATGGGCTCTGGCGAATATGTGGTGGAGGCACCCGGCGAGGCAGCCATAGGTCACTTTGGGCTGGCCGTGCGCGACTACACCCACTCCACAGCGCCCAACCGCCGCTACCCGGACCTGGTGACCTCACGCCTGCTCAAAGCAGCAATCGCCGGGCAAAAGCCACCCTACTCGCTCACAGAACTTGCAGCGCTGGCGCAGCACTGCACGCGCCAGGAGGACGCCGCGCGCAAAGTGGAGCGGCGCATGCGCAAGTCGGATGCCGCGCTCCTGCTGGAGTCGCGCATTGGTGAAGAATTCAAAGCACTGGTCACCGGGCAGGCATTGGACGGCACCTGGGTGCGCCTGCTTTCACCACCTGTGGAAGGCAAGTTGCAGGGAGCCGGTGGGCCCGGTGTTGGCAGCAAGATCATGGTCCGGCTGGTATCCACCAATGTGGAGCACGGCTTTATCGACTTTGTACTGGCGTAGCCATGCGCAACCGGCGCGCCGCATCCTCTGCGCGTGCGTCGTCAATCTCGCGCAACACGCCGCCCAGATCAACCGCTGCAGTCTGGCGCTCAAAACGGCCCGTTAACACCAACTCGGTAGACAGCACACCGGCAACGTACAGGCTCCAGATTTCAGAGCCGTAGTTGGTGCGCAGCAATTCGGGCGCGAACTTGCCAAAGAAATCGCGCAGATTGGCTACGTCGCGCAACAGCATGCGCTGCGCATGGTTGTTACCTGCGGCATCTACGGCCTGCGGCAAATCGATAATGACCGGCCCGTCTGCGGCCAGCAGAATATTGAACTCGGACAAGTCCCCGTGGATCACCCCGGCGCACAACATACGCACCACCTCGGCAATCAGCGTGGCGTGGTGGGCCAGCGCATCCTTAGCGCTGAACTCCACATCGTTCAGGCGTGGTGCTGCGTCTCCTTCGGCATCCACCACCAGTTCCATCAACAGCACGCCATCGTGAAAGTTATACGGTTGCGGCACGCGTACACCGGCTGCGGCCAGTCGGTACAGCGCATCTACCTCTGCACTTTGCCAGGCGGCTTCCTGCTCCTGCCGCCCGAATTTGCTGCCTTTGGCCATGGCGCGGGCCGAGCGTGAATTTTTGACCTTTCGGTTTTCGGTGTAGTCCACCGCCTGGCGAAAGCTGCGCTGCGTGGCCTCTTTGTAAATCTTGGCACAACGCGTCTCATCGCCGATGCGCACGACGTAGACCATGGCCTCTTTGCCGCTCATCAGCTGGCGCACAACAGTATCAATCAAGCCTTCGTCCACTAGGGACTGCAATCGGGGAGGTGGTTTCATGCGTGCATTCTGCACCCTGTATTCGCGAGGCGGCTTAACCGTTTGGACCAGGCCCCAAAGAAAAAAGCCACTGTTTCAGTGATGAAACAGCGGCTTGTATCTGGTAGGCAAATCAATTAAATACCGTCGACCGACTTCTTCACCGGGCGAGCAGCAGCTTTCACCGATGCCGCAGGCTTAGCGGCATCCTTCAAATTGTGGTCCCTTTTCTGCAATTGCCGCTCTTGCGCCTGCAGTAACTTGATCGAATCTTTCCACTTGGCTATGCGTGCATCGCATCGGGCTAGGGTTTCTTCGCGCTCAGCGATCGCTGCTTTCATTTGTGCCTGAGCCAATTCGATTCGCGTCTTGATATCCGCCATACCCGCCTCCGGGCTGATCACGGTACCCGGTTTGGCAAGCCTGACGAGCTCCGCAATTCGATCCTCCTGAATGCCGTGAAATTGCAATACATTCGCAATCGTTTTGAATTCCATGCTGCTCTCCCAGGTTAAAAGTTGAAGTCCGCATACGCTTGCGGTTTGAGATTGACGGTGTTCACCGCATAGCCGTTGCTTGTGACGTTTCCAAGCATCGTGGCTCGGCCTCTATAACGCAGTTCCATCGACAGATACTTGCTGGATGAACTGACATGATTGCCCATCGCGATCACATCCCGTCCCCACAGTCTGACCGGGTATTCGAACGGTTGCCGCCCCCAATCAGCGACTTCGACAAAGTGATTGCATTGGTTATTGCTAAACGTGACCCGGTCATAACCTGGCTTCATTTCAGGTTTCCACGCTGCACCAAAGAATCCAATATCGACCAGCGACGCCGGGCCGAAACCAGAAAATGAATTTCCATTGACCAACGCACTGCCGGCTGACACCTCAATGTTAAACAACAGCAAAGCCTTTGCGACATCCTTGCCAACGCTTAAGGCGTCAGACGGTATGACGTTGTTATTCAATATTCGGCAATGCTGGGCAACTGCAAATATGGCGGTCCACGTATTCGACGCAGCGGTCGCTGCCGGACGGTCGGTAATTTCACAGGACTCGACGGTCAACGAGCTTGCCGAGGTCTTGGTTCCAATGTTCGACCGATAGGCACCAATAGCAATTCCTTGACTTAACGGCGTTGTCCCACTACCTATGACCGTGCCGCACAACTTCAGTCGGTTGTGGCTGATAACGAGGGCACCGGTCCATTGAATACAGAAGATTCCTATGGCACAAGCCTGCAATCGGTTTCCATGCAATTCAGGATCTAGCCCGCCTAGCGATGCTATGCCCAAGGAAACCACTTGTTCTATCTCGTTGTCAATCGATCGGCTGTTATCCGCCTCATAAAGGGTCAGACCCAATATCGATCGAATAATCAAATTGCCAGCCACTTCGATGCCATTGGATTGGGTGGCGAGTATTGCGGCTGCGGTGTCCTCGATGCGATTGCCCTTCACCGCCACCCCGTCCACTCGATCCACAGTTATGCCTGACAAAAGCTGTTGCAAATTATTGTCACTGACCGTTGCTCCATCCGCACCACTGGCAGAACCATCGTTGACGCAATAGACACCCAGGAACAACCCGGAGATGGAAGGATATTTAGTCGAACCTCTGACCGTGTTTTGTGCGACCAGTGCTCGCCGGCCCTGCAGCAAAATCCCGCCGCCCACTTCGCCGTGCATGTCGATGCGATTCAATAGGATCTGGCTGTCACTACCAAGAACCTTAATTTGAAAAGGCAAGGCACTTAAGTTGCTCAACGCTGCTGCCGGATCCGAACTGGCTGTATTTGAACTAGCCATATTTGTCATATCCGCAAAGGCGGTCTTCATGGATGGTACGAGTCCTGCGACCAACAATGCAGAAAGCTGATTACTCTGAACAACCGCATTGACTGCCCTTTGCCCCAAATATATAGCCGTAAAAAAGTTTGAAATTTGATTGTGCTTAACCGTGCAAACCACCAGGGTTTCGGAAGTTCTGAGTTCAATGCCAAAGCGACCTATTGAGACATTGCCATCCGATAAGGTCATGCCCGCAATGGTGTTACCCAGGGCATCGAAACGCCCACTTGCATTGCTCACCAACACCCCGGTCATACAGCTTTTAAGAAGATTATTCGCCAGGCAAACATCCTTCGAGTTATCTACCAAAACGCAAAAAGCGATATAGCCCTTCCCATCAGTGAGATTTGCATTCGGTGATACTTCACAACGCTCAATTTCCACGTCTGCGCTGTTCGTAACCCTGATCGCGCCAGTTAACTTGTCAGACCCTGGTGTGGACAGCACGAAACGAATGTCATGCACCCGAACCGCATTTGCACTGATGAACAGGGCAAGTCCATCACCACTGACCAGTTCCACTACCGCGGCATTACCTTCGCCGTGCAGTTCGATGTGGGGATTTCTAATATAAATCGCATCGCTTATTTTGTGGGTGCCCGCTTTAAGGCAGACGCATCCACCCTGATCAGGCAATGAGTCAATTGCCGACTGTATGTTTTCTCCAGGCTTCACGACCCGTGTGCAACACGACTCAGCGACAACCGTTTGCGTCCCAAAAGCCGGTGGCCAGAAATGCCGGCAATCGCTGATCACCTCTCCTTTTTGCACAAGCGCGAGCCGCGCGTAGTGGTGCAAGATTCCACGCGGTGGCGCGTTCTCCAGCACTTCCACACTGCCGTCCGCCGTCCTGGCCGCGAATACCCAGTAGTCACCCGCATGCAGCGTGTCAGTGGCGCTACCGTCGAAGCTGATAAATATGCCGTCTTCGATTTCGATCCGTACACCAAACTCCACGTCGCGCAGCAAAGGTTCTGCGGCTTCCTTTTTGTCCCAACGCCGAACGCGCGGGTAGCGCGCAGCGTTCAGGGCAAAGCTGCTCAAGTCTCCATGGACCTGGATCACACCCGTCGAATAACTGACTTTCTCCACGGTGACCAGAGGCAATCCTTCGCCGACATCACGCAAGGAAAATTCGATGTCGTCGTCAAGGAGCTCAAGATGATCACCTTCTTCAAAACGCTTCCACGCATCGCGGCCCGTAGAGGCCACCGTGATGAGCCACTGGTCAGCGCTTGCCCCCGCTTTCACGTCCGACACTTTCGCAATCAGTGATGCGTTATCGCGCGACCATTTGAATTGCCCATTAGGACTGGCTTTGTGAATTTCGACGCGGTACAAACGGTTCTCACGCCCGCTATATCCACCCTGAGGGTTGATGATGCAGGGACCTGGCGTCGCCACCAGGGCGGTTGTATGTGTTGACAGGCGACCTGTGGAGGGCTTGACCAGTTCATCCCATGCCGGGGGCGGCTCAGAGCAACTCCCCTCGTCGGCGCCCGACATGACTTTCACTTGCCAGGCGGTCTGGATGCGCGTCGCGGTGTCCGGGCCGTTCAGGGCAACTTCTCGAAGCGCCTCATCTTCAAACACCGTCACCTCACGTTGCCATACATCCAGGTAAAGCAAATCAATGGCATTGGCTGACGACGTGACTTGTCGATAGGGATTTTTGACACTCTTGTAGTAGAACGGCTGCTTGGCAAAGGCCAGCGCGCCCTGCCCTCGCACTTCACCAAGCCGCGAGTCGTAACCGGTTGGCGCCTTGCGCGAAAGATCCCCAAAACATTCAACCAGGATGCCATCGACATAGGCCCGCCCGTTGCCAATGGTTGGGTGCCCGCCGGAGTCCATGCCAATCCCGAATCCCCCCACCGCAGTCAAAGGCACCACGGCCACGCCCGCTGGTTCGCCCAGTGTGTCCAACATCTCCGCTCGATCGCGACGATCCAGGATTTCCTCGAACTCGTTGAAGTCCGAGTCAAGGCTGACACGGCCCTGTTGCTTGTGTACGCCGCTGAATCCCCGGGTCGGCTTAAAGGAAAATTTTGTGTAGTCGCCGCTCATGATGGTCCTTGTGTAAGTGCCTTTGGCTTCGATGCTTCAAGTGACGTAAATTATTGCGGCCTCCAGGCCGACGGGAAGGTATTCGTCCAAACGGATGCGCAAATTACTTTCGCGCTGCGGCTGCTGCAGTGCGCAGAAAGCACCCATTTCTGCGCCATCGGCTGCGCCCGTGCGTATCTGCACCGGGCAAGTGAGATGCAACTGTGCAAAGTCCGATCGCCCATAGATGTCGGATTCAAAGCTGGGCACCAGCCAGGCGTTAACACGCTCTTCAACAAGGGCCTCCCAACCGAAAGGTAGTAACGCACCAGCCTTAGACGCACGGCTCTTGGTTTCTTCCTTTTCCAGCGCGATCTGCAGCGCGGGCTGACAACGGTATTTCTGCGGCGTCGACGAGCCAGTCGGCACAAAACAGAAGCGAACGCAACCTTGTTGCAACTGGTCCACCTGCACGTTGCCCGTGAAGATCGATTCGCTCGCCATTGGCAACTGCCGGAATCGGCTCGTGCCGAAAATGGTGCTGCGTTCGATATGCGCCGATGGGCCACTGCTGCCAGCTGCATCGCAGACCGCTAGCCCATCGGCATCGCCGCTCTTGAGGATGCCCTTGACGATGCTGTCGAGCAGAGTAAACCGCAAGGCATGGGCTGGCACGCGCAAGGCGCCGCAGATGCAGAAGGCGATCTCGACCTCCAATCGGGTGTTAATGGTGTTGCCATTTCGTGACTCCGCCACGGACAGGCTAGTGCCACCCATCGCCGGCGCATCTTGTGCCACCGATCGGCCCGGTACCAAAGTCGAATGCAGCAGGCGCAGCTTGCGCAAGTCCTGCTTCAGTTCGATCCCACCTTCGATCAAGAGCCCGCTCAGCGTGAGCGACGAGCCGGTCAAGGCGCCGTCGATTGTCAACGCGCCCGACGGAACCCGCACATGGGGACGCGACTTGTCCGCAGCCTCAATAGCAAGCCAGGCCGACGTGTGTAGTTCAAGGTTGCGCGTCAGCAGATGAGAGCCGCTGCCGTGCAGAGTAATGACGGTGTTGCGAGCGCGCGCCAATGCCCATGCATCAATGGCAGCATCCAGCGTGGGATAAGTGGGCGTGCCAACCTCCATCCGCACAATGTCCGCGTCTGCCCGCAACAACCATCGGGCGCGGTCATATTCGCCCCCGCCCATGGCGGCACTAAACCCGTAGCAATAAGAGACCTCGATGCTCCGGATGTCTTCTGGCGTAAGGCCAGCTGGGATTAACAAGCGCCCGAGCCGGGCGTCGATTAGCACCACACTGCCCGCCGGGCGCGGCCCCCATTGAGCCAGATTCGCACACGCCACCCGGTCTGGCGGCAACAGCACACCATTGACCCATACGCCGACGCTCGCGTGGTCCCCATCTCCGTAGTAGCGTTGGGTTGCCGGCACATTCAAAGCCGTGCGCCCTTGCAGGTCGGCAAAAAGTTGCGAGCCCCGTATCGGTGCTTCCACTTCTGCTTCGATCGCCTGCTGTCCCGGGTCGCCACTCTCGCCACCGACGCAAAATAGTTTCGTATCCTGCCCCAGCGGATTGAAGCTCAGGCACCCGTCGTAACCCGCCAGGGCGCGGGGCTTTGCCTGCGTGACGCGCCAGGCGCCCAGGCGCCATATGAAAAAGCCAACGTTGTGGATGTTGTGCCAGCCGTCATATTGGTTGATGGCGCGTACGTCCACCGTATGCGCGGCGCTCTGCCAGGGGCTGTCCACACTCTCGCCTGCAGCAGCCCGGCGCAAGTCCGGACAACCGTGGTTGTCCAGGCGCAGATGCTCCAGATGTTGGTTCCAATCGAGCAACGAAAAGAATTCGACCACGCGCGCGTCCCAGTCGGTGACGTCGCGCGCCAGTTCTTCCAGCATCGCCGTTACGCCCTTACGGCGCCGGTAGTAAATCGTCTTGGCCACGTCCGCGCGGGTATGGATGGCGACTGGCGCCTTAAGGTCGGGCCCGGTCAGGTCGTGGAAAAGCTCAGCGGCAGTGGTCGCAGCATCGGACTGATCGAGGTCGTGCAACAGATTGTTGCCAACCAGGTCTCCTATGTAAGGTATCGCCCAGCGCTGGCATGTCTCGATAAAGCTGTTATCCCAGAGCTGGCGGGTGTCGTCCCGCAGTGCATCCGCCTCGTCGTTAATCAGTGCGAGCAAGGCACGCAAGGGGCCGTTGCCCTCCTGATCGGCAATGCGGTAGAGGGCTGGCAGCAACGTGTAGAGGCGGTCGCGGTCATGTGTAGAAGGGGTCATGGTGGGTTCAATCCTCCCTGCCGCCATCGGCGGTCAACACCACATCGGTCTCAGGCGTCTTGATCTGTGCGATTTCTGCAGGCAGCAGTTTCCCGGTCGAATCTTCTGCACGAGCCGGTAGCATCAACAAGCGGCCGTGTGGAAAGTTGCGACGCGCGTCAACAGCGCGTGCTGCGCGAAAATCACCATCGCTCGACTTGAGATCAAGTCGGTTTACGTCAACGCCCACTACGCCGTCTATTCCCTGCAGAATGGCAAATACATCGCTCAGGTAAACCGGTTGAGCGAAGGCCCGCGCTTCAAACAAAAATGTGGAGAGCAAGGCTTTGCGTGCAGCAGCCAGCACATCGCGGTTGGCATATCTCGGATCGACCGTCAACGCAGCATTCACCAACACATCAACCGTCAAGTAATTGTCGATTCGCAAGGGCTGGTTGGTATCACGCACGCTATCAAATGTCGCGTGAATACGGTCCCGCGCATCGTCAGAAAACAACGCCCCATCCGGAGCTCCAACAGTCAAGTGGATGACACGTTGCCCGCCGTCCCAGACCCAGGAGGCGCAGGCCTTCGCCACTTTGCCAGCGGTCAACGCCCGATCCTCGAAGTCGCGCAGCGAAACAGCGCGGCCGAAGGTGCGCACCGTGCCGGGCGCAGTCTCGCGCGCGCTGGCCATGGTCTCCGGGTCCACATCACCATCAGCGGCAGCCGCGTTGGTCACACCCTTCAGGCCGGTGGGTCGGTCCAGCAAGGTGGTCAATCGCGCGGAACCCACGCGGCCGTCGCGGCCTAAACCCTGGCGGTACAGGGCAAGCAGGTTCTGGCGACCGCTCGGCAAACGCGCTCCGCTCACCCCATCCCCAAAGAGCACCGTGGTGCTGCCATCGTCGGCCATCCGCGTGACGAAACGCTCCTCGGTCGGGGCGGCCCCGTACAACGTTGCCGCCTCTTTCCATTGGACCCCATCCACCAACAACCGTAACGATGATGTCACCCCGCCGGGCACCGCTGACGGCACATAGGTCAACGGCTTTTTGCGCAGGGTGAAGCGCTGGAATTCGCGCGCCGCGTCACCGTCGCCCAACACCTCAGGCCGCACCGTTTCGCCGTGACTGGCATAGGCCACATTGCCATAAATCACGAGGCTGTCGCGCCGGTAATGGCGCTCTATCGCTGGAACAATATCTATCTGCGTGCCGCTGACGTTGCTAGCCGCGCCAACCACCGTCACCAGGTCCGTCGCTGTCGCACCGGTTTCATCGACACCGGACAGCAGCAACCTGCGACCAGCCTCGATGTCGGCCACCGCATCGGTCACCAGCAGTTGCGGACCCGTCACAGCATCCGTCATCGGAATCGGTGCCAGCAATAACTCCTGCGCACCGGCAAAAACAGTCGTATCCCGAATGCCAAACCGGCTGCGCGGGGCATAGGGCCGCAGCGACCATCGATTAAGTGATGTCACGTAGTCCAGCACTCTTCCGTCGGCCATGACGATCAATCGATGATCAGCGCTGAACCCGACTTCCCTGCCCTGCATGTCGGGTGCCTCAGACAAAATGCGGCCCGCGTTCCGGGGGTCATAGTTCCACAACCACCAGTCGCCGGTTACGGGCATCCAGTCCAACACCCGGCCATCCGGCATGGCAAGCAGCCGATGGCCATTCCGGATCACGGGCCAATTTCCACTTGCGGACAGAGTCGGCAGGATGTTTGCCGTGTTGGCCGGGTCGTAGTTCCACAGGCGCCAGTCGCCAGTGGCCACAACCCAGTCGAGCACCTTGCCGTCCGCCATCGGAATCAGCTGGTGGCCGGTGACGATGTTGGGCCAGTTTCCGGAGACGACTGGGTGGGAACTGTCAAGAACGTCAGAGGCTTTGGTCGGGTCGTACTTCAACAGGCGCCAACTACCGCTGGTCTCGACCCAATCAAGTACCCGGCCGTCGGCCATAGGAATCAGCTGGTGGCCGCTGCGCACCGAAGTCCAAGTGCCGGATGCGAGCTTGGCGGGCAGCACGTTTGCGCTGGTTGCCGGGTCGTAGTTCCACAGCTCCCATTTGCCGTCGGTCGCCGTCCAGCCCAGCACCTTGCCATCCCCCATGGTCAGCAGTTCCTGACCGTTGTGGGTCGAGTTCCATGAGCCACGGGCGATCTGTGGCGCGAACGGCCCCAGTGCCCCCGGAGCGACCGCCGTGGTATCCAGCGTCAGCCGTGTGACCTTGGCCGTCAGCGAATAGTCGGTGCGCGCGGTCTGCGTGGTGTCGCTCAGATAGTGCAACGCATTGCCCGAAGGCCCGTACAACAACACCCAGCTGTCGCCCACAAGGCGCGGATAGACCGTATCGAGGTCGATCTGATTGAAAGCGAGTGGACGCGCAAGGAAGCGCGCTGGGGCGCTTTGGTATTGAGATTTAAGCGCAATGTCCACTGCTGCATTGGTTGCGTCCCGAACGCGCCTGGCACCCTTATTTGCCGAGGGCCCGAGCGCATAGGCAGCCACCAGCGCAGTCGCAATCGCGGGGACCAACGCAGGTAGCAACAGCGCAGCTGCAGGAGCCGCCACCGTGGCGGCACCCGCAGCGGCCGCAATGGCCGCGGTGGAAAGCACGACGACACCACCACTGGACAGCGTTGCAGCAACGGCACTGTCGCGGTTGATGGCCATGACCGCCAATTGCCCCGACAACTTTGCCGCCATGGCCACCGATTCGGCGGTTGGCTCCGGCAAGGGATCGTGGGCGTCCAACACCACCTTGACTGCGGTGCGGATGATTTCGTCAGCCACAAGCGCACCGGCTGCCTGCGCCGCCATGTCGGCGGCATTTGTTGCGGCGTTGGCAGACAAATCCATTTGCACCAGAACATCGGCAATCTTTTGCGACAGTTTTCCGGGCGCAGTCGGAGGAAGCTGGAACTGTTTCTCACTTTCAAGTTGCCGGAACGTATTGGCCAGAATTTCAAGCAGCTTTACAGCCGCATCCAGCGCCTGGTCGCGCAATACCTTCGTGCTGGCGTCAAGCGAGCTACTGGTCCCCGTCAAGTCATTGACCAAGTTCTGGATGGCCTGCGTCGGATTGGTGAGCGCACCCACCGCATTAGTGATGAACCTACCGAGATTACCAACCTGGGCCGCAAAGTCGTCGGCCGCTACGCGAAGCGTGTTCTGAAAGTCCAGCACGCTCGCGGATGCATTCTTGCCAAGCGCATCCATCACCACGCGCACTATTTCCACAGCGGTCGATCCGGCCTGCCCGATGGTCTGCGTGGCAGCGGTTACGGCCGTCGCAGCTGCTGCGATACCGCCGCCACTAGCCGACTGATTCGCCTGTTTCGCCGCCGCCAGCGCCGCATCCGCGACCGATTGCGCGGTCGGCAGAATCGTGATCATGTGGGCCGACACCGGGGTCCGCGCGGCGGTCGGATCTTGGGGTGCGTACAGCGCCCAGTCGGGCCATTCGCGGCGGTCCTGGTCCGTTAGGTCGTTGGGTGAAGGCAGACCCAGCACCGCAGCCTTGGCCACATCGGACAGGACCTGCCATACCGGCGCGTTGTAGCCAAACACCGAGGCACGTTGGCGCAGTACAAAAACCTTCACATCCCGCGCCGGCACCGGTCGACCCGCGTGTCCGAGCGCTGGCGCCCAGCGCACCCGCGTGCGGTGACCCACGGCGTCAGGCTTGACATCCACCACACGGGCCGTGTCCCAGGCATCGCCCGCGTGATGGGGTGCACCGGTTTTTTCCGCACCCACAAAAACCAGTTGATCGCCCGGTGCCAAGCCCGTGCCGACACCCGCGAAGTAGGCTGAGTCATCGCCGCTTGCGGGCGGGCGTACAAACATGCGCAGCACGGATAGCTGGTTGTACTCGGCCCTGGCTTCCAGCCTGTCCATGGTTTCGAAGGTGACCGAAGGCTCCTCCCCCACCGGCACACTCTTGACCCGCGTGCCGGCTGGAACAATAGACACCGCATCACGCTCAGTAGTGAAAGCCAGCCACGTGGTAGCGGCCGCACCGGGTGCCAGTTCGTAGCCAATTTCCCGCACCTTGCGCAGCACCGAATCGCGCTGCGTGGCGGTGCGCAAATAGGCCTCGTTGGCCATGCGCTCCTGGTAGAAACTCAGCACATCGGCAACCGCCGCCCACAGTTCGATGACCGCGATCGAGTAATCCTCGCGGCCACGCGATGACAAGCCGGCCAGTTCCGGTGTTGCAGCCAACCGCTCGGTGATGGCGCGTCGGAAGCTGGTGTAAGTCCCCGTGCGGTAAGCGATGGCAGATAAGCCAGGGCGGTTCTGCACCACACTGGGAATGGCCGTCGCAAGCACTGAACAGCAGCCGCAGTCGTCACTCATTTTCCACCTCCCGCCGTGATGATCAAGGTGCCGTTTTCCAGGTTGCCGCGGTCGTTATCGAGCCGCGCAATCTCCCACGGGCCGATGGGCAGGACGCCGCTGTCGAGTTCTCCCGCATCGGTTCGACCACGCCGCCTGAAAGTTGTCACGGTGACCGACTCCACCCCTTCCACCTGCTTAACCACCGCGTAAATGCGGCTGAGGTACACCGCCTGGCCGAAGGTCCACTGGCTGGGGTCGAACAGTCCGGCGTTGTTGCAGCGCGTGCCAGCGCCCAGCGCCAGGGCCACCGCCCGCGCCACATCGGCTGCGAAATAGCCCGCCTTGGCGCAAAGATGCAACGCAATTTCCAGCGGCACGTAGCTGGCACTGCGGATCTCCAAATCGTAGCCAGCCAGGCGATAGCGATCCAGATGCGCCTGCACCTTGTTCCGGAAATCGTCTGTCAGCCGCGTGAAGCCACGCCCATTGGTCAACACGTTGCCGGGGTCCACCGGGTCTATACCCACAAACACCGTGGTCCAACTGCCGGTCCAACGGAAGCTGGCAACCGCGCCCGCCACACCGTCCAGCCGCAAAGCTGCTTGTTGGTAATCCTGCTCCGTGACCGCACGCAACGGCGTCGCACGAAACGCGGCGGGTGCATATTGGCGCACTTCCTCAATCGTTTCCGGGTCGACTCCTGTGCTGGCCGGTAGCGGGTTGCGCACCATCGCAATGTCGGGCCAATCCGGCGGCATCAGGCGCGGCCGCACGATATGCGACAGGGCATCGGCCCCAATATTTCCAGAGCGACCATTGCCAATTCGGTACCAGACGTCGAGCGCATCCACATCGCCCAGACGCTCGCCATACTCACCATCACCGAAGCGCAGCGTTGCACGGCCTTCGCCATCGACATCAGCCACAAAGTGACGGTCGGACTCGTCGCTGGAAAGCAGATCTGGCATAGCGCGCCATAAGCGCTGAACGCCACGCGTCGACGTGCGCACCATGACTGCCGGGCACATGTCATGCACATCGCCCGACAGGTCCGGCCGCGAATGCACGGGCGGGAAGCCACCATTCCACGCGCCCGACTCGCGCTGCATCGTCAGCGGCCCATATTGCAGTCGTACCGGAAACACATCTGGGCCCGATGCGGCGGCGTCCTCCAAGTAGTCGTATTGCACCGAACGGCCATGGTCGGCGAGCGCGATATTGCCACGCGCCACCGCCGCGCGTGTGATGGCCCGACCGTCAGCAAGCACCTCGGCCACGCAGAGCGGGAAAAGCAGCGCATCGGCGCGGCGCCAGGTGACCTCGACCAGTGGCAGCGCCGCCGCGCTGCCCAAGGCAGGCAAAGGCTGACCGGTGACGGGGTCAAGCGCCGCCTGAAACAACGGGTCATTGAGTGCATTGGCGGGTGGTGTCGCCATAGCGCTTGTCGTGTCGGGGTCCAGACGCTCGATGCACACCACCTGACGGTGCGCCGGATCTGCATCGGCTGCAGCCCCGGTCTCTGCACCCAACACTTCTTCCAGCAACAGGAAATCACCGACCGCGAGTGACGGCCGCACGGCGTTTTTTCCTGAAGCATCCACGGCATAAACATGTGCTGTGGTTGCGCCACGCGGCAAACCGTAGCGCCGGTTGCCCCAGCTATGGATGCGCAATTCGTTATGGCGCGGGTCCGTCCGGACTGCGGTGGCGGTTTCAAACACCCGCACCTGGGCCAATGCCGGGTCGCTGCGGTAATCGGCATCGCTCAAGGGGCGCAGTTCGGCACCGGGCGGCGCTACTGCGGATACCGCACCGCTGGCCGTGGGTTCAGGTCGCAATGCCGATGGAATACGCGTGAGCAACGGTTGGCCAGGCGACAAATCGCCCGCGCTGGTGACCTGAAAATGCACCCAGGTCCAGGTGTTGCGCCCGTCGTGCATGTGGTAGTCCAGCAACTTGGCATGGCGCTTGGCCGATACCCGCTGACGGGCCGTGTCTAGGTAGGCTTCATTGGCCACCGCGTCCTGGAAATAGCTGATGTGGTCAGCCTCGTAGGCAAATAGTTCCAGCAACGCTATACCCAGGTCGGCCGCACTGCGTTCGGTCCAGGCCGGATTGCGTTGGGCCACCAGGTCCAGCAGCATCTGCCTGAAACTGGCGTAGTCGCGCGCCATGTAGTCCAGCCGCGGATCTTGTTCCGGTTCGGGCGGACAACAGGCGGCGGGTGCGCAATCGGCGTCGACCGGACAGCCCGGACGAAAGTTGACAGGCGCGATCGAAAACGGGCGATCCAGCGCTGGAAAGTCGTAGTGCCAGGCGCCATCGTCGCCGCGTAACCAGCCGATCGAAAGCCAATACGGAGAATAGTCGCCCTGTAGATCCACGCTGACAACAAGCACCTGCGGCAGGGCCGAATTCCACGTCACGCCAGTCACCGCAACACCGTTGATGCGCGTGCCGCCGTGCACCAGAACGGGCGACGCATCCGCCTGCAGTCCGTATGTGCCGGCAGGCAGCGGGTGCAGGAAGTGCACCTCTAATTGGGGAACACCGAAAACAGTTTCGAACTCAACGAAGTCAATGCCGTTCAGCACCGACTGTGCGAGCAGGCTGGCACGCCGGTCGTCATCACGCCGCCCCGGTCCCAAGGTGTCGGCGATGCGCGCAATGGCGTTGGCTTCGAGCGTATCCATGGTCATGATTTCCACGGAGCCAGAAAGCGCTCGTCGCGCTCCTCACCCGTGCTCCTTTTGACATACGACACACCGATGCTTAGCGTGTTGTCCTGTGCCGCCACGTCGACACTGCGCACCAGGATCACATCGTCCAGCCAGCGCGTCAGCGCGCCCTGCACGAGGAACTGCGTTGCACCCGCCAGCGCATCCGAGTTGGGCATAAAAACCAGTTGCGCAATGCCGCAACCAAAATCCGGCCGATTGACCCGTTCACCCGGGTTGGTGAAAAGCACCTGACGTATCAGGTCGCGCACATGGTCATCGTCACCCGTCTCGGCGGTACGACCGCGGCCGTCCAGATGGTACGGAAAGTCAAAGTATTCGTTGCGGTTCATCCGAGCTTCACCTTCATGGAAAGTAGGTCGGGCGTGGGAGG
The DNA here is from genome assembly GCA_903876045.1 of uncultured beta proteobacterium. Lineage (GTDB taxonomy): Bacteria > Pseudomonadota > Gammaproteobacteria > Burkholderiales > Burkholderiaceae_C > Allorhodoferax. Next base: position 14,167 of record CAIQYP010000558.1, on the reverse strand, counting down.
CGTCAGGGGTGCCACCGGTGCCATCGGCGTCACGGGAACAGGGCCGGCCATTTGCCCCGGGTGCATGTGTGCGTTGAAGGTGGCGACGATCTGGTTCAGGTAGCTCATCAGACTGTCGCCGAAAACAGCCGGGTGGCTGGCGTTCTCGACCACTTCGATCTGTGGTGCCTCGACCACCACCTTGGTCGTCGCCTTGAGGGTGACCTTGCCGGCTTGCACTTCGATGTGCAGGATGTTGCTGCCACTGGAGTCGGCGAGCGCGATGGATTGTGTGTCGTCGTTGAGCGCCAGCATCAGGCCCTGGTCAGTGCGCAGGATCTTGAGCACCGGCTTGGCACTGTTGCCGTCCTGATCCGTCGGCAGCGCGCTGCTGGCCCACCAGCAACCGCTCCAGATCGGGCGCGACACATCGCCCGCTTCAAACTCGATCCACACGCCCGCGCCCACCGGCGGCACGGCATACAGGCCAACCTGATCGCCCGCGTAGGGTGCGCAAGGCATGGCCCAGCCGCAGTCGACATCGCCCAGAATCTCCGGCACCTTGGCGCGAATGCGGCCCTGGTCGCGCGGGTCCTGGAGGTCCGTGAGGATGCCGCGGTATTTGCCGTAGTGGCGGTCAAGTAGATCAGATGAGGGCATGGTCCTCCCGGAAGTTTTCCTGGCCGGCGAGACCGGTGGCATTGCGCTTGAGCGTGAACCGCTGGGTGTAGGCACCATCGCGGTCCAATGTGTGCAATACGCGCTCGACGTAGTAGCGTCCGCTGAACTGGCGCCCCGCCCCGCGCACCATCACCGGCTGCTTGGCCTTGAGAACGCTGCCATAGGCGGCGGTGTTCAATTCGCCTTCGGCTGTGATGGCCCAACTGGTCTGGTCGGTGACGGATTGTGTGTAGCGCTGCATCTCGCCCGACTGGGCCATGGCCAGTCCGCTGAGCAACACCAGGCGCGGCCGTTCGCTCGGCGTGGCGGACGTGGCGCCCATGTCGTCGGCCTGGCTGGCCTGCTCAGTGTCTGCCTGCTGAGATGAAGCGTCGTCCGGGTCCAACGTGGCGGCCTTCGCGGTGGCCGGGCCGAGCATGTCGAAACGGGCATGAAACCGGTTCACATTGGTTGCCGAACCCATGTTGATCGTCAGCACACCTTGTGGTTTGGCATCGGTATGCGGTGGATGAAAATGCCCCTCAACATCGCCGGCGTCATTGAGTTCCACATAGCACTCGCACCCATTGCGCTCGGCCAAGTGCTGCAGGAACTGAATGTCGGTGCCCCGCTGCATCAGCGTGTGGTCGTTTTCGTGGCGTGACCACTGCGTCGACTTGACCACCGGTGTGAACTGGTACTTGGCATCGGAAAAAATGGCTGAGGCAACGTCCGAGTCTTTCATGTTCGGCCAGGCCCGTACCTTTTCCTCCAGGTGCATAAGCACTGTGGGGTCCATTGCCGTTACCACCAGTTCGGAGCTGTTTGGCGTGCCGGAGAAACGGGTGTCGACCTCGATCACGTAGGCGCTGATCAGCGGCACGGCCGGGCCACTGCCCACGGTGACACTCAACTGCAAATGGGCCAACCGCGTGAACAGGGAATCGTCCAGCAAAGTCCAGCCGCTACCGTCTTCCTTGACCGCTACCGAGAAGCGCAAGCGCAACATATCGGCCAATCGGGCGTGGTCCTCCACCTCGATGCGCTGCAGTGCCCCCAGCACGGCCCCCGACGCCGGGCTGCCGTTGACCTGAAGACGGTAGCTGACCTGGTTTGACACGTTATCCCTCCGACGCCGGTATGCGAAGGATCGCTTCAAGTTCAAGGAGATCGTCAGGCCACAGGGCGCGATTGGCGTCGCAGATGCGCCAGAAACGCTCAGGGTCGCGGAAATGCCGCCATGCGATATGGTCCAACCGCTCCCCGGCTACCACCCGGTAGCCGGTTACCGCCGGAGTATCTGCAATAAAGCGCGTAGTCTTGTAGTGGATCTCGCGTCCATCGGCATCGATGTACGTTGCGTTAGGCACTTTTTCGTAGCGGCTACCTTTGAAAAACATGGCGTAGCTCCTTAAAAAGGCAACAGATCGCGCAGCACGGAATCAACGCTGCCCAGCGCACCGGAGCGAGCCAGCGCCTCTTTGGATTTCTGGTAAGCGATGAAGGCATCGCGTCCCACGCTGGAGGCCGGAAACTCGATGTGCGACAGCACCTGCATCGCCAGTTCGACCTTGGCCGAAATCGGATTCAGGCGCGAGTCGAACGCGTCTTCCGACACCGAGAAGCTGGTGATCTTGACCGGTACCACGCGCGATTTGCCCCACAACAGCAGCACCAGGGGCAGATCGGCCGGTGTAACCTGGACTTGTCCGGCGGCCGCGAGCTGTTCAATCTTGCGCGAGTCCATGGTGCTCGGATACATCAACAGTTCCAGCGTGGCCAGCGCCGGATGCAATCCGTGTTCAGCCACCACGCTGTTGCTTTGTGGTTCGGCCAGCTGATCGGAGGCATGCATGTCCACCGTCATGCTGATGGTCTCGATAGGCGGGCCGGCTACTCGCAGCACGTCTTCCTTGGCGGCGCCAGGACTGCTGGCCTTGTCAGGCGGCGCCGAGGCTCGGTGCACCAGCGTGCGTTTCACACTTTCCGGGTTGAACTGGAACACGATGACCTGACTCACCACCGCGCCTGGCGCGTGACTCGGGTACACGGCCAGCGCGCCTTTGAGGAGCTTGGGGCGAATGGGGGATTGGGAGGGCATGAGATAGGGTCCGGTTAGGCTGTTCTCTACCACTTGAAATCAGTAACCTTGAAGAAGTACTTGCGCTTCTTTCCAGCCTTCAGTTTTTCTTTCAGATTTGACACCTTGTAGTCCTTCTTCGTCACGGGATCCCGGACCGAACCGCCCGCCATGGCCGGCCCTGCGGTGCTGTTGACACTGGCGGTGAGTGGCCAGAGATTGCGCCGTGTGTTGTCACCGCCGAACTGGTACTCAACAATATGATCAGCTTGGTATTCCGACCCGTCGAATCCATACTTGGCCAGGTTGTCCCTGAGCAATCCGCCACCTGGTGTTCCTTCGGTTCTCAGGGGACCCATCACCTTGCCTTTGTACGTTTGCCCGGAAGTCCGCGTGTCATTAATGCCGCCAATATCAACGCCTTCGGGCAGGTTGCGTTGGGTATCGGGTGTGTATTTCTGGACATTTTTACCTCCAACAATTACCCCCTCGTTGGCCTTAAACCAGGACTGCGAATATTTCTTGGTTGTTCTGCCACCCAGGTAGATCGGTGGGTAGTGTTCCCGATTGGTGTACGCGGGCTTTTGCCACACGAGCTCGAAAGGGTTGTCCAACGAGCCCGGGTAATGTCGCTTGATGAACTTCTGGCCCGGGCTCATGGCACCATCGATGTCCCATCCGTCATCGTCCTGCTCGAGCTTCAAAACGCTGAACCCGTAGTCCTCCTTCCATTTTGGTATCGCGGCTTCGATCTTCTTGTAACTGTCATCAGCCTTTTCAAGCTTCTCCACTTCGGCTTTCACCCCCGCCACGCCAGCTGCCCACTTTTCATCATGCGGCTTGTCCTTTTTGCCGAACAGCGCCTTGGCCTTCTCCACGACCCATGCGATCACCGCGTCGATGGCCTTGTCTACTTTCTGCTGGATGGCGGTAATGACGTTCTTGATAGCACCGCTGATGTCGCCCAGGCCAATGAGTCGGGACAGAAAGCCCAGCAGCACGGGCACGGTGCGTGCCATCACCTGCTCCACGTAATTGGCGGCCTGAGTCAGCTTGCCGGCCGCGATATTGGCGATCGAGTCGACGATGGCGCCCACCAGCGCCACGATCTGCTGGATACGCTCGACGAAGAAAGCAACCGTGTTGTAGATGGCAATGATCGCCTGGATGATTGCTCCGGCCGGGTTGAGCATGGTCGCCAGTTTGGTGACGGCGGCTGTGACGATGTTGGTAACCGCCCAGCTCTTGATGCCGCCGATCACCATGTCCCATAAAGATCCGATGGTTTCCACAATCTTCTGCCAGGCCGCTGCCGGGCCTTCGGTAACAACGAGGCGGATGAAGTCGAACACGCGCTCCAGCTTTGCCACCTTTTCTTCGCCGATCACCTTGACGATCTTGACGCGCATCTTGGCGTAGGTGACTCCAAGCACCTGGACCACCAAATCCAGCACGCCGCGCAGGTCCCAGACCTTGGGTAGCTTCAGCCCGGCACCTTCGAGCGCGCCAACCAGCCAGCCGATGATGCCGTTCTTGAGGTGTTCCCAAATGTTTTTGCCAAACTGTTGAAAGCCCAGTTTGACGGCTGACACAAGGTTGTGGATAAATCCGATCGGGTCTTCGACTATCTTGTTGAAAGCATCACCTGCTTTGCGCACGATGCCGATGATCTGCAGGCCAATCGGACCTGCAATCATCATGGCCCCCTCAAACACAAATTCCAGCACCTTCTTGCCAGCTTCCAGTGCAAACCGTGCCACGCGCAGCGCCGGCTCCAGAAAGATGTCCGCAATGCGGCCAAGCAATGTCGTCAGCGGCAGCAGCAAGTCGCGCAGCGAGAAGCTATCCCACGCGGTGCGGAACAAGGCCTTGATCTTTTCCCAGCTCAGGTCGAGCCGCGCAATAGCACCTTGCAGCCACTGCATGGTTCGCTCAATGGCCTTGGTTTTTTCCAGGTTCTCGAAGATCTTGTCGCCCCCCGGCACCAGTTCCAGCACCGCCTTCACCAATCCACGCGCGGTGCGCGGTACGGCCTCGCCGGTCACCAGGTCGCGGCCCAGAGCGGCGGTCAGCAGCGGGTAGCCTTTTTGCTCTTTCGCCCAGGCGCCGAGCTTGTCCAGCATGGCCTTTTTGACCCAGCCGGCGATGCGCGTACCCACCGCCAGCGCGAAGGTGCGCACGCGCTCCAGCGTGGGTGCGAAGACCGCCTTGATCTTGTCCCAGGCATCGAGCGGGTTCAGGATGGCCAGTGCGCCACCGACCGCTTCAATGGCCTGCTGGAACAAGGCCTTGATACCGGTCCAGCTCAGGTTCAGTCGGGCCACCTCGGGCTGGATTTCGCGTACCGTCTTGTCGATGGTCTGGTTCTTTTCCATGTCATCGAAAATGGCCATTCCGTCGGGCACCATCTTCAGCGTGGCGTGCACGATGTTGCGCGGGCTTGGATCCACCGATTGCTCGGTGATCGGGTCTCGACCGACCAGCACAGTCAAGGCTTCGTAGGGGGGCAATTTGTCGGCCCAGTCGCGTAACTTACCCAGCGCAAGGGCCTTGGGGTCGAAAGAAAACAGGCCGCCTTCGCGCTGCACCCTGGAGGCCACACCCGAGCCACCGCCCTGCTGAATGGTGTGCGTCAACTCGTGCGCGATCAGATGCCGGCCAGACGCGCTGGCGGGTTGGTATTGGCCTGCGCCAAAAAACACATGTTCGCCCACCGTGAAGGCGCGCGCGTCCAGCGCGGCAGAGGCCGCATTGGCTTCGCCACCGGTATGCACGCGCACGGCGCCAAAATCATGGCCGAAGCGCGGCTCGAAGTAGCCCCGCAGGGCCGGGCTCAATGCCTCCCCGCCCATGCTCATCTGGCGAATGCTGGTTTCCACGCCGGAAGGCACAGCCCCTGCTTCCCGCAGGCCATCGGCACTGGCCTTCTGCACCAGGCCGTGCTTGTCGTCTTCGTCCTTGCGCCCGCTGCTCTGGTCCTTGCCGGGACTCCGGCGCACCAAGCGCATCAGGGATGCGGCGATGCCGCCCACCGTAATGCCCCGCACGGGTTTGTCGGGCATCGACATGACGGTATCGGCGGTGCGCTGCGCCTCGTGTTCGTAGGGGTCGTTGGCAGCGCCAATCGTTAGGGCGGTCTGTAAAACCGGAGCGGCCTGAGCGGCCTGAGAGGTATGAGAAAGCGTCAACGGCCGCAGAGTTGGAGTCACCGTGTGCCGATGATCCTGGCGTCCATGCGCCTGCGAAGCCCGCTGCGGCAGCAGCGTGGTATGGCGTTTAAGCGCGAGCTGTCGCTTATCAGCCATGACTGCCCTTGGCCCCAAGGGCGTAGACCACGGCGCTGGCAACGCTCTGAGCCATGCCCTGCGCACCGCCCTCTGGATGTTGCACATTCAACACCACCGCATCGCGCATGGTGCGACCCCCGGGCAACTGCGCTGCTTCCAATTCATGTGCCACCGCGCGCGCAACCAACGCACGCAGTTCGCTGCCTTGTAGCGTTCCCGTGGAATGGCCGCGCACGATCACGCGTCCGATTTCGATTTGATATTGGTCGTGCTTCATACGCGCACCATGCCGTGGTACCGGCGAAATTCGGCTGCATTGATCGACTTGGACAGCTTCACGTATTCGCCCGCTGCGGCCTGTACCAAATGCGGCATACCAATCGACCGGCTCTCACCCGCCGCGCTAAAAGCGGCGTTAAGCGCTGCCGAGCGGATGTTGCCGCCAGACAATTCCAGTCCGGCAAGAAAGTCAAAATCCAGCGCTTCACACTGCGCCTCGGCAGGTATCACTTTGCGCCAGATGTGCAGCCGCTCGACCGGTCCGGGGAACGGGAATTCAATGACAAATCGCAGTCGACGAATGAAGGCGCTATCCAGCGCAGTGCGGCGGTTGGTGGCCAATATCGCCAGGCCGCTGTAATCCTCCATACGCTGCAGCAGGTAGTTGATTTCGAGGTTGGCGTAGCGGTCGTGGCTGTCCCGTGTTTCGGTGCGCGAGCCAAACAGTGCGTCGGCCTCGTCGAAGAACAGGATGGCGCCGCTGCGTTGCGCGGCTTCAAATACACGGCGCAGGTTCTTTTCGGTTTCACCGATGTACTTGCTGACCATGGAGGCGAGATCAACGCGATACAGATCCAATTGCAATTGGGACGCCAGAACTTCGGCCGCCATGGTCTTGCCCGTGCCGCTGCTACCGGCAAACAGAGCCGTGATGCCGCGGCCCCGTGCCAGTTGGCGGCCGAAGCCCCAGGTTTCATACACCCGGTCTCGCTGCGCTGCCTGGTTGGCGACTTCCCGCAGCTTCTGGCGCACGCCGCTGGTAAGCACGATGTCATCCCAAACAAAGGCTGGTTCGATCCGCAGGGCCAGTTCTTCCAGGCCTCTGCCCGCACCAACACGGCAGGCGTTCCAGAGGGCTTCGGCAGTCGGTACGCCGTCGCTGGTGGCCAATGCCGTGGTGGTGGCGGCGGTGATGGCGGCCGATCCGAAGTCGTATTGCTGCACGATCTGGCGAACGGTGTCTTCCAGGGCGTTGTATCGCGGCCCGAGCGTTGCAGACCATATAAGCGCTTGTTCGGCGCGCCCCGGGCGTTCCACGTAGACCCGTGGCAATACCGCGCAGGACTTGAACGGCGACCCGCCAACAACGAAAAGATGGGCCGATATTGTTGCTACCAGCTCGGCCAGCGCCCGTTCTTCAGGACTTGCCGGCGCCACAGCCGACACATCGACCAACAAGGCCAGCCCACACAAGGCGGCTTCCCGCCCGAACAGCGCGATCATTGCGGCGCGCTCGGGGGCGCTGAGCATGGCAAAACTATCGAGTGCCAGAATGCGCGCCTCCAGCCCGGCACTTTCGCAGGCGGCTGAAGCGGCCTCCAGCGCACCGGCGTCATCCGGGCCCACCAGATTGACTGCCAGCCAGCGGTCGGTGTTGGCATCCATCAGAGCCACGATCTGCCGCGTCGCCTTCTCCACACTGCCCGAACGGCAACCGACGGGCGCAGGCAGCAGCATGGCATCGACCCGCTCATCGATGCGGTTCACGCCGCGCAGGAAGTCGACCAAGCGTGCATCCACGTGCAGACCGCGCGTGAGTACCGGCTCGTTCGCATGGGGCTCCAGTTCAACCAGGGCCTGCGCACGTAAACGCGCCTGAGGCAGCAGCACATCGGTGGCAGTGAAGCGCTCAACCGCATCATCGATAAACAGTGTCAAGGCCAGTTGCAAACTGGGGCGCGCACGCATCGCCTCACCCTGCAATTCGGCACAGGCACGCGCAAAGGCGCCGTCGAGCGAAGGGGCCGCCGCCAGCAACAACAGATCGGCTTCGAAAGGCGTGAGTTGCATCAGCGTGACCAAATGCACAAAGGCCGATGCACGACCACCGCCACGCATGGCCTGATCGAGTTCTGCAATTTCGTGATCCAACCTGGCTATCGACGCGGACATGGCATTGGCGTCCGCATCAGCAACGAAAAATCGCTGTTCCTCGCCCGCATCGCCGACGATCAGCCAGTCGGCATTGGGAACCTTGTTGGGCCCTCGACGCAGCCATGCCATGCGGCGGTTCATTCGCAACAATAAACGCTGCAACCGCAGGCGCAGGCAGCGCAAGTTGCCGGCCCGCCAGGAGCCCTGTATGGAAGGGTGTGGATAGGGTGCGTTCATCGCGGCAGCACCACCTGGACGTCGTCTATGCTTTCGGCGCCATTCACTCGCACCCGCACGGCGCAGTTCATGCGCAAGCGCAAGTCGCTCACGGTTTGCAAATCGGTGGCCAAGGCCTCGAACCAGAGGCACTCGGCCACGTCGGAGATAAAGAGCAGTTGGTTGCCGAACGGAACCACCATCACCTGATTGCCGGTTGCGGCATTGATTTTGGTCTTGAGTCGGGTGGCCAGGTCGGCCATCCAGGTCGCCTGGTCCGCCCCGGTCGGCAGGCCCGGTTCCAGTACATGAAGGGCTGGTGTGGAGGATGAACGCAGCGTCACTTGCGGCGCGGTCGAGGAAAGCACCGGTGGCCAAGGCAAACTTCCGGACAGTAAGGCGGTCGCTGCACCGGCGAGTTGCACCAGGCCTGCCGGGAAACCGATTTTGTCGGCAAACTGCGGTGACGCAGCGCCAGACGCCGAGATGTTCATGGCGTCATGCGACCCACCGGCTATGACGAACAGGCGGCCGTCGAACAGTTCCACCTTCACGTCACGAAAGGCTGGCTCCGTCGGTCCGGCACCACGAATCATGCCGGCGACCACGTCACAGATTGTGGTGCTATCCAAGGTGGTTTCCATCGTTTGCGCACTCTGGCGGGATACGCCGGCGATGCTCACCGTGAAGCTGGATGACGTGGCCCCAACCGTGATCGGGAAGGTCAGCTGTTCGCTGACCAGCACCTGAACGCCCGAGGGCAGGCCGTTGGGAATAGCCAGCTCGAGGCAGTCTTGCCTCTTCCCGAGGTAATTCGCAGACGGCACCACCTCGTGACCTATCACCGCCTCGCCGCTGTGCGTGGCTTGCCACAAGCGCGTGCCGAGAATCTCGATGGAAGACAACAACCCGTTTACTGCGGCCAGGGCTGGGGCTGGCGTCACGGTTTCTATCAAGGGAACCAGCATCAAGGCGATCTGGTTGGACGCCACCCCCGCGCCAGGCACGGTTGGATCGCTGGTCAAAACGCGCAACGCCAGAATGCCCGGCTGCAGTGTGGCGTCGTTGGGGATGAGCACTTCGACCCGATCTGCGCGTGCGACGCTCGCCGGTACCAGCAGATTACCAATCGACACGCTGGTAGCCAACCCGGACAGGTGGGTACCGCGCAACACCAGGGTGTCACCGATGCGCGCATAGGGTTGCGACTGTTCGACCGTCGACGTGCCCCGGCGCACACGCAGATCGGTGATGGTGGGGGTGCTGATAGTAATGACCTTGACCCATGGCCCGGGGTCGTTGAGGGAGCGGGGTTGGATGGGGTCAACAGTCGCCGGCTGGCCCACCGGTCGCGGGAAAGTGCGTGTGCCCAGCGATTCGATCTGCACCACCTGGACAACATAGGCAGCTGACAGGCGGATTGGAAGGCTGAGCGAAGTCCATATCTTGGTCAGGTCTTCCAGGCTCAGCGGCTCCAGGGTTGTTTTGATACTTTCGTAGTCGCCGCGCAGTGCCACATCGAGCAGCGCCGGGTCGCGCAGCGGTGCACCGGGCATGGCACGCTGCCGGGTGAGCCGATCGGTGACGACTGGATAGTCGTGCAGCACGCGCATGGCGCTGCCAAGCACCTTCTGGGACAGACTGTGGTCATACCCTGGTGCTTCCCCGTTGGTTACCGTCGCCGCATAGGCCGTCAACAGATAGTGCAGGTTGAGGCTGAGTGGTGGGCGACCGAAGGCGCCACGCGACCCTCGCCCCGGACTTTCCTGATTCTGTAGTGAGGCGTTTTCACTGACGCGGTAAAGGAACAAGTTGACTTGCGGGTGCTCTTCAACGGCGGCGGTGCGGCGTTCCGGTGGTGGCCCGATGCTCAGGATCAACGGCGAGGGCAATATGTCGATCTCCATGCGGTCTTCCAGCAAGGCTTTGAGCGTGTCGCTTACGGCACCGATGGCGCTGTAGTCGCTCATGGCCTCAGCGTTCCCAAGACGCGTAGCTGCGCAGACGGCGATGCTGCTCAAAACCCGCGCTGCTGGCCTGCCCCACCGCGGGCGTGTAAGCCGCTGGCGCCGGAGCCACGGCCGGCGCGGCCGGAGGTGGCGATGGCTGCACTTCGATGCTGCCAATGTGAACATGGATGATGCGACCACCGTTCCCTTCGGTGCGGGTCTGCGTGGGCACGGCCTTTGCCAATACCGGCTGCACTGCGGCCATCGGGCTACTTCCAGTCTGCTCATCGTTACGCTGCACCACGCGCGACAGGTCGCTTGCCATAGACGCGGGTGAGTGCTGTGGTCCACGCAGGGGCATGGGCGCAAATTCGGCCACGGAACGCGTGCCGGCATCCGCTGCCTGAACAAGCGTGCCGACATCTTCGCCAGCAGATTGGACGGTGACCATGGCCGATACCAGATCCGTGAGCGCGGGCCGTGGGGTCTGCTGCACTGGGGTGCCCGACAGCACGCCCTGATCGGTTGCGTGTAGGGACATGGCCACGCTTGCGGGCGGCTCGACCATAAGTCGCGTTGGCAAGATAGCCATCGGCTGACTGTCAGGCATGGCAGCGACGGACGATGGCCAAGGCGCCACTGGCACATGGCCTTCAGTTGATGATTGCGCAGGCGGTGCGGGTACCGCCGAGGCTGCGGCCGGCGCTACCGTCAACGCGGCAGGAGTCGGGCTTGCAACGTTCGGCTGTGGCGCACGCTGCACGGTCTGAGGCGCAGGTGACGAATTCAAATGGACTGAATGGGGCAAGGCATCTGCATCCAATGCCGCTGCGTTGCCACCGCTTTGGAATGAAGCATCGCTTGCAGCGTAGCGCGCCGACGACGCAACACCGGGCGCCATGCCAGCGCCACGCAAGGCCAGTCGGGACAGGTAGCTGGCCATCCGCGTCAAGCCCCTGAAAGGGACTCCGCAATCTTCGCGATGTAGCGATCACGGCGCCCGGGCGTCAACGCCAGAATGTCGCTTTCGCTCCAGTGGTAGTAAGAGGCCAACGTGTGAACGTCATGCAGCAGGTGACGGGTTCGGGCGGCCAGTTCGGAGAGGAAGTACGCGGCACATTCAAAAGTTGCAGAAAAAGCCACGCCGCAAGCAGGACAAGTCAAGGCCAGTTCGGTTTCGGCCTGAGGGTCGATTTCGGCAATCGCAGCATCCAACCGCTTCAACATGGGTGACGGCAGCGTGTCCAAGCCAACATTGACGCTGTCGCGCGTAATTGCACTGACACAGCAGCGCAGCAACTCGGCACCGGCGCGCTCAGGATCGACGCGCGCGACACGCGCTGCTCGGTCTACCTCGTCGACGGTCGGCGCACGAAAGCGCGCGAGGTAGGTGTGGCCATCCTCCACATCCTTCAAGTCATGCTCAGGCCTGCTGTGTTCATACGGTGCGTGCAGCAGTTGGGTCGTGCTGAGCGTGAATTCCATCCGCTCAGCGCAATCCGGTTCCGGGCAGATCTGGGTGCAATCCATGTGATCGCCCAAGGTCATGCGACGCAGTTGCAGCAGCAGGGCTTCACGATCCCCAATGCTGAGCCGGGCGGCAACGCCATCGGCACCTACCAGACATCGGTCGAGCAACGCAGTGGCACGTTCTCCAGGCAAGGCCGCGTTCTCGCTGTCGAGCAGAAACATCTCGTCTGCACCACTGACCGGGCGCAGCGCAAAGTCGCGCCTGCACGCGTCGGCCCCGTCCAGCCACAGGCCGCCGGGCACGCTGGCGCGAAAAACGACGGCCCCGTTCAAAGCTCGGACTCCCGCATGCATGTCAGGTGCCAAGGGTCTCAAACTGGCTCTCGGTCGGCTCCTTCACCTCGACATCGCGAATCCATCCCTCGTGCTCGATCTTGATGGACTGGATCAGCACCGCGTTGGCGTTAGCGTCCAGATCGGCCTGTGCCGTGAACTCCGATACCCAGGCGCGGAACACCTTGTACGAAATCACTTTTTGGCCGGCCTCATTAAAGATATCGATGATCAGGTCGCGGCGGAAATCCTTGAGCGAGACCTCCAGCGTGCGTTGATCCGGCGCCGCCTGCGCGTTACCAAAGTTCCACACCTTGTTGGCCCAGGCTTCAAACTCGGGGTCGTGCGTTACGCCGCGCTCCATGGTGATGGCTTCGTACTTGGTGCGACCCGGCGATTTGTGGCTGCTGCTGGGGTCGCCACCCTCGCGGTGCTCAACCATCTCGGTGGTGCGTTTGAGGGCGGTGACTTTGCTGACGCCGGCGACATAGGCGCCATTCCATTTGACCCGGAACTTGAAGTTCTTGTAGGGATCAAAGCGGCTCGGATTGACTGTGAATTTGGCCATGGCGTTTCTCCTTTAGCTTTGGATCGCGCCGGCGATCTGCTGGATGTTGATGATCACGAATTCAGCGGGTTTGAGCGGCGCGAAGCCGACAATGATGTTGACGCGCCCAAGGTCGATATCGTTCTGGGTCGTGGTCTCTTTGTCACACTTGACAAAGTAGGCATCGCGCGGCGTGCGGCCCTGGAACGCGCCCTGCGAAAACAAGGTGTGCATGAAGGCGCCCAGGTTGAGGCGGATCTGCGACCACAGCGGTTCGTCATTGGGCTCAAACACGGCCCACTGGGTGCCGCGGTACAGGCTCTCCTCCATGAAGAGGGCCAGGCGACGCACGGGGACATATTTCCATTCGGACGCCAGTTGGTCCGCGCCCTTGGTGGTCCGCGCGCCCCAGGACACGTTGCCCGTGACCGGGAAGGTGCGCAGGCAGTTGATGCCCACTTGGTTCAGCACGCCGCATTCGGCATCTGTCATGCCATAAACCGGTTTGGCAATGCTGTTGATGTTTGCCCGGGTCCCGGCCGGTGCTTTCCAGACACCGTCCGTGCCGTCGGTGCGCGCATAGATGCCGGCCAATGCGCCGCTGGCACCGATGGAACGCAATCGGAAGTCGTCTAGCGGGTCAGGGATCAGCACACGCGGGAAATACAGCGCGGCATTGGTACGCCGGAAGTCGCTGTTGGCGTCGAGCCACTGGCGCACCTTTTCCGGCGTGTTGACGTTATCTGGCGTGTCGATGATGAGAAAGGCACGCCGCCGTTCACAGTAGTTGAGTGCAGCGCCCAGCGCAGCCTTGGCAGCGTTTTCGTCGAAGCGATTGGCACCGGTTTTGATGGCGGTCCTGGGCAGACAGAGTATGTTGAATAGATCGACCTGCTCCAGCGCGTAGAAGCCGGTCTTGGCGGCGGGATCGCCTATGAGTTCAGTCGCCGTTGGGGGGAAGCCGTCGAAGCCCACGGCCCCTCCAACTTGCGCGGCGACTGTTGCCGTGCTGCCAAGGGTGTATTGCTGGACGTTTACAGAGGCGGCAGTGCCCAGCCCGAGTTCGGTCACTGTCGTAGCGTCGACACTGGATGCCGCGAAAGTGATCAGGTCGGTTGAGGCGGCGGCCGGAAACACCAGGTATTGCACCTGCCCCACGGCGGGCACATAGGGAACCACGCCTACGTTGGCGAACGGAGTTCCCGGCAGCAGGCGTATCGCCGCTTGCAGCGCGCCTGCCGCGGCCGCGGCCGTTGACGGCACCGACGAGATGTTCGCGGTACCACTCGCGTTGACGGTCCCACCGGAGGTTTGGAATTGGATGCCGACCTTGCTCGTCGCCGGCAAGCCTCCAGCCGGAAAACTAGTGACAACGCCGCTTGCAAAAGCGGCCATCGACAGTGCCATGGCGGATTCGAGTTTGAATGTCGTTGCAAGTGCCGGCACCGCAGCCCCATTGCCAAAGGTCATCATCAGTGGTGGCGCGCCAACC
>CAIQYP010000557.1 GCA_903876045.1 uncultured beta proteobacterium | reverse complement strand
GAGACCTGAAACACGGGAATTTTTGCGTCGGGCAAGAGGTGAAACAGCGGCACCCAGGCGCCGTGGTCCAGGCCGCGGCGCGTATCCAGGCTGATGGCGTAGCCGGCTTCGGTCAGCAGCTTTGCGGTCTGCTCAGCTATTTGCGGTGCACCCGCGGCCGGGTACTCCAGTTCATACAGAGCCGCAGGGAAGCCACCAAAGTCGTAAATCGTCTCTGGTGCTGCCGTGGTGGACACCGCCATGCCACGCGTTTGCCAGTGCGGTGAAACCACCAGCACGGCGCGCACGCCAGCCAGTTGCGCGCCCAGGGCTTGCAATTGCGGGCCTAGCTTGCCCGGCTCCAGGGCAAAGGTGGGCGCGCCGTGGGAGATAAAGAAAACGGGAGTTTTGGTTGCGGATTGCATACAGGCTTTCGTAATGGGGTTGGCGTTACCAGGGGCTAGCAAGGCAGTGCATGGCTTGTACTGTATTGGCTTTGAATCAGGTGATAAACATACAAAAATCGGATTCATTGTCTCAACTGGAGGGACAGTGATCGATTCCTTGAAATGCAGGCTTTCTACGCCGTGTACCCAACGCGCAAACACGTACCGGCCAAAGTGCGCGCCCTGGTGGACTTTTTGCAAACCCATTTCAGCAGCCAGTCCAAGGACTGGTAGCGCAACAAAGGTCCACCAAGTCACAAACTGCGATACTCACCGGCTCTCCTTTTCTGCGCAACCATGACCACTCAGGAAGACAGTTTTCACCACTACGAGCCCAAGGTCGGTCACGGCTTGGCACACGATCCGTTTAACGCCATCATCGGCCCGCGCCCGATCGGTTGGATTTCTTCGCGCAGTGCCGCAGGTGCCGTCAATCTGGCACCTTACAGCTTTTTTAACGCCTTCAACTACACGCCGCCCATCATTGGCTTCTCCAGCATCGGCGCTAAAGACACGCTGCGCAATATCGAAGAAACCGATGAGTTCGTCTGGAATTTGGTCACGCGGCCTTTGGCCGAACAAATGAACCAGACCTGCGCCCCCGTGGGACCCGAGGTCAACGAGTTCGAGTTGGCGGGGCTGGCATCCATTCCCTCCAGCCACGTAGCCGTGCCGCGCGTGGCTCTGAGTCCTGTGGCTTTTGAATGCCGCAAGACCCAGGTGCTGCAATTGCAGGGCTTGGATGGAAACAAGGTTTCTACCTGGCTGGTACTCGGTGAGGTGGTGGCCGTGCACATCGCCAAGCGGCTGCTAAAGGATGGCGTTTTTCAGACCGCAGAGGCTGAACTTGTGCTGCGCGGCGGCGGGCCGGCGGATTACTTTCAGGTGGGGCCAGAGCAACTCTTTCGTATGTGGCGCCCGGCCTAGTGCAAGCTTCCGAACGCACATTCCTAAAGCGCATGTCTCCACTTTCACACGACGCCAGCATCAAAGAAACTCTGCTGCAAGCCTATGCCGTTGCACGCCAGAACCAAGGGCCACAGGCTTGCATCGTTGTCCTGCACATTGGCGCTGAGCAAAGTGGCATCGCCCTCGGTCTGGGTCCAGGGGCGGTCGTGGAGGGATCGCCCGCGGCGCACCAGAGGTTGCCGCAATCCAACAGCTTTGCGGCCGCGCTCTTGATCCTGCGCGAGTTCATGCATCACCTGCAGTTTGTGCAAATCGAGGTACTGCATGCGTCCTAGCCATGCCAGGCAGTGGAAACGGATGGTTTGGATACTTTCGCCTAGCGCATGGACCGCCCAAACTGGCTTGTACCTAGCATATTGTGTGGCGGATTACGTGACTCTGAACCTGGGCGAAGACGCAGCCGTGGTGGCCTTTATGTTTTGTTGATTGACCTACCTCAAAGGGTATGAATTACCCTGAGACGCCGGTCAACCGATGTAAGCGAGAATGCGTTTCTCCTGCATATACTTATTTCTTTTTTCAACCCTTGAGGATTTTTGCCATGTCGAATCGCCGCGAATTTATCGTTCAGTTCAGCCTCGGAACGTCTGCCTTGTTGGCCAGCCAAGCTTTTGCTGAAGCCGCCATGGTCGCTGATGCTGACCCACAAGCAGCCGCTCTCGGCTACAAAGCTGACGGCACCAAGACCGACAAGACCAAGTTCCCGAAGTACGCTGCTGGCCAGCAGTGCTCCAGCTGCGCCCTGTTCCAAGGTAAGGCGGGTGACAAGGCCGGTCCTTGCCCGCTGTTCGCTGGCAAGCAAGTGTCCGCTGGCGGCTGGTGCAGTGCTTACGCCAAGAAGGCCTAAGTCCAGCACGAATAAGGCTGCGTTTGTCTGATGAAAATCAGGTAGAAATACCGCAGTCCTTTATTGCACTGTTCATAGAACCGGGTCGCAGCAAACCTGCTGCGACCCGGTATTTTATTTCCGAACGCTATGAGTTGTGCGAGGACATGGCCAACCTGCTGACGCAAACCGCGCAGGAAATGCTGCATGGCCTGGGTATTACCGAGGGCGATGTGCTGCAGCGCTGCTACCAGGGGCTGGTAGTCGATAACGGTGTCTTCAATGCGTTGGAAGCCGAATGGGTGGTGCGCCGTCTCGCTGAGTTGTCGCAATGGCCGCAACCTGCAGCCTTGGTCCCCGCGCCTTAGCTGCCTAACTTCGCTAGCCGAAAGTTCTGGGCAGCAAGCCCGCCACGCCGGGGCGTAGCAAAAACACACTACCTGAACCCGGGTACTGCGCCAGTTGCGCTTCCGACATGCCATTGCGCGCGCTGGTCACCACCAGACTTTTCAGATCCTCACCGCCAAAGGCCACGCAGGTTATTTGCAGAGCCGGCAGATCAATCCGCTGCAGCAATTCGCCATCAGGCGTGAACTGGCGGATGCAGGCGCCGCCCCAAAATGCGATCCAGACATTGCCTTCGGCATCCATGGTCATACCGTCGGGGGTGCCCTGCTGGCCACCAAAACGTTTCCACTGCTGCTTGTCCATCAGCTCCCCGTTGGGGCTGACCCGGTAGCTGTAGACACGGTTCAGTACGCTGTCGGTATGCAGCATGCGCCGGCCGTCTTCGCTGATGCAGGGGCCATTGGCAATGTGGATGCCTCGCTCCAGCACGGTCCATTCCCCGCTGGGGTCCAGGCGCGTTAACTGGCCGTCGGCGCGGCTGGTATCCCGGTTATTCATGGAGCCGGCCCAGATGCGGCCATGGCAATCGGCCTTGGCATCGTTCAGCCGCACATCGGCTTGGCCAGCGTGGGGCGAGCCCAGCATCTCAATGCGCAATTCCGGCTCCAGCCAGACCCTGGCAAAGCCGGACTGAAAGCCCGCCATAAAGCCATCGCCGTCGGTGCGCGCAATCAGCCAGCCAATGCGCTCGGGCATCTTCCAGCTTTGACGCACATCGGTGGCCGGGCTCCAGGCGTGCAGGGCACAGCCGTGGATATCGACAAAAAAGAAGCGGCCGGAGGGCGCGTGCCACATGGGGCCTTCGCCCAGGTCCAGTTCGGCGGGCCAGATGGTTTGAATGTCCAAGGGAAAGTTCCGATCAGTTGCTTTGCAATTCCAGCGAGAAGACTAACGCCGACTCCGGGTTCATATTGGGCAATGGTAGTCCGATGTGACGCAGTTCCGTCGCTGCACAGGCGACACCGCCATCGCGCAGCGCATCCAGCCACGGTGCACGCGCATCACCGCGCGCGCGTTCCTGGCCAGCGACGCCCAGCAGGTGCAACTGGAAGATCCCGTCGCCAACCAGCCCCGGCAGTTTTAATGGCGCGTGGTGCATGCTGGTCGGGGCACTCTGCGTAAAGACACCCAGAATGGCCTGCCCACCCTGTTGCGCCAGCCACCAGACCCCGTTGGCCGTGCGGCCCTGGCTAAAGCTGCCGCCGTGCAGCACACCGCGCCAGGCTTTGTAAATCCCGATCCAGTGGGCCAGCAGCTCCGCTTCAACAGGCATGAGTTTGCGCACGTCGGCCTCCACGCCCATATG
>CAIQYP010000556.1 GCA_903876045.1 uncultured beta proteobacterium | reverse complement strand
GCTTGTGCGCAAACGGGTCTGTCGGATTGCGCCCTTGCAGAATATCTTCCATGCGGGTCTGCACGCCGGCCAGCGCTTCCGGGTGGCTGTAGATATAAAACTGCCGCGCCGACACCGCATCAAACACGCGTTGTGCCACCTCCGCTGCGGTCACCCGGCCGCTCTCCACTGCCTTGTTGAGCATGGCGTGGGCAATCATCTGACTCTTGCTGGGTTTGGCGGCGCGCACGGCTGCATCTTTGGGCCGGTTGCGGTGGCTCATGGCGATGCCGGTGGGCACAAAGTACGGGCACAGCACGCTGGCGCTGATTTGGTCGGTGACCAACGCCAGGTCCTGGTACAAGGTTTCGGACAGCGCCACCACCGCATGTTTACTGGCGTTGTAAACACCCATGTTGGGCGGGTTCACCAACCCAGCCATGCTCGCCGTATTGACGATGTGGCCGCGCCACTGCGGGTCTTGCGCTGCGGCCGCCAGCATCATCGGCGTGAACACGCGCACGCCGTGGGCCACGCCCATGAGGTTGACGCCTAACACCCACTCCCAATCCTGTGCCGTGTTCTCCCAGACCAGCCCGCCACTACCGACACCAGCGTTGTTGAACACCAAATGCGGTGCACCGAATCGCGCCAGTGTCGCTGCACCCAGCGCTTCCACATCGGCGGCCTTGGATACATCGACGCGCTGAGCCAACACCTGCGCCCCGGCGGCCAGTAGTTCGGTAGCGGCACGATCCAGCGCATCCTGTTGCACATCGGCCAGCACCAGATTCATGCCAAGCCGGGCACCGATGCGCGCGCACTCCAGCCCGAAGCCGGAGCCGGCCCCGGTCAGCACGGCCGTCTTGCCAGCAAAGCTCCAACTCACACAGTCACCTTTTTCAGCACATAACCAATGCGCGGAAAGTGCACCAGCACCGTCCCTGCCCGCGCGTCCTGGCGCTGCAAGGTGTAGCGCGTGCGGCTGGCACCAATCAGTTCTCCTTGCGTGGTCTCGGTGCCAAAGCTTTCGGCAGAGATGGTGACCTGGCTCCCCAGCGGAATGCCGTGCTCATCCTGAAAGCGAGAGTCGTGCAGCGCAAAGCTCTCGGTGGACGCGGCGCTCAAAGCAATGGCGTCGCCAGAGCTGAACTTATGGATGTTGCCATGGCCAAACGCTTGAATGCGATCCATCCAAGCCAATACGGCAGGCGTGGAACTCAAGATGTCCGCCAGCACGGGTACCTGCGTGCGGGTGAACCAGAGCGGGTGGTAGGCGGCAAAGTCGGCGATGCAGGGGGCTTCGCCCAGCAAGTAGTCCTGCGACTCCAGCATGTCAGCCAAACGGCGCAAATACGATTTGTAGGCTGCTGCCGCATCGCCCGGAAACTGCCGGGCTGCACCACCGCGCATCGCAGCGCGGTCGGCACCAAAAGCCTGGGCTGCTTCGGGTGCGGCATCGGCAAACAAAGCAGCAGCGCCTTTGGGCTGAAAGCTATAGGCCATGGCAGCCCAAAACAGGGTGGTATCGGCCCACTGCGCCAGCACGCGTGCCAGGCCTTTTTGCTCTGCCGGGTAGAGCGTGGGACTAGGCTTCAAATGCTCCAGCACATCGCATATCAGTGCGGTATCGCAGTACACATCACGCCCGATTTGCAGGATCGGTGTCTTGCGATAGCCGCCCGTCAGCGCGACCACGTCCGGCTTGGGCATGACGGCCGGAATGATGACGGACTTCCAGGCCAGTTGCTTGAAACCCAATACGGCACGCACCTTCTCGGCGAAGGGCGACAGCGGGTAGTGGTGCAAAACGATGTCAGGGGTGTCAGTGTTCACGCGGTCTCCTGTGGGCAAAAATAAGTTGCAGGGTGCTCGACAGGTCGCGCACTTCAGCGCCCTCCAAGGCACCTTTTTCTTGCAAAAGGCGATGCAAGGCGGGCAACCGATAGTGCGGCACAGCCGGGCAAAGATGGTGTTCCAGGTGGTAATTCACATGGTGCGGAAACAGAAAAAACCGGCCCAGCCAGTTCACCCAATTGCCGTGGGTGCGGTTGCTGCGTGCGGCGGTCAGCGCGGAAGATAAATCGGAGACGGCACCGTGCTCACAAATGGCCCGCAGTCGCAGAATCGGTTGCAGTACGGTCAGCAGGGGCAACACCCAAAGCGCGGCGTACCAGGCCAGACCAGAAACGCCGCCCAAGGCCAAGGCAAGCAATGGGGCCAACACATGAAAGGCAACCACCAGCCAGCGGTCCTGGCGGGCAGCGGCGCGCAAATGCGGTGCGGTGTCGTCCAGCGGGCGGATCAAATGGCCAGTCGCTTCATTGATGGCCGGTGCGCCAAAGAAGTAGGCAAAGGTTTTCCAGGCATTCAGCCCGCACAAATCCTCCAGCAGTTTGCGCCACAGGTAAGCACGCCCGCGCGGGTAGCCGCCGTGGATGGCGGTGTCCGGGTCCTCTTTGGCATAAAGGTGGTTGTGGTGCAAGCGGTGCGTGACACGGTAGGTGCACATGGAAATGCCGCTGCACATGCCGATGAAACGCCCCACCCCATCATTCACGCCCCGGTGTGCGAACAGGCGGTAATGCGATGCGTCATGCGCCAGGATAAACAGCCCGTGCTGCGCCACGCCGATCAGCACAACCCCAGGCAAAAACCACAGGCTCGGCCAGGTAAACCAGCACAGGGCCATGCCAACGGCAATCTGGACCACGGTTTGGGAAATTGCAAGCACCGCGCGTCCGGTGGACAGCGCGGTGAGCGGCAGCATTTCCTCTGGTGTGAGCTGACGGCGTGTATCGGCAATGCGCGCGCCCGGTTTGCGCGCATCGTCCTTGAATTCTTCGCCCCGGGGTTGCGTCATGGGCTCCTCCTGCACGGCCTAGTCGGTGGCAATCTGCACGGCGTGCACGCTGCGGCTGCCGGTGGCCAGGCGCTTGAGGTATTTGAAGGTGCCGGTGGCGTGGGCGCAGGCGTGTCCTCGCCCGTCAAACACCGTGGCCTGTGTAAAGGCCATGGTGGCGGTGCGGTGCATCAGTTCCCCCTTGGCGACCAGTGGACCATGGTCGCTTTGCATGGCCGGGCGCATGAAGCTGGTCTTCATTTCGATGGTGACCACACCCAATTCCGGGCAAACGCTGCGCGCGGCGCTGGCCATGGTCACATCGAGCAGCGTCATCAGCACGCCACCGTGGGTGACGGCAAAGGAATTCAGGTGCTCGGGGTTGGGCGGCAAACGCACTTCAGAGTGCCCGCCTTCAAACAGCGTGAGTTCGAAACCCAACAGGTTGACGAAGGGGATCTCTACGCCGAAGCTCAAAGAGGTATTGGTCATCCTATGACAGCACTCACGCCGCCATCCACCGCCAGCCATTGGCCGGTGATGTGCTTACCGGCATCGGATGCAAAAAGCAGGCAGACGCCTTTCAGGTCTTCATCGTCGCCCAGCCGCTTCAGCGGCGCGGCAGCGGCCATATTTTCCTCACCTAAGGCTTTAATGGTGGCGGCCGTCATCCGGCTGGGGAAAAAGCCCGGACAAATGGCGTTCACCGTGATGTTGTGGGCGCCCCATTCAGCGCCTAACGCCCGCGTGAAGTTAATTACCGCGCCCTTGGAGGTGTTGTAGGCAATCGTCTTCATGCCGCTCGGGTTGCCATTCAGCCCGGCAATGGAGGCGATATTGATAATGCGCCCGCTGCGCCTGGCAATCATGCTTTTCCTGGCAATGGCCTGGCTCAATAAAAAGTAGCCGCGCACATTGAGATTCATGACCTTGTCCCAAGCCGCCAGAGGGTGGTCTTCAGCCGGTGCACCCCAGCTTGCGCCGGCGTTGTTTACCAAAATATCCACGTCGCCCATGCGGTGCAAGGTTTCAACGGCCAGACGCTCAATATCGGCTTCCTGCGCGCAATCGGCGGCAATCCAGCGGGCATCAATGCCAGCGTCCTGCAATTCGGCCACCGCCTGCTCCAGGTCTTCGGCCTTGCGCGAGCTGATCATCACTTTTGCACCGGCCTCGCCCAGGGCGTGCGCCATTTGCAGGCCCAGGCCGCGCGAGCCGCCTGTGACCAGGGCGGTCTTGCCGGTGAGGTCAAACAGTTGTTGTACGGTGCGTGCGCGCATGGTTGGGTGCCCTACCCTTCTTTATGCAGTGAGCGCAGATAAAACACTGCCAAGCCTAGGGCCAACGCCACGCCACCCACGGCATACAGACCGGTGGCGTTGGTCGCCTGTGTGTTTTCCATAAACCAAGCCAGCACCAGAGTCAGCAGGCCTCCATAGATCAGTATCCAGATCAGGCGCTCCATGCGCAGCAGGCGCGCGTTGGAGGTGCCGTTGTATTTTCCAAAAAAGGACATTGCAAACCCTGTTCAAAATATCGAATGCGCCTATTGCACCACAAGAGTTTTGGACTACAAAACTTCAAAGATACCGGCCGCGCCCATGCCACCACCGATGCACATGGTCACGCAAACGCGCTTGGCGCCACGGCGCTTGCCTTCAATCAGCGCATGTCCAGTAAGGCGCTGGCCTGACACACCGTAGGGATGGCCGACAGCAATCGCACCACCATTCACATTCAGACGGTCGGCTGGAATACCCAGCTTGTCGCGGCAATACAGCACCTGCACCGCAAAGGCTTCGTTCAGTTCCCACAGGTCAATGTCGTTCACGGTCAGACCGAGGCGCTTCAAGACCTTGGGAATGGCAAACACCGGGCCAATGCCCATTTCGTCCGGCTCGCAACCGGCCACAGCGAAGCCCAAGAAACGGCCCAGCGGCTTCAGGCCTTTTTTCTCGGCCAGGGATTCGTCCATTACCACGCAGGCTCCGCCACCGTCGGAGAACTGGCTGGCGTTGCCAGCAGTAATCAGGCCACCCGGCACGGCGGAACGCAGGCCGCTGATCCCTTCCTTGGTGGTGCCAGCGCGAATACCTTCGTCGTTTTCTACGGTGACCTTTTTGGTCATCAGGCCCATGACCTTGTCGGCCACGCCCATGGTGACGGTAATCGGCGCGATTTCGTCTTTAAACAAACCCGCTTCCAGTGCCGCCGTAGCGCGCTGCTGGCTGGCCGCACCGTATTCGTCCATTGCGTCACGACTGAGCCGATAGCGGGTGGCCACGTTTTCGGCGGTCTGCAGCATGTTCCAGTAAATCTCGGGCTTGTTCTTTGCCAGCCAGGGGTCTGCCAGCATGTGCTGGTTCATTTCCTGCTGCACGCAGGAGATGGATTCGACGCCGCCGGCCACGTAAATTTCGCCCTCGCCCGCGATGATGCGCTGCGCTGCCAACGCAATAGTCTGCAGGCCGGACGAGCAAAAGCGGTTGATCGTGAAACCCGACACGGTCACCGGGCAACCAGCGCGCAGGGCCGCTTGGCGTGCGATGTTGAAGCCGGTGGCGCCTTCGGGGTTGGCGCATCCGATCAGCACATCCTCGACCTCAGCGGCCTCAATGCCGGCACGGGCAATGGCGTGCTGCACGGCGTGGCCGGCAAGGGTCGCGCCATGGGTCATATTGAAAGCACCCTTCCAACTCTTGGCGAGTGGGGTGCGGGCGGTGGAAACAATTACAGCGCGGGTCATGGGGTTTTCTCCAATTCGGGGGGCTTATTGGCCAAAGGTCTTGCCATCGGCCACCAGGCGCTGCAAGAGCGGCGCGGGTTGCCAGAAGGTGGCGTCGTCAAGCGGGTTCAGGGCGAAGCGCTGCATGGCCTGCACCACGTTAAACAGGCCCAACTCGTCGGCGTATTGGAGCGGGCCACCGCGATGGGGCGGGAAGCCATAGCCAAAGATGTAGGCAATGTCGATGTCGCTGGCCTTGTTGGCAATGCCTTCTTCCAAAATATGCGCGGCCTCATTCACCAGCGAGAACACCAGGCGCTGCACAATTTCTTCGTCAGCAATCTTGCGCGGCGTGATGCCCATTGATGCGCGATGCGCCTCCACCATGGCCACCACTTCGGCGTTGGGAATGGCATCGCGTTTGCCGGGCACGTAGTCGTACCAGCCGGCACCGGTCTTCTGGCCGAAGCGACCTTTTTCGCACAGCAGGTCAGCGGTCTTGCTGTACTTCATGTCGGGCTGCTCCTGGTAGCGGCGCTTGCGGATGGCCCAACCAATATCGTTACCCGCCAGATCACCCATGCGGAACGGGCCCATGGCAAAACCAAACTTTTCCACCGCCTTGTCGACCTGGGCCGAGGTGCAGCCTTCGTCCAGCAAGAAGCCCGCTTGGCGGCCGTATTGCTCGATCATGCGGTTGCCGATAAAGCCGTCGCACACACCCGACACCACCGCCGTCTTCTTGATCTTCTTGGCCACCGCCATCACCGTGGCCATGACATCCTTGGCGGTTTGGGCACCGCGCACCACTTCCAGCAATTTCATGACATTGGCCGGGCTGAAGAAGTGCAGGCCCACGACATCCTGCGGACGCTGGGTGAAGGCAGCAATCTTGTTCAGGTCCAGCGTGGAGGTGTTGGACGCCAGAATGGCGCCGGGCTTCATGACGCGGTCCAGTTCTTTGAACACGGACTCTTTGACGCCGATTTCTTCAAACACCGCTTCGATCACCATGTCAGCGTCTTTCAGTTCGTCGTAGCTCAGCGTGGTGCTGAGCAAGGCCATGCGCTGGTCGTACTTATCTAGTTTGAGCTTGCCTTTTTTTACCTGGGCTTCGTAGTTCTTACGGATGGTGGCAATGCCACGGTCCAGCGCCTCTTGTTTCATCTCCAGCATCTTGACGGGGATGCCAGCGTTCAGGAAATTCATGGCGATGCCACCACCCATGGTGCCGGCACCGATAACGGCCACCGACTGGATGGAGCGCTGCGGCGTGTCGGAGGGCACATCAGGAATCTTGGAGGCTGCGCGCTCGCCCAGGAACAGGTGGCGCAGCGAGCGGCTCTCTGGCGTCCACATCAGGTTGATGAATATCTCGCGCTCAGCGGCAAGGCCGTCTTCAAACTTTTTCTTGCTGGCAATTTCAACGGCGTCCACGCACTTGGCCGGTGCCGGAAAGTTCTTGGCCATGCCTTTGACCATGTTGCGGGCAAACTGAAAATAAGCGTCACCCTGCGGATGCTTACAAGGCCAATCGCGCACACGCGGCAAAGGCCGCGCTGTGGCTACGGATTTTGCAAACGCCAGGGCCTCGTCCATCAGGCTGTCTTTGGACACGGCCATTTTGTCGAACAACTTTTGTCCCGGCAACATCGCCAGCATCTCGCTCTGAATAGCTTCACCGCTGACGATCATGTTCAGTGCGGGTTCCACACCCAGGGCGCGAGGCAGGCGTTGCGTGCCACCGGCACCCGGAATCAGGCCAAGCTTTACCTCCGGCAGCGCAATGCTGGTGCCGGGGGCGGCGATGCGGTAATGGCAACCCAGCGCCAGTTCCAGCCCGCCACCCATGGCGACCGAATGCAGTGCGGCGACCACCGGTTTAGGTGAGTTCTCCAACACGCTGATCAGGCTCAGCAAATGGGGTTCCTGAAAGGCTTTGGGGCTGCCAAACTCTTTGATGTCGGCGCCGCCTGAAAAGGCTTTGCCCGCACCGGTGATGACGATGGCCTGCACAGCGGTGTCAGCCTTGGCTTGGGCCATCGCGCTGACAACTGCGACACGGGTTGCAAGGCCCAGACCGTTTACCGGCGGGTTGTCTAGCGTGATCACGGCAATATCGCCATGGACCTGGTAGTGGGCTGTCATCGAGGTGGTCTCCTGAAATAGAACGATCGTTCTTTTTAATTGTAAAAGCTGTTTATTGCGGAAATATTGAACTTGTCGCCGACGGGACCTTTTTTACTCCCCCTTTTTTTTTACTCCCCCATCCCCCCCGCCCCTTGCCCCCCGTCGGGACAAGGGGAGCCTGGAGCGGACAGCCGATTTGGCTTTTGCTCGCCGAATACGGAATTACTGGCGGGCTTAAGCAAGACATCTTGATCGCGCTCTTTTCACTCCACCTTCTGTTCGCGCACTTCTCACTCCAAAAAGTTCCGAGCGCCGGAAGGGGAAATGGGAGGTAACTGCAATAAACACGAAACAACCCTGGCAACAGCAACAGCAACAGCACCCGAATCAGAACCGGCAGCAAAAGCAATAGCAAAAATAAAAAAATTAACTAAAGCATCCCGCCCGTAATTCCTTATTCGGCGCGAAGTCACCAAATCGGCTGTCCGCCTTAAGCTCCCCTTATCCCGACGGGGGGTAAGGGGTTGGGGGATGGGGGAGTAAAAAATTGGGGGAGTAAAAAATCAAGTATTCGGCAACCGATAATCCCTTAGCAAATCCCGCAATTTGCTCTTTTGCATCTTGCCAGTCCCCCCTAGCGGAATGGCATCCACAAACACCACGTCATCCGGGATTTGCCACTTGGCAGTCTTGCCTTCATAAAAGGCCAGCAGATCTTCACGCGTAACGTCAGCACCCTGCTTCTTCATCACTGCGATGATGGGGCGCTCGTCCCACTTCGGGTGCTTGATGCCGATACAGGCCGCCATCGCCACCGCCGGATGGGCCATCGCGATGTTTTCCACGTCGATAGAACTGATCCATTCGCCGCCAGACTTGATCACGTCCTTGCTGCGGTCGGTAATCTGCATATAACCATCGGCGTCGATAGTGGCGACATCCCCTGTGGGGAACCAACCGTCTACCAAGGGTGAGCCAGCGTCCCCCTTAAAGTAGTCGCTGATAACCCAAGGGCCCTTGACCAGCAAATCGCCATAGGCTTTGCCGTCCCACGGCAACTCATTGCCCTCGCCGTCGACGATCTTCATGTCGACGCCATAAAGGCTGCGTCCCTGCTTCACGCGAACTTTGAGCTTTTCATCAGCACTCAGGTTCAGGTGTTTGTTGCGAAGGGTGCACACGGTACCCAAAGGCGACATTTCCGTCATGCCCCAGCCGTGCAAAACCTCCACGCCATAGACTTCGCTAAAGGCCTCAATCATGGCGGGCGGGCACGCCGAGCCACCAATCACCGTGCGCTCCAGCGTGGAGAACCTCAGGTTACCGGTCTGAATATGCGACAACAGCATTTGCCAGACAGTGGGCACGCCCGCCGCAAAGTTCACCCTTTCGGACTCGATCAACTCGTAAATCGATTTACCATCCATCGCCGGACCTGGAAAAACCAGTTTGGCCCCCGTCATGGCGGCGGAGTAGGGCAAGCCCCAGGCATTGACGTGGAACATCGGCACCACCGGCAGGATGGAATCCCGCGCACTGACGTTCAACGCATCGGGCATGGCACCCGCCCAGGCATGCAACACGGTGGAGCGGTGGCTATAAAGCACGCCCTTGGGGTTTCCCGTGGTGCCACTGGTGTAACACATGCTGGAAGCACAGTTTTCATCAAAGTCTGGCCACTCATAGGTGCTTGATTCGGCACCAATCCAGGCTTCGTAGCTGATTAATCCTGGAATGCCACTGTCACGCGGCAGTTTGCTTTCATCACATAAGGCCACAAAATGCTTGATCGTGGTGCAGCGGCTATGCACCGCTTGCACGATGGGCAAAAAGCTCATGTCAAAGCACAGTACATGGTCCTCGGCATGGTTTGCGATCCAGACAATCTGGTCAGGGTGAAGCCGTGGGTTCAGGGTATGAATCACCCGACCCGAGCCACTCACGCCGAAATACAGTTCCAGGTGGCGATAACCGTTCCAGGCCAAAGTAGCCACACGGTCGCAAAAACCCAAATTCCAGCGATCCAGCGCGTTGGCTACCTTACGCGAACGCGCCGCAACCTGTTTGTAATTGGATCGGTGGATATCGCCTTCGACACGACGCGACACAATTTCAGCCTCACCGTGGTGTCGCTCAGCAAAATCAATCAGGGAAGAAATAAGAAGCTGCTCACTCTGCATCAATCCAAGCATGGGTGTGTCTCCGGAGTATTGTTGGTCTTCGCCTCGACGCTGGCATGTCGCCAGAGATTTGGGTGAGCGCATGGTACTCGCCGCAAGGCCCCAGAACAGCAGGGATATCGTCATCTAAGGGACAATCCCTAGATGATTTTTACGCCTTCGACCACAACCGAAACAGAGCCAAATTTGGCCTGGCAACACAGCTTTGCCGATCTGGGCGAAAGCTTCTCCGTGCCCATGCAGGCTACGCCATTGTCTGCGCCCTATTGGGTCGGTCAAAGTCTTGCTTTGGGCGAGGAACTGAAACTGCAGCCCGATTGGCAACACGCTGACGACTGGCTGCAAGCACTCAGCGGCAATGCCCAATTGCCGGGAAGCAAGTTGCTGTCCTCCGTCTATAGCGGTCACCAGTTTGGCGTTTGGGCCGGACAACTCGGTGACGGTCGCGCCATTTTGCTGGGTGAAGCCAATGGCCAGGAGTGGCAACTCAAGGGTGCGGGGTTAACCCCTTTTTCGCGCATGGGCGATGGCCGAGCCGTGTTGCGTAGCAGCATCCGCGAGTTTTTGTGCAGCGAGGCCATGCACGGTTTGGGGATTGCCACGACGCGCGCGCTATGCGTGACTGGCTCTGACGTGCCAGTGCGCCGCGAGACCATAGAGACTGCGGCGGTCGTGACCCGGGTAGCTCCCAGTTTTGTGCGCTTCGGTCACTTCGAGCACTTCTGCCATCACGACCAACACGACGATCTCAAAAAATTGGCTGACTACGTGATAGACCGTTTTTACCCGGAGTGCCGCGACAACGTGCTCTGGGGTGGCAATCCCTACATCGCATTGCTAGCTGCTGTGACAGAGCGCACCGCCAGAATGGTGGCGCAATGGCAATCGGTCGGCTTCTGCCACGGTGTGATGAACACCGACAACATGAGCATTCTGGGCCTGACAATTGACTACGGCCCTTTCCAGTTTCTGGACGGCTATAACCCAGGCCATATCTGCAACCACTCGGACCATCAGGGCCGTTACGCGTTTTACAAGCAGCCCAACGTGGCCTACTGGAACCTGTATTGCCTCGGGCAAGCCATGTTGCCGCTGATCGATGAGCAGGAACAGGCCATCGCCGCTCTCGAAACTTTCAAGACCGAGTTTCCAAAGGCATTGGTAAACTGTTTTGCTGCGAAGTTGGGCTTGCCCGAAGGCGTAGAAGCGCCACCCGCTTTGGCAGAAGAGATTCTCAAACTGCTGGCTGCGGGCGCGGTGGACTTCACCATCTTTTGGCGCCGTTTGAGCCATTGGGTGCGCGAGCAGCACGCGGCAGACGACTCGGTACGAGATCTATTTCTTGACCGCGCCGGGTTCGATGCCTGGATAAGCCTTTTTTCAGCTTTGCACCCGACAGATACCCGCGCCGATGCCAGTGCGCGCATGCTGGCGGCCAATCCAAAATTCGTACTGCGCAACCACTTGGGCGAGTTGGCCATTCGGGCGGCAAAGCAAAAAGACTTCAGTCAGGTACAAGCCCTGCTACAGGTTTTGCAAGCGCCGTTTGACGAGCATCCACAATATGAGGCTTTTGCCGGTTTTGCGCCGGATTGGGCCAGTGACATTGAAATCAGTTGCAGTTCATAAGATGCACACCGGAGAACCAATATGACCTACAAAGTTGAAAAGACCGCTGAAGAGTGGAAAGCCCATTTAGCCAGCAAAGGTGCTGAACCCTTGGCTTTTGATGTAACCCGCCGCGAAGCCACTGAGCGCGCCTATACCGGCCTACTGGAGAGCAATAAGGCAAAAGGTAAATACCTCTGCATTTGCTGCGACAAGCCGCTTTTCTCCTCTGAGACCAAATATGAGTCCGGCTCGGGTTGGCCCAGCTACTTCCAGCCGCTGGATGCAGAAGCAGTTGGCACCAAGGTGGATGGCTTGTTGTGGATGAAGCGCACCGAGGTGCACTGCGCAGATTGCGGCGCCCACTTGGGCCATGTGTTTGAAGATGGCCCTGCGCCCACCGGTCTGCGCTATTGCATGAACTCGGCTTCGCTACACTTCAAGCCTGAATGAAAACATTAATCGACTTTCTGCCCTTCCTGCTATTTTTTGGCGCCTTCAAGCTTTACGACATCTATGTAGGCACAGCCGTTCTGATGGCTGCGACCACGGTGCAGATGCTGCTGGTCTACAGGATGGACGGCAAGTTGCAGATGATCCAAAAGATCACGTTAGCGCTGGTGCTCGTCTTTGGCTCCCTGACGCTGCTACTGCATGACGAGCGCTTTATCAAGTGGAAACCCACGGTCTTGTACGTGGCCATGGCACTGGCGCTGACGGTTGCGCTGTGGGGCATGCGCAAAAATGTTCTGAAATTGATGTTGGGCGCGCAGTTGGAGTTGCCGGACGGCGTCTGGCACCGGCTAAATGTCGCCTGGATTTTCTACACCCTGTTCATGGCCGCCGCCAATGCCTATGTGGTGCTTTACTACAGCACCGAAGACTGGGTGAGCTTCAAGGTGTGGGGTTATGTGTTCCCCCTGACCTTTTTGATCGCTCAGGGCTTTTATATCGCGCCCCATCTCAAAGCAGGTGAGCCACCACAGGACGGAGCCTCCCAATGAACCAGGCCAATCACAGTTCCACTGCCGTTCAAATGGACGCCTGCCTGCGCGAACGGCTGGACCCCAGCTCTCTGGAAGTGCTGGATGAAAGCTACCAGCACGCCGGGCATGCCGGTGCCAACGACAGTGGCATTGGCACCCATTTCCGGGTGCGAATTGCTTCACCTTTATTTACTGGCAAGAGCCGCGTAACACGCCATCGGCTTGTGTATGATGCGCTGCAAGAATTCATGGCTGCGGGAGTACACGCTTTGGCCATTGAAACCCTAGATTGATCACAAGGAAACCCTAATGAAGAAGCAAATCCTGTCTGCCATGGCCATTGCGGCTTGTGTAGGTTCTCTGTCCGGCGCCGCCCTGGCACAGAACGTGGCCATCGTTAACGGTGTCGCCATTCCTAAAGACCGCATAGAAGCGCTGGCCCAGCAAGTGGCCCGCTCTGGTCGTCAGATCACCCCTGAAATGCAAGGCCAGTTGCGCGACGAAATCATTGCCCGCGAAATATTCGCCCAGGAAGCCCATAACAAAGGCCTGGACGCTACTGAAGACTACAAAAACCAGATCGAATTGACCAAACAGTCGATCCTGATCCGCGAACTGTTCACCGAATACCAGAAGGCTAATCCGGTAACCGATGCTGAAGTCAAGGCCGAGTACGACAAGTTTGCCGCCACCAATGCTGGCAAAGAATACAAGGCTCGCCATATCCTGGTCGAGAAAGAATCCGAAGCCCTGGACATCATTGCCAAAATCAAGAAGGGTGCCAAGTTTGAAGATCTGGCCAAGAAAATGTCCAAAGACCCAGGCTCCGGTGCAAAGGGTGGCGATCTGGATTGGGCCAATCCCGGCAACTACGTGAAAGAATTTTCCGAAGCGTTGACCGGCTTGCAAAAAGGCAAGATGACCGAAACCCCGGTGAAGAGCCAATTCGGCTTCCACATCATCCGCCTGGACGACGTACGCGACGCCCAGTTGCCCAAGTTTGACGATGTCAAACCCCAGATTTCTCAGCAACTGTTGCAACAGAAAATGTCCAAGTACCAGGAAGAACTGCGTGCAAAGGCCAAGATCGAATAAAGCGACTTAACGCTTGTAAGAAGACGCGGCATGGGCCGCGTTTTTTTTGGCCCAAAGTTCCCTTATCGCGAGCAACGGTGATGCAGGTCAACCGTGGCGTCAGGCTTTCGCAACCCTTTGCGCCGTAAACTGGACTCAGTTTTTACGCAACGATTTCGCCCACGCCACCCGGGGGCGGAACGTTTTGCAGTGCCATTTTTTTACGACTGAGAGATTTCATTTATGTCCCAAACCATCCCCGCCACCCTGATTCCCGGCGACGGCATCGGCCCCGAGATCATGGACGCCACCCTGGCCGCGCTCGACGCTCTGGGTGCACCCTTTGTGTGGGACCGTCAAATTGCCGGACTGGGCGGCGTGGAACTTACCGGTGACCCGCTTCCACAAGCCACACTGGACAGCATCCGCCGCACCCGCCTGGCGCTCAAGGGCCCGCTCGAAACACCATCCGGCGGCGGCTACCGCTCCAGCAATGTGCGCCTGCGCGAGGAATTCCAGCTTTACGCCAACCTGCGCCCGGCGTTGACCATCGTCCCCGGCGGTCGCTTTGACAAGATCGACCTGGTGGTGGTGCGCGAAAACCTCGAAGGCCTATACATCGGCCATGAGCATTACGTCAAGATCGATAACGACCCGCACGCCGTGGCGATGGCCACCGGCATTAACACCCGCGCCGGCAGCCGCCGTCTGCTGCAATTCGCGTTTGACCATGCCGTGTCCACCGGCCGCAAGAAGGTCACCATCGTGCACAAAGCCAACATCATGAAGGCCCTGACCGGCATCTTCCTGGAGACCGGGCTGGACCTGTACGAGCGTGAGTACAAGGGCAAGTTTGAACTCGACACCGTCATCATTGACGCTTGCGCCATGAAGCTGGTGCTGAATCCCTGGCAGTTTGACGTACTGGTGACAACCAACCTGTTTGGCGACATCTTGTCCGATCTGGTGGCGGGTCTGGTGGGTGGCCTGGGTATGGCTCCCGGCGCAAATATCGGCGCTGACGCCGCCATCTTTGAGGCGGTGCACGGCTCGGCGCCGGACATCGCCGGCAAAGGCATTGCCAACCCCACCGCCCTGCTGCTGGCTGCGGCCATGATGCTGGACCACTGCCAGTTAACACCCATGGCCACGCGCTTGCGCAAAGCCATTGACGACACGCTGAACGTGGACAAGGTGCGCACCGGTGACCTCGGTGGCAAGGCCGGCACTGCCGAATTCACCAAGGCACTGGTCAGTCGCATCGTTAACGGCTAGGGCACCGTTGGGGCAGACGTTGCGGGGATAATCCCGCAATGTCTTTGCAGAACTACCAACTGGAACTACTGGCCCCGGCGCGCAATCTGGAGATCGGCCTCGAGGCCGTCAACCACGGCGCTGATGCGGTTTACATCGGCGGACCGTCGTTTGGCGCGCGGTCAAGTGCCGACAACAGCGTGGCTGACATAGCCAAGTTGGCACAGCACGCGCACCGCTTTAACAGCCGTATCTTTGTGACGCTCAACACTATTTTGCGCGATGACGAACTGGAATCCGCACGCAAACTGGCTTGGCAACTGTATGACGCGGGAGTCGATGCGCTGATCGTGCAGGACATGGGCTTGTTAGAGATCGACCTGCCGCCGATTCAGCTTCACGCCAGCACCCAGACCGACATTCGCACGCCAGACAAGGCGCGCTTTTTGCAGGACGCCGGGCTTTCGCAAATCGTGCTGGCGCGTGAACTCACGCTCAAGGAGATTGCGGCCATTCGTGCGGCCACCGACGCAGAGCGCTGCACCCTGGAGTTCTTTGTGCATGGCGCACTGTGCGTGGCCTACAGCGGCCAGTGCTATATCAGCGCGGCCCACACGGGGCGCAGCGCCAACCGTGGCGAATGCAGTCAGGCCTGCCGCCTGCCTTATCAGGTGGTGGATGCCAAGGGCCGATTTGTGGCGCATGACAAGCATGTGCTTTCCATGAAGGATAACAATCAGAGCGAGAACCTGGCGGCGTTGGTGGACGCTGGCGTGCGGTCTTTCAAGATCGAGGGCCGCTACAAGGACATGGGCTATGTCAAGAACATCACGGCGCACTACCGCAAACTGCTCGACACGATGATCGAAGAGCGCCAGTCTTCCGATCAACCCCTGGCACGCTCCAGCAGCGGCAGCACCAGTTTCACGTTCACGCCAGACCCGGACCAAAACTTCAACCGCGAATTCACCGACTATTTTGTCAACGGCCGCCAGGACACGATTGGCGCCTTTGACAGCCCGAAAAACCCGGGTCAACCGATTGGCTTTGTGACCCAGGTCGGGCCGAACTGGGTCGAACTGCAACTGGACGAAAAGAGCGACACGCTGCACAACGGCGACGGCCTGTGCTACTACGACTTGCAAAAAGAACTGGTGGGCTTGGCGGTAAATCGTGCCGAGGCCCAGAGCGCGACCAAGGGCAAGTGGCGCATTTTCCCCAAGGATGCCGTTGCCGGACTGAAAGACTTACGCAAAGGCACACAGGTCAATCGCAACCGCGATGTGCACTGGACGCGGGTGTTGGAAAAGAAGTCCAGCGACCGCCGCATTGGCGTCTGGATGACGCTGGACGAGACTGAGCGCGGCATGGCACTGACGCTGACCGACGAGGACGGCAACAGCGCCAAATCCCACGGCGAGTTGCAGCGCCAAGTCGCTAGAGACAGCACGGCATCTTCAGACAGCTTGCGCGAACAACTGAGCCGCATGGGCAACACGATTTTTCAGGCGCTGGATGTGAGCGTAAATTTCAGCCAACCCTGGTTTGTGCCAGCCTCGGCCCTCAACGCCCTGCGCCGTGAGGCGGTGGAGTCCCTGGAAACCAACCGCGCCAAAGCCTTCAGCCGCCTGCCGCGCGCTGTGCCGGTGGAACCACCTGCGCCCTTCCCTGAAGACACGCTGAGCTACCTCGGCAATGTTTTCAATCAAGCTGCCCATCGCTTTTATGCCAAACACGGCGTCAAGGTGATTGCGCCGGCTTACGAGGCCATGGAAGAATTGGGCGAAGTGAGCCTGATGATCACCAAGCACTGCGTGCGCTTCTCACTCAGCCTGTGCCCAAAGCAGGCCAAGGGCGTTACCGGGGTGCAAGGCCAGGTAAAAGCAGAACCGCTGCAACTCATCAACGGTAAAGAGAAACTCACCCTGCGCTTCGATTGCAAGCCTTGCGAGATGCATGTGGTCGGCAAAGCCAAGACCGCGATTGCGCGCCAAACCCTGGAGGAGTTGCATCGGGTTGCGCCTGAGCAACCTATGAAATTCTTCAAGCAGCGGCCGTCCAGCAGTGAATTTGGGCACTAAGTCTGGGTCACCGAGCCCGTAAATCGGTCCCGTTTTAGTCCAATGGGTCGGATTCCTTTGCGCTAAATCAAAGCCGCCCAAATAGATAGATGAACGCTGGTTCGCCTGACTACACTGAATATTCCAACGGGAGATGCAGCATGGGCTTTATCTGGCGAGATAGTTACCGCATCGGGAATGCAAGCATCGATTCTGAACACCAGCAGTTGTTCAAATTGGCGGATGAATTTTTTGAGGCAGATGACAAGCTCAAGAAAACAGAGTGCGCCATGCGACTGTTTAGGTACACCCGTCAACACTTCGACCACGAAGAACAGTTGATGCGAGATATTGCCTACCCTGACATTGCCGCGCATGTGCAGCAGCACACGTACTTGATTGGCAAGTTGAATGAAGTAGCAGAAAAAATTGCTGAAGACACGCTGGCACCTGCTGACTTGAAGGCTTTTTTAACAGCCTGGCTGGTAGGCCACATCGTGACATTTGACACAAGGTTATCCGCCTACGTTCGTCGGACGGACGATTCCAATGCCTGAGCGGGCGTAACCTATACCAGAGCCTACCGTGTCACCGCCGTTGAAATCACGGCAAACCGTCACCTCTTAAAGAACGTCAAGTTTTGCGCGCTCGCCTCTGAATCCCAAAATTTCTTGCGAATTCTCAAGCAGCTTGTTTGCGCACTGCACAATATAAAAATGCAGCGACCACGAAGGCTGTGATGTCAAAGTCAAAGAGGGTTTTTCATGCGCGTTGGACTACCTGTCCACAGTTTCAGGTGGGGGCTGGAATCGCGCTCCTGGTATTCGGGTTGCCGGAGCCTGCACCATCACCTTATCCCTTTAGTCCGAAGGTGATTCAGTTAACCGATCCACTAAGGTCATAGAGAGATACATCCAGGGGTCGCGCAGATCGCCAAGCGCCTGCAATAGAGCCATCAACTCCGGGTCAGCGTACTTCGGGCTCACCAGAGAAGCTGATTCCGCTGCAGCGGCGCTTGCCCTATCCGACCCAGCGCCGCGCGTTGTGCCAGAGCTGCATCCAGGGGCTGTGGCCATTGGCATCCAAATCGGTCCAACTGGTCTGGATGTTGCGGAATACGCGCTCAGGGTGCGGCATCATGGCAGTGAAACGGCCGTCAGCCGTGGTCACTGCTGTCAAACCGGCCGGGCTGCCGTTCGGGTTAAACGGATAGGCTTCGCTGGCAGCGCCCGTGTTGTCGACAAAGCGCATGGCCGCGATGGCCCGGGCGGCATGGCCCCGGTACTTGAAGTTGGCATAGCCCTCGCCGTGCGCCACTGCAATCGGCAGGCGCGCACCGGCCATGTCTTTGAGGAACAGGCTGGGCGATTCCAGCACTTCCACCAAGGACAGACGAGCCTCGAAGCGCTCGCTCTGGTTGGTAGTGAAGCGCGGCCAGTCTTGCGCACCGGGGATGATGTCGGCCAATTCGGCAAACATCTGGCAGCCGTTGCACACGCCTAAGCCGAAGGTGTCGGTCCGGCCGAAAAAGGCCTGGAACTGATCCGACAGCGCAGCATTAAAGGTGACGGATCGCGCCCAGCCAATACCGGCACCAAGCGTGTCGCCATAGCTGAAGCCGCCGCAAGCCACCACGCCCTGAAAGTCGCCTAACTTGGCGCGGCCGGTCTGCAGGTCGGTCATGTGCACGTCAAAGGCGTCGAAGCCGGCCTCGGTGAAGGCATAGGCCATTTCCACATGGGAATTGACGCCCTGCTCGCGCAGCACGGCCACCTTGGGGCGGCTTGTCAAAATTGCCGGCGCGGTGCCCATCAAGGTCTTGAGCGATTCGGGCAGATGCGTGTGTATGCCTGGGTCGCCAATTGCACCAGCGGCTGCATGCTCGGCGTTGGCGCAGGCCGGGTTATCGCGCTGCTGGCAAATCTTCCAGCTCACGGCGTCCCATACCTGGTGCAAGTCGGCCAGCGGCGCGCTGAAGATCGACTTGGCATCACGCCAGATTTGCAGCATGTCCTTGCCTGCATCCACGGTACTACTAGCGGGGCGAGTCTTGCCAACAAAGTGACTGAACGCAGACAAGCAGTGCTCACGCAGCGTTTGCATCACCTCCGAGCGCTCGGCGCTGCGCACCTGCAGCACGACCCCTGGCTCTTCGTTGAACAAGGCCTTGAGCGTCAACTCCTCGCGGCGGGCACCCACCTGCCCTGCCCAGTTTTTGCTATCGCCCACATCCATGCGACTGTCGCT
>CAIQYP010000555.1 GCA_903876045.1 uncultured beta proteobacterium | reverse complement strand
GGTTTGCGCGCAAAGAACTTGCATTCCTCTTTCAACCAGCATGTTGGGCGGGTACGGGATTGAATGCATTGGGTCCCGGGTCATTGCGCGCCAACACTGCAGGTTGCCGAGGGCGCTGGGGTGGATGGTGCAGCGGCATAAAGGAGGAGCCCGCTTAAGCGGGCGGGGGACAGCCGCGGAAGCATTCACCCCAGTGGCATCGGCATAAAAAAAGCTGCCTTCATGCCAAAAAACCGCACGCGAACTAAACACCAACTCTCACCAAAATAAAACCATGCAAACAGAATACGACTACATCATCATCGGCGCCGGCTCTGCTGGCAGCGTGCTCGCCTATCGGCTGGGCGAAGACCTCAACACCAGGATTCTGGTAATCGAAGCCGGCCCCATGGACCACAACTTGTTTATCCACATGCCCAGCGGCTTTGCCTACCCGATGGCGAACCCGCGCTACACCTGGATGTACGAATCGGAACCTGAACCCTGCCTGAATAACCGGCGCGTGCATTGCCCGCGCGGCAAAACCGTTGGCGGCTCCAGCAGCATCAACGGCATGGTCTACATCCGTGGCAATGCCGAGGACTACAACGGTTGGGCCGAAAAGCACGGTCTGGCTGACTGGAGTTATGCCCATTGCCTGCCTTATTTCAAGAAGTCGGAAACACGCGAAGTGGGTGGCGACGATTACCGAGGCGCTGACGGCCCGCAGCATGTGCACACCGGCAACTGCACCAACCCGCTGTACAACGCCTTTATCGAAGCCGGGCAGCAGGCCGGCTACCCCTACACGGCCGACATGAACGGTTACCAGCAAGAGGGCTTCGGCCCCATGGACATGACCACGCACAAGGGCCGTCGCTGGAGCACGGCCATGGGTTATCTGCGCCCCGCCATCAAGCGCGGCAATGTCATGCTGCAACCCAACACACTCGCGACGCGGTTGTTGTTTGAAGGCAAGCGCACCGTCGGTGTCGAAGTGGAGCAGGACGGCAAGCTGGTGCAGTTCCGCGCCAGGCGCGAGGTCATTTTGAGTGGTGGCGCTATCAACTCGCCCCAGTTGTTGCAACTATCTGGTATCGGCAATCCGGAACATCTGCAGCCCCTGGGTATTGAGATGGTGGCCACGCTCAAGGGCGTGGGTGAGAACCTGCAGGACCACATGGAAACCTATGTGCAATACGAGTGCAAGCAACCCATCACCCTGTATGCCGCCACCAAACCGGTGAAGATGGCTGCCATCGGTGCCGAATGGCTGTTCTTTAGCACCGGCCTTGGCGCCACCAACCACTTTGAATCGGGTGGCTTTATTCGCAGTGCGGCCGGCGTCAAGCACCCGGATTTGCAATACCACTTTCTGCCCATGGCGGTGCGTTACGACGGCAAGTCGCCGGTGGAAGGCCATGGCTTTCAGGCCCATGTGGGACCCATGCGCTCCCCCAGCCGTGGCTACGTGCGCATTCGCACCAAGAGCGCGCTGGATGCACCCGCCATCCTGTTCAACTACATGAGCACCGAGCAGGACAAAGTCGAATTCCGCGCCGCCATTCGCCTCACGCGCGAAGTGTTTGCGCAAAAGGCTTTTGACGCCTTCCGCGGTGAAGAAATTTCACCCGGCAAGGACGTGCAGACGGATGAGCAGATTGACGCTCACATTCGCGCCAGTGCCGAGACCGCCTACCACCCGAGTTGCACCTGTGCCATGGGTAGCGACGAAATGGCAGTGGTCGACGGCCAGGGCCGCGTGCATGGCGTGCAGAACCTGCGTGTATGTGATGCGTCCATCATGCCGCTCGTCGTCAGCGGCAACCTGAACGTGCCGGTCATCATGATGGCCGAGAAGATTGCCGATGCCATCAGAGGTCAGGCACTGCCGCCGTCTAAAGCACCCAGTTGGGTACATCCGCAGTGGGAAACGCAGCAGCGGTAAGCATCGAGGGCTTTGAACAGGCAGTTGCGCTGGAGTTACTGGCCTGGCGAGCGTCGACGCCACAGCTTGAGGGCCTCAAACCAAACCACGCTAGACAGGCCAATGGCGGCGGCACTCAGCACATCACCAGCTTGCAAGGGTGCAAACTGGAACAGGCCCGAGACCCAGGGTTGGTACAACGTCAGCGCCAACAACCCCGTGGTGAGTCCAGCCACCATCCACAGTGCGCGGTTGGGCACCAGCAGGCATGCCCAAAGCGAGACGGTGCTGCTCCGGTTAGAAAATATCAACGCCAGATTGCCCATCACCAACGTGGTGAACGCAAAAGCCCGCGCTGCCGGTTCAGCCAACCAACTAGCGCCCCAGGCATAGGCGCCCATCACCGCCAACAGCACGACCAGCCCCTGCAGCAAGGCCAGCACCAGGGTGGTACCGGCGAACAGTGGTGCCTGCGGGTCACGCGGTGGGCGTTGCATTACGTCCAGTTCGGACGGCTCGTTTTCGAACACCATGGAACAGGCCGGATCAATCACCAGTTCCAGAAACGCAATATGCAAGGGGTACATCAGCGTGGGCCAGCCCAGCAGTACGGGCAACAGGGCCGCGCCGGCTATCGGCACATGCACCGCGAGGATGTAGGACATCGACTTGCGCAGGTTGTCAAAAATGCGCCGCCCCAGTCGCACTGCGCCGACGATGGAGGCAAAGTTGTCATCCAACAGCACCAGCGACGCCGCCTCACGTGCCACGTCGGTGCCGCGCCCGCCCATCGCCACGCCGACGTGGGCGGCCTTGAGGGCGGGTGCGTCATTCACGCCATCACCCGTCATGGCCACGATCTCGCCATTCGCCTTGAGCGCCTGCACGATGCGCAGTTTTTGCTGTGGCGATATGCGGGCACAGACGCGCACGGTCTGCATGCGCTGCTGCAGTTGCGCGTCACTTAATTCGGCGAGGTCGTTGC
>CAIQYP010000554.1 GCA_903876045.1 uncultured beta proteobacterium | reverse complement strand
TGGTTGATGTTGATGAAACCGATGGTGGCGTCCATCAGGAAATTGATCTTGTCAAACAGGAACGAGGTATGGCTGTTGAGGGACTCAATATTGCGCAGCACCTGCCTTGACTCCTCGTGCTGTTCATTGGACAAAACACGGCTTCGCATTAGAAAGTTAATGGCTCTTTGGGTGTCCAGAATATTGCCGCGAATGCGCCCGTTCAAATCTTCTTCCTCAGCGATGTCGCCCAGAATGGCCGCCGCCTCGGTGTCGGTAATGGCCTCGCTCAACACCTGGCGCCCAACCTTGCCCAGCGTGATGTAAATGTCTTCCAGCGAATCGGCCGAATATTCGACATCGGCCCCATACAGATCAAGCACCAAGTCAAAGCAATCAGTCACATAGCCTGGCTGCGCATGGGCCCGCAATCGTTGCAACCGGAATACGGGCAACTCTTCGTTTCTGAGTGTGAACAAAATGCCGTTGTGCAGAATGAATGCGACCGGAATGCTGCTGGCATTGCCGGCCCGGTCAAGCAGGAAGTTGGAATGGAGGTGAATAGCGCCGGAATTTTCGACATGAAACCGTGAACTTACCTCCAGGTCGGTGGCGTCTCCAGGGTCTGGCAGCGTCAGCCCGAAATGGCCACCTACAAAATTTCTCTCGGCCTTGGTGACGTTGATCAGGTCAATCCAGATCGGTTTGATATCGTCAAGGTCTTTGCGACTTGAAATGGTAACTTGCTTCAGTTTGCCATCCACCAGTGCAAAGGCACAAATCTGACTTTCATCAAAGCTGGGCTCCCGGTCTCCCACCAGTTGCTCCCGGCAGTCGTCAGAGACTTCCCACAGCACGTTATTCGCCATCTCTTCGGGAATCTGCGACCACACCACCCGCGCTGCGTCTTTTTCTAACGCTTGCAACAAGGCAGCAATGTCCTCAGAGGTCATGGGTTCAAGCAAATTCTTCAACTCGGCCAGGTGTTGTCTTTGAACCAGTGTCTCGACCATCTCCTGGCGTGGCATGTTTTGCACGTGAACCATCTCTTCAACGATTTTCTGGCGGGCGAGCAATTCTTTGACTTTTTCGAGTTCCATGGCGTTTGATGTCTTCAGGACCTTGGGCAATAGCCATACTGTATGCCTTAAAAGCGGAGCTATTGACCTCCGTGCTGTTTGGCGCGGTTTGTATTCTTACTGCCTCTGTGGTTCGTGTGCCAAATTACCAGCAAAGGCAGCACCCCGCAGGAATTGCACCACGCTTTCAGCCGCCTGCAGCTGCCGGGCGATCGCAATGGCCCGCAGGCGATCGCGTTCCATGCCGATCTGGGTTTGCGACTGTATGGCCATTTGGAGCCAACGTTCGGCCCGCTTCTGTGGCAGCAGGGTGCGCAGACTTTCGACACCGTAGCGCAATCG
Source organism: uncultured beta proteobacterium (assembly GCA_903876045.1). GTDB lineage: Bacteria > Pseudomonadota > Gammaproteobacteria > Burkholderiales > Burkholderiaceae_C > Allorhodoferax. The sequence goes on along the minus strand of CAIQYP010000554.1, from coordinate 6,054 downwards.
CTTGTGCAGGATGCGCAATTGATGCTGCGTGGCCGGATCCTTGGCGTGCACGGGAGTGGCTTGCACTTGTTCTACCAAATGTTCGATCCGCTTGCGCACCCACTCGCTGACACGGCGCTTTTTACCTTTGGTTTGTCCGCCGGGCAGGTGAACCGTTCCGGTTTCAATCCAACGGGTGATTTTCAGCAAGGTGCGTCCCACGGCAGGGTCGGCGAGGATTTGGCGCAGCGCAGTGCGCAACTGTGCGCGCTCATGCTCAAGCGCTTCTTCCATTGCATGCCATGATCGCACGTGCATGGCGTCGCCCGTTTGGAAGGCCTCGGCATAGGTGGGAAAAACTTCCGTTGCGGCCACATCCATATCGCGCAACTTCGTCATTTGCGCGAGCAGGGGTTTCAGCTGCACCGTGGATGGGAAACTGGATTCGGCGGCCAATTGCTTAAACAGTTTTAGTGCGCTCTTAAAGCGGCGCCAGCCAACACGCGCCTGGTGCAATACTTCGGGTGCATCGCTGACACGCAAGGTGTAGAGATTGGCAGTGAACTGCAGAAAGGAGTCGCGCAACACAGTCTGAACTACCGTACCGAAGTCCATGTCTTGGTTCAATGCCGGTGGCTTGGCACGCAGCGGTGCATCCAGCGTGCCTGCTGCCAGGCGATAAGCCCGCTCAGCCTTGCTCATGTGCAGTGGCAACAGGTTGAGGTGCAGGCCGATTTGAAAGGCCGCCTCAAACACAGCCTCGGGCGCGCCCTCCAGCAATTCGATTTCAAGTTCGCACAAGGGCGTGCTGTGTCCATCCATAAGAACACGGCCGCGGTCCAACGCAATTTCCATCGATGCGTCTTGCAGTTTGACGACCCAACTCAAGCGCTCAAAATCAGTGGTGAAAACGGGTGAAAGCGCTTGAAAAAGAGATCCGTCACCGTCCATGTCAAGCCATGGTGTGTCAATCAGCATCGCGCTTTCGAGTGCGCCAGTCTTGATGGGCGTCTCCCATTCGCCGCGGCGACTAAATGCGGATTCTGATGCGCCTCCGATTTTGAGTGTTTGCACCCAATGAGGCTGCCCGCTGCTTTCGATCCGGCGCACGCGCAATGCGACGGTCATTCGCTTCAGGGCGTGGTCTGGAGTGTCGTAGTAGATATTGTGCAACTGCTGGCGCTTAGGGCGACGCCGCCCAATCAGTGCACTGCGTGCCAGCTGTTTTTCCAGCAAGTCCGGGTCTTGCACGGGTAAGGCTAACTTGAGTTCCTGTTCCATGACTGTGTTTCCGAGTCGGTTTGTAGCGTTGCGCCACCCTAGGCTGAAGGCAATGCGCCGAGTTTGTTCTGCTTGCGCTAACAGTGCACTTCTTTTATGACATTTAGTTTACGCCTGGCTATACGGGTACGAGCAGTCAATATTCAGCAATTGATCCAGGCTTGCGGTTGACATGGTAGAAAGGCACGGAGTAAAGCAGACCGTGCGTTTCATGCCTATTGCCATTTGTCCAAATTTTCGCGGCGCGATCTCATTGAAAACGCGTACCAGTGGACTGAACGTGGTCTTCTTGGCCTTTCTCGCTTACGCCTGGCCAAGAGTGCCATCATCGGAAAACAGAATTGGAAGTGCAGCAGAAATTTTCTGTGTCGCTTTTCTTCTTCTGCGCGTGGCCTATTCGGCAGTGCCAATGGTCAGTTGAAGAGACCCAACTTGCTCGATTTGGCCAGTGATAACGTCACCGCTGACTACTGCACCCACGCCTTCTGGAGTGCCGGTGTATATCAGGTCTCCAGGCTGCAGGTGGTAGTACTTTGACAGGTCGGCTAGCAGTTCGGGGATGCTCCAGATCAGTTGTGACAGGTCTGCACTTTGCTTGGCCACACTGTTGACTTGCAGGGCGATGGATCCAGTCTGCAGCACACCTAGTCGGCCCATGGGGACGATGGGCGTGCATACGGCAGACTTCTCGAAGTTCTTTGCAACATCCCAGGGCCGACCCTGGTCACGCAGGACGAGTTGCAGGTCTCGACGGGTCATGTCCAAACCGGCGGCATAGCCATAGATCAGGCGGGCGGCGTCCGATTCATTGACGCGAAACCCCGCAGCCCCAATCGCCACGACCAGTTCCATTTCATAGTGATAGTTGCTGGTGCCGCAGGGGTAGGGCACCGTAGAGCCTGACTCCACCAGCGCGGAGGCGGCCTTGTGAAAGTAGAAGGGTTTCATGGTGGACTTGTCCACCGGGCGGCCCATCTCGATGGCATGGGCGTGGTAGTTGCGACCCACGCAAAAGATACGATTTACAGGAAAGCGGGCTTCCACACCCTGAACGGTAAGGGAGAACACAGGGGCCGGAGCGAAGAGGTAGTTAGCCATGGTTGTGACTTTGCAAAAAGGATGTTGAGCAATTGTGCCGCGATGTGGTTTGGCACCCAAACTTCGCGCATACCTCAAGGTATTCAGGCTGGCGCAGATTGCCAGCCCGAACCAAAGTCGCCGTCATTTTCTCCGCAGCTGCGCCGTGTGATTAAGGGCCTGATGGCTGCTTGACTTTTACTAGCCCTTGTTAATCAGGGCTCGCTCTTATTCGTCGCAGCCGAATGCGCCTGTTGATCAGCATGGTATGAACTGCGAACCATAGCGCCTACCGCAGCGTGCTTGAAACCCATCTTGTAGGCTTCCGCCTCGAACATCTTGAAGACGTCGGGGTGCACATAGCGCCGCACTGGCAGGTGGCTGGTGGATGGCGCCAGATATTGGCCAATGGTCAGCATTTCCACGTTGTGCGCACGCATATCGCGCATGACTTCCAAAATCTCATCGTCGGTTTCGCCCAGTCCGACCATCAAGCCGCTCTTGGTAGTGACGTCGGGGAATAGGGCCTTGAATTTCTTGAGCAGGTTGAGCGAAAACTGATAGTCCGAGCCCGGTCGTGCTTCTTTGTACAAGCGGGGAATGGTTTCCAGGTTGTGGTTCATCACATCCGGTGGTGCGGCCTTCAAAATCTCAAGGGCACGGTCATCGCGACCGCGGAAGTCTGGCACCAGCACTTCGATCTGGGTCTTAGGCGAGAGCTCGCGCGTCTTGCTAATGCATTCCACAAAATGCCCTGCACCACCATCGCGCAGGTCATCGCGGTCCACACTGGTGATCACCACATAGCTCAGCTTGAGCTGTGCAATGGTCTTGGCCAGGTTGTCTGGCTCATTGACGTCGAGCGGGTCGGGGCGACCATGGCCCACATCGCAAAACGGGCAACGACGCGTGCACTTGTCGCCCATGATCATGAAGGTGGCGGTACCCTTGCCAAAGCATTCGCCAATGTTCGGGCAACTGGCTTCTTCGCACACGGTGACCAGCTTGTTGGCGCGCAGCACGTCCTTGATCTCGTAAAAACGGGTGGAGGGCGAGCCCGCCTTGACGCGGATCCACTCGGGTTTGCGTAATACCTCGCCGGCCTGCACCTTGATCGGAATGCGCGACAACTTGGCCGCAGCCTTTTGTTTTGCTAACGGGTTGTAGTCCTCCGTGCTCTGTACTTCCCGGACGGTCGGGTTACTGGTTTCTTCGCTGTGGCTCATGGTGTTTGGGCAAGTGTGGGCGCGTTATGGCGCGAGATAGGTGGCGAGCTTGTGGCTCAGTACATCAGCGGCATCCTGCCAGCTGACCTGGTATCCGATTGTAGAAAGGTCTATGGTTTGCAAGGCCACGTAGCCGCAAGGGTTGATGCGCTGGAAGGGCTCCAGATCCATGGCAACATTAAGCGCTAGACCGTGATAGGTGCAGTTGCGGCTGACCTTTATGCCCAGCGCCGCGATCTTGCCCAGCCCGGTAAAGTTTGGGTCAGATGCATGCACTCCCGCCTCCTGCTTGTGTGGGCGGTTTTCTAGCGGGGTGTGCCCGGCCGGGTCATCGATGCGAACGTAAATTCCCGGTGCGCCGGCCACCCGGTGTCCGGTCACGCCGAAATGCAGCAGGGTGCGGATAAGAGACTCTTCTATGCGGTACACATATTCTTTGACGAAATAGCCGGCACGCTTGAGGTCTATGAGTGGATAGGCAACTACCTGTCCTGGTCCGTGGTAAGTCACTTGGCCGCCGCGGTTGGTCTGCACTACGGGGATGTTGGCCGGGTTGAATATATGTTCGGGCTTGCCGGCCAGCCCCTGTGTGTAGACCGGCGGGTGCTCGCAAATCCAGAGTTGGTCGTCCGATGGGGCGTCTGAATTAAGGTTGCGCTGTTCGTTGAATGCCTGCATGGCAGCGTAGGTGGGCAGGTACTCCACGCGCCCCAAATGGGTGGTCTGCATACCGATGGCTTTACAGCACAACTTTCACCATGGGGTGGGTGCTGAGCGTACGGTACAACTCGTCGAGTTGCTCACGGCTGGTGGCGTTAACGGTAATAGTAACGCCCAGGTATTTGCCGCCTTTGCTCTCGCGCAACTCGATCGTGCTGGCATCGAACTCAGGGTCGAGTTGCTTTGTGATCAGGGTAATGGCGTGTACCAGCCCATCCACCTTGGTGCCCATCACCTTGATTGGGAATTTGCATGGATATTCAATCAAGGATTCAGCTCGATTGGCGCTGGTTTGGCCGTCTGGTGCTTCGGGTGTAGACATGTGCGTGAGAGAGTGAGGGTAAATTATGCAGCCTTCGCCAGTACGTTGGGCGTGTCACCGATTTGTAAAGTACATGTAACCGGACGCCGGGTTTCTACGTATAATCGACGGCTGTGCACAAATCGGCAGTCACTCTGTAACCTGGGCGTAATCTGACATGGTCACAATCGCACCGGATACGAAAGACAAAGCGGAAGATGAAGTTTCTGACTTCACTCCACTGACTGCTGCAGAGGCCAAAGCGCTGCGCGAAAAACACCCCTCCATTTCACCTTGGTGGGTTGTGGCGGGGCAAGTGGTGGTTGGGGCTCTGGTGGCTTTGATTTCCTGGGGTGTGACTGGAAGGCAGTCTGTTGGATTGTCGGCTGGGTGTGGTGCTCTTGCGGTGATTGTTCCTGCGGCACTGTTCGCCCGGGGCGTGACGGGGCAATTCGCTTCGGTCAATGCGGGTTCTGCGGTGCTGAGCTTCTTCCTCTGGGAGTTGGTCAAAATTTTGGTGACGGTGGGCATTCTGTTGGCTGCCCAGCGTCTGGTGATAGGGCTGAGTTGGCCGGCGATGCTGGTTGGTTTGGTTGTCACGATGAAGGTGTACTGGATTGCTCTGGCTTTCAAGCGAAAGCCAGAGCCGGTATGAATATGAAACGCTTAACGGCAAAAGTAACTGATACGGGTAACTGATGGCTGCTGAAGAAAACGTTGCGGAACATGCCCTTACGGCTGGCGAATACATCGGCCACCACCTGACGCATTTGCGTACAGGTCACCAGGAAGGTGTGATCGATTTTTCTGTTTTCAACCTGGATTCGATCTTTTGGTCGGTTCTGCTTGGAGTTGTTGGCATGTTTGTGATGTGGCGTGTGGCGCGTAGTGTCACGGCCGGCGTTCCTGGACGCATGCAGGCAGCGGTCGAAATTCTGCTGGAAATGGTGGATACACAAGCCAAGGGGATTGTGCATAACGCCCAGTCCCGCAAGTTTGTCGGCCCCCTGGCTTTAACGGTGTTTGTCTGGGTGTTCCTGATGAACTCCATGGACTTTTTGCCTGTAGACCTGTTCCACATGGTCCTGGCGACCACGGGTCTTGAGCGCAGTATTTCCTTTTTCCGCGTGGTTCCCACTGCTGACTTGTCTATGACCTTGGGCATGTCCTGCTCGGTGTTGCTGGTTTGCTTGTACTACAACATCAAGATCAAAGGGTTGGGTGGTTGGGCGCATGAATTGGTGACAGCACCGTTTGGCACCAGCAAGAATCCTGTGTTCGCCCTGATCCTGGGTGTGCTGAATTTCGGCATGCAACTGATTGAATTCACCGCAAAGACCGTTTCACACGGCATGCGGTTGTTCGGAAATATGTACGCTGGCGAGCTGGTGTTCATGTTGATCGCACTCATGGGTGCGGTTGGTTTCGGGTCGGCTACAGGCATCGCCTTGTGGTTTGGTCATGTGGTTG
>CAIQYP010000553.1 GCA_903876045.1 uncultured beta proteobacterium | reverse complement strand
CCAATAAAAGAATTACAGGTATCAAATGACTCAACCAATGGCTTGAGCCCATCAGTAGTTTTTATAGCATCATTGACGGTATTAACCATACGTGTTAATTGGGTCTCAGAAGCAGACCCAACTATCACATTGAGACTTAAACCTAGAAAATTCAATTCGTTCTTTCGGACATGATGGGTCAATTCGAAAAGCTCTTGCACCTTTAATTGACTTTGTTGTGGGTTCAATCGCTGGGTGGTGACGAGTTTGTCGTGATCCTGTCTGAACTTGGCAGCTTGGAGATTGACGCGGCGCATGGTGCAGAAACTGCATGCTCAAAGATACTTTTAACTTTGAGCCATCCCTATCAATTCGAGGATTTGGAATACAAAATTACCGCTAGCGTGGGTGTCACCATGTTCTGCGGAAACGCCACCGGGATGGACGACTTGATGAAGCAAGCCGACCTGGCCATGTACAGATCCAAAGCGGCTGGGCGCAATGCTGCGCAGTTCTTCGACCCGGTTATGGAATTGACCGTCAGGGAGCGCGCCGCGTTGGAAGTTGACCTGCGACGTGCGGTCGAGGTGAATGAATTTGTGTTGTATTACCAGGCCCAGCACAAGGGCGAAAACCAGTTATTGGGTGTAGAAGCCCTGATTCGCTGGCAGCATCCCCAGCGCGGGCTGGTTCCGCCGGACCAATTCATTGCCCTTTGCGAGGACATCGGCCTGATAAACAAGTTGGGCAACTGGGTCTTGTACACCGCCTGCAGTCAGTTAGCACGTTGGGCCGAACGCCCTGAAATGTGCCACCTGACAATTGCAGTTAACGTCAGTGCGCGTCAGTTTCACCATGTGAGCTTTGTCGATGAGGTGTTGGGATTCATTAAACAAACCGGTGCCGACCCGCGTAAGCTAAAGCTGGAACTAACGGAAAGCATTTTGGTGACCGACATCGACAACGTGATCGCCAAGATGAGCACCTTGAAGTCCAGAGGCATCTGCTTTTCTCTGGACGATTTTGGTACCGGCTTTTCTTCGCTTTCTTACCTGCGGCGTTCGCCACTGGATCAACTGAAGATTGACAAGTCATTTGTGCGCGATGTATTGACTGACCATAACGACGCGATCATTGCCAAAGCCATTGTCAATCTTGCCGATAGTCTGGGGCTAAACGTCATTGCCGAAGGCGTTGAAACAGTGGGTCAACGTGACTTTCTGGCGCGTGTGGGATGTCACTACTACCAGGGCTACTTATTTGGTCGCCCTTTACCATTAGATTCTTTTGAAAGTTATGTAGCGGGGCTTGATTCATTGGTGACTTCTTGATTGCCCGCGTTCGTAGCGCGCATCTAAATGTCCGCTGCAAGCCTTCTGGAGCCAACCAGTTTGTGACTAAGCTGACGTTCAAAAATAGATGTCAGGTCTAGAGTGGAACGTAGACCCGTATTGCTGCGCAGGACCGTCGCAAATGGCAGCTTGCCGGAGTCTCAACGCGGCTACCAGCGGACCTACCAGTTTTTCAAGGCTTCCTGAAGTTGCGTTTTGACATCTTCGCTTGCAAAGCTGGCGTCAATGGACGTTTGCGCTACGGACTTGGTAACCGCATCCGTCCACCCGAACGTGTGGCGACATAAGGCATATTCCCCGACCAGACTTGCTCCTAGCAAGGCGGGGTCATCCGTGTTGACGGAGACTCGGACACCCGCCGTACGCAGTTTCTCGATGGGGTGCTCTTGAAGGGACGGGTAGACACCCAGAACCAGATTCGATGTGGGGCAAATCCCAAGGGGAATTTGTCGGTCCACAAGCATGCTGACCAGCGCTGCATCTTCAATGGCTCTTACACCGTGGTCGATGCGGTCTGCACCCAGCAAATTCACCGCATCCCAGACACCCTCGGGCCCACTGGACTCGCCGGCATGGACGGTGCGGCGTAGTCCATCGTTACCCGCACGCCGAAAAGCTTCGGTAAATCGGGGGCCGGTTCTTCCAGCCGTGGCCTCATTGCCGTCTACCGACAAAGCCACGACCCTTGGATGGCGCATGGAACGCAATGCATCAACCAGTTCGATGGCTTCATCAGCCGACTGGGTTCGCAATAAGCTTACGCACAAACCCACGCGGGGCAGTCCATCCTGTTCGGCCGCTTTGAAACCCGCATCCATGGCAGCTAGCATGGCCCCCAGTCGTCCATGCCAGGCATGCCAGTGCGTGGGGTTGAAGATGACATCGGCGTAACCTGTGCCGTTATCGGCCAGCCGTTGGCTCAGGCCATAGCTAAGTTCCACCAAGCGCTCGGTGGTGCTGGCCAAGCCGCACGCCAGGTCTAGAAAGCCAAGAAAGTCAGCCAGACCTGAAAACTTGAACAAATTTTCCTGCGGTCTGGGCAGTGCAACGCCTTCCGTCTTGGCCCATTGCGCTATGGTTGCAGCCTCAAAGCAGCCTTCCAGATGGAGGTGTACTTCCGCCTTGGGGAGCAATTTCAAACGACTGGACTCGTGGGCTTGGAGCATTGTGTTCATTCAGGGGATTGTCCATGCTGGCAAACGACGCCCTATATGTTGAATGCACTAACGGCGATTCACAACCACTTATAGGCGGTTTTCTGCTGATGCCGGTGACTGGAACGCAGCGAACAGTTCCACACTTCGAATTACGCCTGTCAGCCTGGAAGAGCCAGCCACCCTCGAAGTCTGTCGTTCAAATGCGTACGTCAGCGATTGAGCGCAGGGGACTTCAGTGACTCAGCGATTGCTGCCTTCCAGCGGCATCACCCAGTTTGCTACGATCATTGCAATGTTCCAAGTTCATCCCTTCTGCTAGCTCATTCGTAAGCCCGAAGGAATCATCTCCAATGCCACTCGAACTCCGCAAAGCCCGGCCAGAAGACTTCCCTGCACTACAGCAAATGCTGGAGTTCTACCAATACGACCTGTCCGATATCTGGCCGCAAGATGCCGATACCGAAGCGAAGTACGGCTACAACTTGGAACGTTACAAACTTGGCGAACGGTTCCACGCGCACGTCGCGCTTGTTGGGCACTGTATTTGGACGCTGTTGAAAACGCATTCAGAAATCCGGCGCCAAGTGTGTGAGATGGCATGCATGATGCGCTTCGATATCTTTTTCAAGAATAACCCGCATTCTGCCAACATTGCACTCGCGCCTATCCGGAAGGCCGCTTGTTGGATGTGACGCTGAAGTTGGCAACGACTGCATTGGAGCGGCAACCATTTCTCCGCCAATTTTCCGTAGGGCTCCTGACGCGGCCTAGTCCCATTACGCTGCGCACCAAATAGGACTTTCAATTTTGAAAGTTGACAGCCCGTGATGTGGGCTGGCGCTACCAGACTGTGTGCACCAGTTAGCGTCGAAGGCGGTTCAAGCCAAGCCCTAAACGCTCATGGGCTGAAAGGATGCCAAGATGCAGCATGAATGTCTTCCTCAGCTCGCGCTCCAGCGCCCCGGTTTGCGAGTTCACTTCGTCTTGCAGGCGATTCGCCAGCACCAGGTTGTCCTCCACTTCCTGCAGCGCGGTCAGCACCAACTGGCGATAGCTGGATGTGATTTGCTCGGCACTGGCACGTGCCTGGGCGCTGGCCTGTTTGCGCACACCGCCATCCAGAATAGATTGCGTCAGCCCCACACCCACGTTCCACAACAGGTTGGGTGCGCTCAGCAAATTGGCAATCGAATTCTGACCGTAACCCGCGTTGGCGGAGAGGCTGAGCGTGGGGAATAGTGCGTCATCGTTGACGCCGATCAGCGCATAAGCGGCCTTGACGCGTTCGCGCGCTGCCGCAATATCCGGCCGACGCTCCAGCAAGGTCGATGGCAGCGACGCCGGAACGGTCACCGCAGCCGGCAGCGTTGCGGTATGTGGCAAGCCAAAGCTGGAGGGCGGCACGCCTGATAACACAGCCAGCGCGTGTTCCAGTTGCGCGCGCTGCGCGATGGCATCGGCCAACTGGGTTTGTGTGCTGTTGAGTTGGGTTTTGGATTGCAGCACGTCGGTCATGCCAGCAACGCCTGCTTGATAGCGCACCTGGGTGAGTTCCAGTGACCGTTGATAGGCCAATACATTGCGTTGCAGCAGTTCCTGCTGTGCCTCGCTCGCACGCAAAGAGAAATAGCCCTGCGCCAATGAGGCCTGTACCGACAGGCGGGCAGAGGCCAGGTCGGCTTCGGAGGCGTGCAGGGTCGCCTGCGCGCCCTGCGTTGCCATCGAAAGGCGGCCCCACAGGTCCAACTCCCAGGTCGCATTGGCGCTCAGCGCCACGTTGTTGCCGGGTTCTCGGCGGCGTTTGACGTTGCGGTGTAGACACGCGTGCCGTTCAGTCCGGCGTTCCAGCTCATCGAGCACCGGGTCCTGAAACAGGGTCCACCAGGCATCGGGCACCGGTTGCGCCGCAGTTTGTGAGGCGGGTAACGCCTCCTTGAACTGCGCCGGTGCGGTGTCTGGTGTGGGCGCGTCTACGCGGGTAATGGCGCAGGCGCTGAGCATCAGCGTCAGCATCAGTTCGGTATGGGTTGCATGCACCCCAATCGAAATGCAGAATGTCCAGAATGCCCAAAACATAGCTTTCTATGGCATCCCACTGCGGGTGGTCGGTGGCAAAGCAGCTGCCCTGAATGGCAAACGATAGTGCTTCAAAGAACAGCTTTTCATGGATGCCCAGCAAGCGGTGGTGTCCGTCCACGCTCAAGGTGTCGCAGCCGATCACCGTGCCCTCCAGCAGGCGCTCCACCAGCAGGCGGTCATTGGCACGTACACCCAGGCCTTAGTCTGTGCGTGAAGGCAACATGTCTTCCAACGGGCTCCATAGCGGGTCCAGATCTTCGGGATAGCGCAACACGGCAATGTTCTGCGAAGCGTAGCCGTCAGAGGGCTTGATCAGCAACGGCAGACCCAGTTGTTCGACCGCCTGTTTCAGTTCGGCATTGCATCGCGCCAGGGCGAACTCTGGTTCGATGGGCATGTGTGCATGCACCTTCAGCACCGCTTGCGTGACCGGGTCAAAGGCAAAGTCCGGTATTTCCAGCAAATGCTGCGCTTGTACCAACCGCGTCCAGGCCGCGCCCTGGTTCATGTAATGAGTCAAGTCGGAAGTGAGAAAGGTAAAGCGATCGCCCCGGTCCAATGCGGCTTGAACCAGGTCGAAATCATTGCCGCCAGGCAACTCGATAATCAATAGGTGTGCCATGGTGATAGTTGGTTTTGTCTAGACAGACAGTAGTTCGGGTTCGGATACCTGTTGGGCATGCGCGGTCCACTGCAACAAGGCGGACAGGGCGGCATCTATCTGGCAGTCGGTGGCGCCGTCAAACTGGAAGCCGTCTGCCGTCCATTGGTCGGGCGCGCGTGCAATGCCAATGCTGGGCCCCATCACCGCTGCGCCCAGGTAGCCAAACAGGGCACGCAGGTTTTGAATCACCAGTGCGCCGCTGCTCCAACCGGTGGAGGCGCTGCATAAGAGCACGGGTTTATTGAGAAACGGGTTGCCAAAGCGGGCGTCGATATGCGCCAGGCGGGAAACCCAGTCGATGGTGTTCTTGAGCAGTGGTGTGGCCTGGCCGTTGTATTCGGGGCAGGCCAATGTTGCGTGGTTCCAGCAGGTCGACGGCACATTGCCATTGCAGGGAAAAGGCCAAGTGGTCCAGCAAGCGCGCGTTCCAGGACTCACGCCGCTGGCTGCCACTGATCAGCAGCAAGGTGGTCATATGCGGCGAAATGAAAAGGGGCGGTAGGCGTCAGGCGGTGACGTTCAATAGCGAGCCCGCTCCGCTCGCTGTGGGTACCGGCGCAGGCGCGGCACTTGCCTGGGTTTGGCTGCCATGGTGATGATGGCCTGCACGCTTGGCTTGAAAGTCTTGTGCCGCCTTTTGTGCGCCAGCCAAGTCGCCAGACTGCAATGCTTGCGCGATAGATGCCAGGGGGCTGCTGCTGTTGACTGTGCCACTGCCCCCGGTGAGGGATTTCAAAGCATTTTGCGCAGACCCCATGTTGCCGGACTGCAGCGAAGAAAACAGGTCTTTGAAACTCTGTTGCTTTTGTTGCCAACTGGCCATGGCCGCACCTTGTGTGGCGCCGGCTGGTGCTGAACTGTTGATGCGCATGCCCATGGTGAACTCCGATCGGTATGAAAAATAGGGAAGTCCCATGCCCATGGGCTTCTTGTGCGATCGAGTCTGCGGCAGCATGCGCAATGGCTTGCTTTCATAGGCAGGACGTTTACGGGCCTATTTACCGGGTGTTTACAGCCGCTTAACAAAAGAGCCTGAAAATCCCAAACTTTACAAAGACGGTTCTTTTGAGCTAGCCCATGTCAGCTTGCCAAGGCCTGCAACAGAGCCTGCCAGGTCGCATCGTCACTCGGCACTTTTTGCCACGGAAGGGCTACTCCGCGCGGCCCTTGAGTAGGTCCGGGTAGCGCTGCAATAACTGTTGCGCCAAGGACTGCACGGCAGGTGAATCCACGCCGCGGGGCCGTGGCAAATCAAGAGGAAGATCCAGGGCGATGCACGACGGTCCTGCACTCAGAAAAAGCACACGGTCCGCCAACGCCAGCGCTTCCTGCAGGTTGTGGGTCACAAACAAAACCGTTGACTGGGTGTCCTGCCAGAGCTCCAGCAAATGCGTGCGGAGTTGGTCAGCTGTCGGGGCGTCCAGTGATTGAAAGGGTTCGTCCATCAACAACAATTGGGGCGCTACTGAGAAGGCGCGTAGCAAGGCGACGCGGCGCTGCATGCCTCCCGAAAGCTGGTTCGGGAACAGATCCGCGCAATCCTTCAGGCCCACCTTGGCTAAGGACTGCGCTAATTTTGTGCCGCT
>CAIQYP010000552.1 GCA_903876045.1 uncultured beta proteobacterium | reverse complement strand
CTTTCGTGCCAGCATTCCGCTCGGCCGTTTTTCAACCGCGCTGGATGTGGCCAACGCAGCGCTGTACCTGGCCAGTGACGAAGCGGCATTCATCAGCGGCGTGTGTATTGAAGTGGACGGCGCGCGCTGCGTGTAACGTTGATTGCAGGCTGCGCTTGAAGGGATTGGCCACCCCGCGCACCCTCAGCGTCAACGTTGAAAGGGAATCACCTGCGTGGCAGTCAATGCATGGAAATAGTCGCTCAATGCATACTTTGATCCGGAGTCTGTTCATAAACTGAAGCGACCATGACAGACACCCCAGTAACACCAACCAAATCGTTCGGAATAAACGTGAAGTGGTTGCGGCAATCGCACAAGTTTTCTCAAGAAGCACTGGCGCACCAGTGCGGCATCTACCGAACCTACCCTGATGGTCATCGTTGCATTGGCCCATTCTTTGGGGATAGAGCCGCACGAATTGCTGCTTGCTGACACCCTCACTTTGCCAAAGACTGCTAAACATAGGTGACGAGGTCGGTTGACGTCGCATAGTTTTGCTATCGTGCGGATGTATGAAACGCACCGCACTGCTCTTCTTCCTGCTCTCCTTTCTTCTGACCTCCATGCAGCTCCTGGCCCTGCCCGCGCATGCCGAAGACATTTCGGTTGCCGTGGCCGCCAACTTCACAGCACCCCTGAAGCTGATTGCCGCCGAGTTTGAAAAAGACAGCGGCCACAAAGTGGTGGCGTCCTTTGGCTCCACCGGCAAGTTTTACGCGCAGATAAAGAATGGTGCGCCGTTTGAAATTCTGCTGGCCGCCGACAATGAAACCCCGAGCAAGTTGGTGAAAGAGAACGTGGGAACCAGTGCCAGCCAATTCACTTATGCCGTGGGCAAACTGGTGCTGTGGTCTGCCAAGCCTGGCCTGGTGGACAGCACGGGCAGCGTGTTGAAAAAGGGCGACTTCGCACACCTTGCTTTGGCCGACCCCAAGCTCGCCCCCTATGGCGCGGCCGCTGTGCAAACCTTGAAGGCCCTCGGCATTCTTGAGGCGTTGCAACCCAAAATCGTGACGGCAGAAAGCATCGCCCAGGCGTATCAGTTCGTCGGCAGCGGCAATGCTGAATTGGGCTTTGTGGCGCTGTCGCAGCTGCGCAAGGACGATAAGGACGGCAAGTTGGAGGGCTCCTCCTGGCTGGTGCCGGCGAACTTGTACTCACCGATTCGCCAGGACGCCGTCATTCTGGAACCCGGCAAAGGCAAGGCCACGGTGGAAGCGCTGATGAAGTTTCTCAAGGGTGACAAAGCCCGGGCCATCATCAAGTCCTTTGGCTACGACTTGTAGCGACTACAGTAGGTGCTTTAGCAAAGAAGAGTAGCCTGCTGCCTCCATGTCGCCCGAAGATTTCACCGCCATTGCGCTAACCGCCAAACTGGCTGCGCTCTCCACCGTGTTGCTGCTCATGCTGGGCACACCGGTGGCGTGGTGGCTGGCGCGCAGCCGCTCGCGCCTGCGCAGCGTGGTGGGCGCCATCGTCACGCTACCGCTGGTGCTGCCACCGGCTGTGCTGGGCTTCTATCTGCTGGTGCTGATGGGGCCACAAGGTCCGGTCGGCCAATTCACTCAAGCGCTGGGCCTGAGCCTGCTACCGTTTACCTTTGCCGGGCTGGTAGTGGGCTCGGTGATTTATTCGATGCCCTTTGTGGTGCAGCCGCTGCAGCAGGCTTTTACCGCCATGGGAAACCAACCCATGGAAGCCGCCGCAACATTGCGCGCTTCGCCTTGGGAGGCTTTTGTCAGCGTGGCCCTGCCGCTGGCGCGCCCCGGCTTTGTGACGGCCACCGTGCTGGGTTTTGCCCACACCGTCGGTGAGTTCGGTGTGGTGTTGATGATTGGCGGCAATATTCCGGGCAAGACGCAGGTGCTGTCCATGGCCATCTATAACCATGTGGAGGCTTTGGAATACACCAACGCACACTGGCTGGCGGGCGGCATGCTGGTGTTCTCCTTTGTCGTATTGCTGCTGCTCTATAGCCGTGGCTGGAATCGCCAGCCATGAGCGCCGCAATGCACAGCGCAATGGGTTTCCAGTGAGTATTCAGGCGCGCTTTAAACACCGCTACGACAGCTTCATGCTGGACGTGGATCTTGACCTTCCGGGCAAAGGCGTTACCGCGCTCTTCGGCCCTTCGGGTTGCGGCAAGACCACGTTGTTGCGCTGCATGGCCGGCCTGACGCGTGCAACGCAGGGGCAGCTCACGGTGCACGGCCAGGTGTGGCAAGACGCCAGCCGTTTCACACCCACGCACCAGCGCCCGCTGGGTTATGTGTTTCAAGAGGCCAATCTGTTTGCGCACCTGAATGTGCAGCGCAACCTGCTCTATGGCCTGGCGCGCGTGCCGGTTGCCGAGCGGCGCATTGCTCAGAGCAGCGTGGTCGAGCTGCTGGGCATTGCGCATCTGCTGGAGCGCATGCCTGTGGGATTGTCGGGTGGCGAGCGCCAGCGGGTGGCGATCGCCCGTGCCCTGCTGACCAGCCCGCGTCTCTTGCTGATGGACGAGCCGTTGGCCGCGCTGGATCTGGCGCGCAAGAAAGAATTTCTGCCCTACCTGGAGCGCCTGCACGATGAGTTGGATATTCCCGTGCTCTACGTCAGCCATGCGCCGGATGAAGTGGCACGCCTGGCCGACCACATCGTGGTGATGCAGGACGGACGCGCCGTGGGTGCCGGGCCCTTAACCGAAACGCTGGCGCGACTCGACCTGCCCATTCACCTGGGCGAAGACGCCGGTGTGGTGCTGCATGCCGTGGTGGCAGAGATTGATACTGTCTGGCACTTGGCGCGTGTGGAGTTTCCGGGTGGCAGCCTGTGGGTGCGCGATGCGGGCCACGCGTTGGGTCATGCGGTGCGGGTGCGCATTCTGGCGCGTGATGTGAGTGTTGCGCTGGCACCGGTGGCTGGCGTCAGCATCCAAAACTGCCTGCCGGCCACGGTCGAGCAGATGGCCGGTGACTACCACCCTGCCCTGTCGCTGTTGCGCTTGCGGGTGGGCGAATCGCCCTTGCTGGCACGGCTTACGCGGCGCTCCTCAGCGGCGCTGGATTTGGAGCCGGGCAAGGCGGTATGGGTCCAGATCAAGGCGGTGGCGCTGATCGGCTAGCTGGCCTGCACAGGAAACAAGTTGCAGCAAGCTTATTGCCATCGGTGTCACGGAGCCACAGAAGACTCGTACGGCGCTTCGACGGTTACAACGAATTCACCCGTTTGGGGGATTGCCAGCCACAACATTTCGCTCGACACTCATTGAAACAATTCGATACGAGGGCTGGTTGGGCCCATGCGCGGTCAAGGAATTCAAATGAAAAATACAAAGTCATCCATTGCCGCGGCCAACGCCTCTGCATTGATCGTGGATGACGACAGCTTCATCCTCGAATATTTCTCCGAATTGCTGTCGGTGATGGGGATTGCAGACATCCATACCGCCGGCGATGGCAGTGTCGGTCTGCGTACCTTGATCGAGCTACCGCAGCCGCCAGATTTTTTGATTTGCGACGTGTTCATGCCAGACATGGATGGCTTTGAATTCCTGGGCGAACTGGCCACAAAAAACTACCAGGGCGGAATCATTCTGGTCAGTGGCCTGGATATCACGCTGATGGCGATGGCCCAACAAATAGCGCTGGACAATGGGCTCAGAGTTTGGGGCGCCTATTCCAAGCCTGTGTCCTTCGCCACCTTGTCCACAACGTTGAATAATTTCGGCATCAACCATTAGTTGCGCCAGGTAGTTCGGCCAATTCGGCGGGCACGGCTCTATGAGAGCCTGCAAACAGCCGATGTGACGCACCTCCGAGGCAAGGGTTTTGTGGACGAGATGTCGAAATATCCCGGCATCAAGGTCAGGTCGGCTAGGGGCAGCGTCCTGCTAACCTCCCAGATACGCGGCTTCCACTTTGGGGTCTGCCAGCAAGTTTGCACCGGTATCGGTCAGCACGATCTTGCCGGTCTCGATCACATAACCATGACGGGCGATCTTCAGGGCCTGGCGCACGTTCTGCTCTACCAGTAGCACCGAGAGCCCGCCCTTATTAATCGTCACCAGCGTGCGGAAAATTTCTTGCACCATGATCGGCGCCAGTCCCATGGAGGGCTCATCCAGCAGCAGCAGTTTGGGCTTGGCCATCAGGGCGCGACCAATCGCCAGCATCTGCTGCTCGCCGCCCGACAGGTTGCCGGCAAATTGTGTGGAGCGATCTTTCAGGCGCGGCAGCAGGTGGTAAACCTCGTCGAGCGTTTGATTGATACCAGTCTTGTCCTTGCGGCTATATGCACCGAGCTGCAAGTTCTCCAATACGCTCAGCGTTGTCAATATCGCCCGTCCTTCAGGCACTTGCACCACGCCGCGCTGCACGATCTGGTTGGGTGCCAGGCGGCTGATGTCCTCGCCCAGAAACTCCACTTTTCCACGCACGGACTTAAGCAGGCCAGACAGCGCTAGCAGCGTGGTGCTCTTGCCCGCACCGTTGGCTCCGACCAGGGCCGTTATCTCGCCCGCACGCAGTTCCAGCGAAATGCCCTTGACCGCTTCGATATGACCGTAGGCCACGGCCAGGTCGGTTACGCGTAAACACACATTCGGGCTCTGGCTCATGCTTCGTCCTCTTTGCCCAAATAAGCTTCAATCACTTCCGGGTTGTTGCGAATCGCGTCAGGTGTGCCCTCGGCGATGATGCGGCCGAAGTTAAGTACCGCAATGCGGTCACACAAGCCCATAACAAAGCGCATGTCGTGTTCGATCATGAAGACGCCGTAACCGCGGTCCCGAATGTTGCGGATCTCTTCCATCAACACCGTCTTTTCAGAAGGGTTCATACCGGCCACGGGTTCGTCCAGCAACAGCAGCTTGGGTTCGGTGGCCAGGGCACGGGCAAACTCGAGTTTGCGTTGGTCACCGTACGACAAGTTGTCAGCCAGCAGATCGGCCTTGTGGTCCAACCCGACCCAGGTCAGCAGCTCCAGCGCACGCTCACGGGCACGCTTCTCGGCGCGGCGATAGCCAGGCGTGTTGAGCAACATGCCCAGCGTGCCGTATTCCAGATGGTCGTGCAGGCCCACCATCACGTTCTCCAGCAAATCCATTTCCTTAAAGACGCGAATGTTCTGGAAGGTGCGCGCAATGCCACGGTGGGTGATGCGGTGGCTGGGCAATCCCAGCAGGCTCTCTCCCTGAAAGTTGATGCTGCCGCCGTTGGGTTGCAGCAGGCCCGTGACCAGATTGAACACCGTAGTCTTTCCAGCGCCGTTGGGGCCGATGAGGCCGTAGATGCTGCCAGCGGGTACTTCAAAGTTCACATCCTGCAGCACATGCAGTCCGCCAAAGTGCTTGCTGACGTTGCGGATGGAAAGCAGGGTATGGCTCATTTGGCAGCCCCCGTGCGACGCACCCACCAAGCCCGCACGCGGCGTGGCTCCCAGATGCCCTTGGGCAGGAACAACACGACCAGCACCAGCACCGCGCCGTTCACCAGCGAGCGGAAGTCGTGCAGGAAGCGCAACACTTCAGGCAGTAGCGTCAAAATGGTGCCGCCCAAGATCGGGCCAACCAGTCCTGAAGTGCCACCCAGCACGGTCATGGTCAGGAAGTCGACCGCGTTCTCGAAACCATATTCACGCGGGCTGATAAAGAAGGTGAAGTGGGCATTGAGTGCACCGGCCACACCGGCAATAAAGCTGCCCAGGACAAAGGCCAGCAGTTTGTAGCGCGCCACGTTGATGCCCATCAGTCTGGCTGCCACTTCGTCTTCCTTGATGGACTCGAAGGCACGGCCCACCTTGGATCGGCGCAGGCGGTGCAGCACATATATGGTCAGCGCCAACAGCAACACGATGTGCCAACCTTCTGTTGCCAGCGGGATGCCGTTCAAGCCTTCGGGGCCGCCGGTAATTTCCATGTTGAGGACGGTGATGCGCACCACCTCGCCAAAGGCCAGCGTGGCCATAGCCAGGTAGACACCCGAGAGTCGTAGCACCGGCACGCCAATCACCAGCGCTACCAGCGTAGGCGCCAGGCCACCAGCCAACAACACCGCAGGAAAAGGCCAACCCAACTGCAGGGTGAGCAAGGCAGAGGCATAGGCACCGATGCCCATGAAGGCCGCATTGGCCAGCGACAGCAGGCCGCACGACAAGGTCAACCAAATGGAAAGTGCCATCATGGCGTGCACGCCCACCGTAAAAACCAAGGTGCTGTAGGTGGACCAGAAATCATTGAGCCAGGGGTAGGAAGCCATGGTCACGCCTTCCTTTCCAACTGGCGCCCAAAAAGCCCCGAGGGCCGCACCAACAGAATCAGGAACAACAGGCCAAACGCCACCGCGTCACCCATCTGGCTGGACAGGTAGGCCTTGCTAATGACTTCGGCAAAACCCAGAAACAGGCCGCCGATCAGCGCGCCACGGATGTCACCCATGCCGCCCAGAATAATCACGGCAATGCCCTTATGCAGCATGGGCTGGCCCATGCCCGGGGTGATGGCGTTGAAGTCCAGTGCGATCAACACACCGGCAATTCCGCCCAGCGCAGCTGCCACAAACGAAGTGGCATGAAACAAGCGCTCCACCGGAATGCCAAGCAACCAGGCTGCCTTGGGCGACTCGGAGATGGCGCGCAGGGCACGCCCAAGTTGGCTGCGCTTGAGGATGGTGAACATTACCGCCATCAGAATGAAGGAGATCAGGACAATGGCAATTTCCAGCGCCCGCACATGCACGTTGCCGATGATGTATTCGCCAGCCGGCAGGGTCTCTTCAGGGAAGCGCATGGCCTCGGCACCGAACATGCCCTGGGCCACAGTGGTCAGCATGATGCTCACGCCGATAGTGGCAATCATGGGAATCAGGTGCGGCGCATTGCGCAGGCGCAATGGTTTGAGAATCAGCACGTCCACTAGCAGGCCTAGCGTGCCGCTTACCAGCATGGCACCTAACATGGCCAGCCAAAGCGGCGCCTGAAAACGCGTGACCATGGCCAGCGCCGCGTAGCTGCCCACCATGAACAACGCGCCGTGCGACAAATTGATAACGGCCAGCACGCCAAAGACCAGGGTGAAGCCCAGGGCAAACAACGCATACACGCTGCCCAGCGTCAATGCGTTAAGTAGTTGTTGTTCAAGCATGGTGGGGGTGGTGTATCAAAAATGGGCCACACATGGACCCCTTTGCTACAAGTTTCAGGCGGGCTTATTTGCCTTCGAACAAGGTGAACTTGCCACCGCGCACGACGTAGATGAAAGGCTTCTGGTCTGCATCCCAGCCGCCAACCTTGCCGTCTTTAGTTTTGGCGGGACGGAACTTGAACGGGCCAGTAGCGCCACTGATGGATGCCTTGGGCAGGGCGTTCTTCAGAGCTTCGCGATCGGCTGCGAGGTCACCGGAAAGCTTCAGGTCTTTCAGCGTAGCGGCCACGATGCTGAGGGCGTCATAGGCCTGGGCGGCGAACTGGTTCGGCTCGGCGTTGTACTTCTTCGCGTAGGAGGCCACAAAGGCCTTGTTCACGGGTGCGGGGTTGGTATTGGACCAGGGGCTGCCCACAAAGGTGCCTTCGCCGGCCAGCTTGGAGATTTCAAACAGCTTTGGCGAATTAAAACCATTGCCGCCAATGAACGGCGCCTTGATGCCCAGGCCACGCGCCTGAATCATGATGTTGGCAGCTTCTTCAGCCAGGCAAGAGCAGACCACCGCGTCGGGCTCAGATACCTTGATCTTGGTGAGTTGAGCCTTGAAGTCGACATCGCCTTTGACATAGGTCTCAGTTGTGGTCACCGGCAAATTGCGATCAGCCAGCACGCCCTTGAAAACGTCGTAGCCGCTCTTGGTAAAGGCATCGTCATTGCCGTAAATCACCGCGACTTTCTTGAGCTTGTAGAACTGCTGGGCCGTGGCCACGGTAACCGGCAGCACATCAGACTCCATCACCGAGTTGCGGAACACGTATGGGCCAATATCTGTAATGCCGTTGGCTGTGACCGAAGTGCCGAACATCACGGTCTTGGCTGCATTGCCCACAGGGCCGCCAGCAAACATGGAGTTGGACAGCGTGGGGCCGAACACCATCAGCACTTTGTCCTGAAACACCAGTTTTTTGACGACGTTGATGGCTTCTTCTTTCTTACCCTGCTCGTCTTCGATGACGAGTTGGATCTTTTCGCCATTGACACCACCCTTGGCGTTAATTTCGTCGGCCGCCAGTTGGAAGCCATTGCGGATGGCAACGCCATATTGGGCGGCACCGCCGGACAGGGCTTCGGCCACGCCGAGCTTGATCTCGACGGCATGGGCCATGCTGGCGCAGGCAAGGGCAACTGTCAGTGTGAGTGAGCGGGTAATGAATCGCATGAGATCTCCGTTATACGTGGGGTGAAGTGATTCGCTCAGGTTGAGCGCTTGAGCATGCGTCGTTGCCGACTCAGATAGTCAACCCGGGCAGCATGGCTTGTCAGGTTTGCCAATTATTCTAGTCTAGTGCTTCTCACCGGCGGTTCTACTACGTACAGCTACGTACAGCAGACCTCGGCTAAGCTGGGCACATGCATTTCCCCGCCACGACCCTGCTGATCCGCTTCAACAAACCCTATGGGGTGCTCAGCCAGTTCACTCCGGAAGGTCGCTGGTCCGGGCTCAAGGACTTCATTTCCATCCCGGGCGTCTATGTGGCCGGACGGCTCGACGCTGATAGCGAAGGCCTGCTGCTGCTAACGGACGACGGCAAGTTGCAGGCCCACATCGCCGACCCGCGCTTCAAGATGGAGAAGACGTACTGGGCGCAACTGGATGGTGTACCTGACGAGGTGGCGCTGAAGGCTTTGCGCAATGGTGTGCAACTGAATGACGGCATCACATTGCCAGCGCGTGCCCGCGTCATCGAGCAGCCACCTTCCGTGTGGGAGCGTGTGCCAGCTATTCGCGTGCGCCAAGCTAAACCGACGGCGTGGATTGAATTGGTAATCCGCGAAGGCCGCAACCGTCAGGTGCGCCGCATGACGGCGGCCGTGGGCTACCCCACCTTGCGTCTGATCCGTGCGGCAATTGGCCCCTACGCGCTGGACGATCTGGCGTCAGGCAGCTGGCAGAAGCAGGACCTTATTGAGTCGGGCGCGTCCGCTTGATCAGCTTGCCATGCGGCAAAGTGGATAGACGGCTAAACATGCTGCGGCAGTAGCCCTTGATGGCCAGGCATTTGTTGATTTCATCCACAGGCAGCGGGCCGGACACCACCACGATATCTTCAGCGCTATCCCAAGCACCGGCGGCCCGCAGGCGCCGTCGCGTGTTGGTTGCCCAGGAGTGAATACGCAAGGGGCTGCCATGCTCATGCAGCGCGCCAGTGCTTCGGTCAAATGCAATGGCCACCGCATCCGTTTTCAGACGCAGGCGGTGCTCACCGGTGACCTTGCTAGGCGGTGTGCTCAGGTCATACAGGTGATAGTGGCCCGCCTTGAGTTGGTATTGCAAATCCATGACATCTCCTCGTTGCAGGGATTCTGATTTGCATTGCCCGGAACTAAAGCAACAAGAAGGGTGAAAACCAGGGGCTATTCACTGCGCGCCGCAAGGCCACCCCTTGGTAGCGCAAATGTTCCAGGGTTTGAGCGCGCGCAAATGGGTGGGGCAGTGATCACTCCTTCGCTTCACGGGCGGTTGAGGAGTGAAGAGTTTAGCAAGCAGGGTCAGCGTTCGGTGACCATGGCGATGCGCCTGTGTAATGGAAAATGGGGATTCTGATCAATGCGTTGGTGCGCTAAGGCGCAAGTTGATCACTCGCAATAACTAACCAAAAAGGTAAGGTAGTCACGATGCAGTCATTGATGCTGGGGTTGCTTGCGGCTTTGCTTTGGGGGCTGCATGACTTCACCGTGCGACGGATATCGGCAGTTGCCGATTCTGCTGCGTTGTATCTGGTCGTGCTGGGTGTGGGTGCTGTTCTGTTGATTCCACTGGACTTTGGTTCCGGTAATTGGGAAGGGGTGACGAGCGGCATCGTCGCGTTCAGTGCACTGGCCGGACTGGTCTATGCGATAAGTGTCTACGCCTTGTTCCGCGCTTTCACGATTGGCCCCGTGCGCTTGGTCGCGCCAATTTGCGGTGCCTATCCGCTTTTTTCGATCGGGATTGCGATAGCACGAGGTCAACCGGCGAGTGCCGTGATTTGGCTGGCCTCGCTTGCAGTGCTGGGAGGTATTACTGCCATCGCGCAGGGAGAAAGCGGGGCCGAAAGTGGATCGCGCCGAGCCGCCATTGGATGGTCGATCCTGGCTGCCGCCGGCTTTGCCATCAGCTTTGCGATGCTGCACGCTGCAGCGCAAAGTGCCGCAGACATTCACGTTGCATTGATTGCCAGGTTTGCAGGTTTTGCCGGCATGCTGGTGTGGGTCATAACCCGAGGCATTAACGTAAGACCTGCACTTGCCATCTGGCCCACGCTTTTGTTCATGGGTGTTCTGGATGTCGGCGGAATGATTGCCGTGACCATGGCAGGCAACTACACGCGGCCCGAGTTTGCAGCCGTTGCCTCATCATGCTTTAGTCTGGTTACCATTCTGCTTGCGTGGCGCCTATTGGGCGAAAAATTGACACGGGCACAGGGGATGGGTGCTGTGATGGTTTTTGCAGGCATCGTTACTCTGGGTCTGGCGGCTGTGCGTTAGCCCGGACCATTTAATGCAAGTGCCTGGCCGCTGACGACGACATACAAAAAAAATGGCCACCTTGACGGTGGCCATATAAAAGTCTTGAAAGACTGATTGGATTCTTGATCAGACCTCGCTGGGATGCTGCACTTCCCAAGGCGGGGTCCAGTTACCTGCAACGCGCAGGTTGACACCCGCATCGTCTTCAATCACCTTGCACACGGTCATCTCGCCGCCGCCGTCGCCGTAGCGTTCGCGCGCTTCTTTGAAGCGGGCGTGGGTAGCCTGCGTCATCTCGTGGCGAATGCCAGTTTGCTGCATAAGTTCATCGATCAGGCCCAGATCTTTCAGGCATAACTCCAGCCGGAAAGAGGGGTCATAGTGCCCTGCAAAAATGGAAGGCACATCGTGCTGCATGACAAAACTTTCAGCAGCACCGCCTTTCATGGCGGCCCACCAGACATCAGGCTCAAGCCCCGCCACCTTGGCGGCCACCATGGCCTCGCCAATCGCTGCGGCATGCACCAGCCAGAGTTGGTTGTTGACCAACTTGGCCACGTAGCCATTGCCGTATTGGCCGACACGACGAATCTCGCCAACCACCTTGAGTACGGGTGTGACATGGGCCACCGCCGCATCAGTACCGCCGACAAACAGGATCATGTCGCCACGTATTGCCGAGTCAATCGAACCCGTCACCGGCGAGTCCACCGGCATACCGCCCGCTGACTCAAAGTCCACGGCGAGCTCACGCATCAGCTTGGGCGCGCTGGTGGTCATGTCCACCCAGGCCTTGCCTTTGCACGAGGTCGATAGCAGGCCCCGAGGACCACGCAACACTTCCTCAATTTGCTTGGGGCCAAACACCATCGTGAAGACGATGTCCACCTGGTCCAACACTGCAGCAGGCGTGTCGGCCCAGACGGCTCCTTGCGCGATCAGTTTGTTGCACGCATCCCGGTTGATGTCGTGCACCACCAGCGTATGCCCGGCGCGCTGGATGTTGCGTGCAGCAGCACTGCCCATATTGCCCAGGCCAATGAATCCGATTTTCAAAATGCTTTCCTTGTTGAGTGGCTGTTGCGCGGCGGTCAAGCGAACCAGCCTTTTTCTGCCAAACGGTTGTCGTTCATGTCGTAACGTGCGTGCGGCTCCAGGCCTTTGAGCTTGACGCTGCCGCCATCCATCTGGTCACCCACACCAAAGCACACCATGCCGGCCTCTTCGGAAATCAGGCGCTGCACTTCGGCATACATTTCCTTGCGTTTGGCGATGTTGAGTTCCACCCGCGCATCCACCACCAGCTTGTCGACTGCAGCACTCTTGAAGTGGGTGTCGTTCCAGGCACCACCGCCAAGGAATTGGGTGAACACCTGCAAGTCTGCTGTCGGTCGGTTGCCCCAGAACACCGAACAGAACGGCGCCTTCATCCACACGTTATCCCAATAGCCATCGCCCGAAACGCGCTTCACATCCAGGGTCATACCGGCCTTGGCCAGGGTTTCCTGGAACATCACGCCGGAGTCAATCGCGCCGGTGTAGCAACCGTCAGAGACCTGCACTTCGATAGGGCCGCTGAGTCCAGCCTTCTTGAAGTGGAATTTGGATTTGTCCGGATCAAACGCCTTGGGCTTGAGGTTGGCGTTATAGAACTGATCGGCCGGGCCAACGGTCTGGTCATTGCCCAGCGAGGCGTAGCCGGAGAACACGTTGTCGATGACTTTTTGGCGGTCGATGCCGTATTTCAGGCCCAGCATCACATCGCGATTTTTGAACGGGTCGGTGTCCAGCAGGGCGACAAAGCCATAGCGGTTGCCGGTGCCTTTGGTGCGCGAAATGTTGATGCTCTTGTTCTTGGACAACAGGCCCACGGTCTTGGGGTTGAGACGATTGACGGCATCGACCTGGCCGGTAAGCAATGCCTGGGTGCGCGCAGAAGAGTCACCGATGTAGCGAATCTCCACCGCATCAAAATTGCCGCGGTTGGCTTTCCAGTAATTGCCTGGCTTGCGCTTGGCCGTGACACGCACGCCCGGTTGCCAGTCCACCAGTGCGTAGGCTCCGGTGCCATCGGGTTTGGAGAAGTCGGTAGTGCCGGCGGGGACGATCACCAGGTGGTAGTCAGACAGCACGAAGGGCAAGTCCGCGTTGCCCGATTTCATGGTGATCTGCACCTGGTTGGCAGACAGTTTCTTGATGTCGGTGATAGGCTCCAGAATGCCCTTGGCCGGCGATTTGGTTTCACCCCGGTGAAGGTTGATGGAATAAATGACGTCGTCCGCATCCAGCGTTTTGCCAGAACCGAAGGTAATGCCCTTGCGGATATTGAATATCCACTCGGCTGCGCCGGGCTTGGATTCCCAGCTCTCGGCCAACTCCGGCACCGCGTTGCCCTTGCGACCAGCTGGTTCCAGAACATCAGGCTGTAAAAAATGGGGATTGAGTCAGCATAAGTGCGCGGGTCCAGGCCGTCGGAGGGCGAACCGCCTTCCATGCCTACGCGCAAGGTGCCGCCTTTCTTCACGGCACTTTGTGCCATTGCGGGCAATGCGCCAAATGTGGCCGACAGGCCCAGTGCCGCCGCACCCGTGATGAGTTGACGTCGATCGAGAATGATGCGACTCTTGTCTTGTGCTGCTTCCATGCTGTGTGTCTCCTTCATTGTTAATTTGTGCCAAGGGAAAGTGACCTGCCCGGATCGCGTCGATGTCGGGTCGATATTAGGTTTAAGGCGGGCCAAACGCGAATGTAGGTTCACCTATAACTTCAAGCAAACGAATTCTTGTTATGCTGATCATCACAAAACGTGATGCAGAAAGTTGCCTATGAAGTATCTGGATCTGACGCTGCTGCAGGCATTTACCGCAGTGATTGATAGCGGCAGTTTTACGCTGGCCGCTCGCTATTTGTGTCGCACCCAGTCGGCGGTCAGCATGCAAATTCGCAAACTGGAAGAGACGGTGGGACGGGCCCTGCTACAACCTGACCGCCGCAACATCAAGCTGACCGAAGAGGGCGAAGTGCTGCTGGACTATGCCCGCCGCATGATCCGCCTGAATGAAGATGCATTGGTCGCGATGGACCAGCCTTTTGCCGAAGGCCATGTACGTCTTGGCCTGCCCGACGACTATGCCGAATACTTTTTGCCCGACGTGCTGGCACGTTTTGCCCACGCTTACCCGCGCGTGCAACTCGAAGTCATCGGTGCGTTGAGCGGGGACTTGCTGGACCGTGTGGAGGCCGGCGCCCTGGATGTGGCGCTGATCACGCGGCAACCCAACCGACCCGCCGGAAAAATTCTGCGTCGCGAGCGTCTGGTGTGGGCAGGCTCGCGCCAACGGCAAGTGCATACCGAGTCGCCATTGCCTTTGGCACTCTACCCTGAAGGCTGCGTATTCAGGGCGCACGCATTGGCCGCGCTGGATGCGCAATCCATTCCCTGGCGCATTGCCTACACCAGCCAAAGTTTTGCTGGCGGGAAACTGGCCGTCTCAGGTGGACTGGCACTCACCGTGATGGCACAAAGCATGGTTCCACCTGAGTGGCGAACCTTTGGCACCGATGATGGATTGCCGACACTGCCCGAGTTTGAAATTGCGTTGCACAAGGCCACCGGGAAATTTCCAAAGGCAGTCAAGCTTCTGGAAGATCAACTGATTGAAAGCGTGAGTTTGAAATACTGATCGGCCCCATTCACGTTGCACCTGCCATTTGCGATCTGCCTGCTCCAGACCTGTCATCGGCTAAATGGAGCGGCTGCGGTCTTTCACGCGATACGGTCGGGTATCCTACAAACCTTAGCGTTCGCAGACTTCGGATTGTGAGATCTGATCGCCTCAAAGCCGTCATTTCATTGGTGATCTTTATTTGGGCTCGCATGTGCGTATGTCTCGAATGCGGCCAAGGGGACTGGTCTGCTAAACAAATAGCCCTGATATGCATAGCAGCCGAACTGCGCAAGAAACTCGCGCTGAGCCTGAGTTTCAACCCCCTCGGCGATGACTTCCAGACCCAAACTTTCGCCTAGCGTGATAATGGTTTTGGCAATGGCTGCGTTGTTCGGATCGGTGAGCAAATCACCCACAAAGGATTGGTCAATTTTGAGCTGATCCAGTGGCAAGCGCTTGAGGTACGAGAGCGAGGAAAACCCGGTGCCAAAGTCATCCAGTGAGAAGCCCACGCCGCGGTCCTTGAGTCGGTGCATGGCCTCGATGGTTTCCGTGATGTTGGAAACCAGCAGGCTCTCTGTCAATTCGATTTTCAGCCGTTGCGGGTTGGCGCGCGTGCGCTTGATCGTGGCGAGCACCGTCTCGACAAAGTCGGCCTGGTGAAACTGCACCGCGCTGACGTTGACCGCCAATACAAGATGCGCCATGGCACCGTCCTCAGCCCATGCCGCTAATTGCATGCAGGCCGTCTCCAGCACCCACTGGCCCAGAGGCACGATCAGGCCGGTTTCTTCTGCGAGCGCAATAAATTCCGCCGGAGACACCATGCGCCCGCTGGAGTGCGTCCAGCGCAACAGGCATTCAGCGCCAGTCACGGTATTCACGTCGGTTACTTGAGGCTGGTAGTAAAGCTGGAATTCCCGGTTTGCGATGGCCAGGCGCAAGTCGCGCTCCATGTCGGCGCGTTCCTTTACCGCTTGCTCCAGGCTTGGGTCAAAAAAGCGTATCGCGTTGCGGCCCGCGTCCTTGGACTTGTACATGGCCATATCGGCTTGCTTCAGCAGATCATCCACCGAGGTCTGATGGCCTTTGAAAACGCTGATGCCAATGCTGGCGGTGCAGTAGTGACGCAGTTCGCCCAGCATGTACGGTTGGGCTACCGCGGCCAACACCTTTTCGGCTGCTACTTCCACATCGCTGGCGGCGTCAGCTTCTTCTTCACTGAGCCCGAGCAGCAGCACGACAAACTCGTCGCCTCCCAGGCGCGCCACCGTGTCGCCCTCGCGCAGACACAGGCGCATGCGCTGCGCGACCTCTTGCAACAGCAAGTCACCCAAGGCGTGACCCCGCGTGTCATTGAGCGTCTTGAAATTGTCCAGGTCGATCATCAGCACGGCACCGTATTTGGCAATGCGGTCTTGCGAAACCAGGGCCTGTCCCATGCGATCTATCAACAGGGTTCGATTGGGCAAATCCGTCAACGGGTCAAAAAATGCCAACTTGTTGATGCGCTGTTCGCTCTGCAAGCGTTCGGTGATGTCCTCAAAGCGTTCAATCAGATACTCGGTTTCGGCGATCCACACTTTTTCAAGCGAAAGTTTGGCGTGGCGAATGCCCTGTCCGGTGAGCAGGCGCGCTTCCAGTCCACTGGCACTGGCGGCCTTGCCGATATGGGTCTGGAGGTGGGCGCGATAGTTTTCGTCCGGGTATAGCATCAGGTCTGCCATGCCGCGACCCACCACGTCTTCACGCTTGCGGGCAAAAAGCGTGGTCCACGCGTCATTCACGTCTACGCATACGTCGCCTTGCACGCGTGTGAGCGCCAATGCGACGGGGGAGTGTCGAAAAATGGATGCAAATTTCTGTTCGCTGCTAAGCAGCTGAGCATTGGCCTTGTGCACGTCGTCCATCATTGCTTCAATGGACTGAACCAGGCCACTCACCTCATCCGTTTGCGTCGCGCTGGCCAAGTTAAGTTGCGCCTGTATCGGCGCGGGCACATTGCGGTCTTTACCAAACAAGGCCGCCGCACCGCCAAGATGTTGTAGCCGCTTGACCAGCCTTTCCAACCACTGCGCCATCAGTGCAATGCTCAGCACCAGCGTGAACAAGGTGGTGAGTCCGATAACGAGCAGTGTTTCAATCAAGGGCAATGGGGCTACATACGTCTTGATGACCGCCAGCTCAGGTCGGTCAAGGTCAGCTCCCCATGGCAACACCACCTCTACGGCCTGGTCTGTCGGATGCAATTCCTGGCTGGCGTCGGTCGCGGTGAAAACCTTGCCTTCACGTTGTAAGCGCAAGGTGGTGCCAGGGTAGGTGATGGACTGCAACAAGGTGTTGTCCGCGGGAACGTACAACACCAGCCAACCGCTGCCGTAGCTGCCCATCCAAATCTTTTGCTCCACGCTGCGGTACATGGTTTGGGTCTGCGCGTTATAGGCCCAGGACATGCCCTCTTTCCCGCTCAGCTTGGGCGCCTCGGACATGCGTTCCGAACGTGTAGTGAAGGCAAAAATCGAACGTTTGTTCGCGTCAAAAATAAACACATGCGTGAAGACTTGCTGACCACCCACACTGTTAAGGTAGGCCGTGACTTTCTGGTAACTGGGGTCGACTGTCTCCAGCAGCCGGTTAAATTCAAGCTGCACCCGAAACACGTCGGCCTGCACCAATAGGTCATTGTCCAGCTTGGCAATGCGGGTCTGGAAATGGCTTGCCAGCTCACTGTGTTGCAGTTCACGCGAGCGTGTATCGGATATCCGGTACATCATCAGCGTTGCGGCCAATCCGGCGGCAAAGGCGATCACCAACGACAGCACAATCCGCCGGACCAACTGGTTTCGCAAGGACCATCGGCGGTCCGATGCAAAGAACAGCTTCACGGTTTGCGTCCCGCCCAGCGGTCCATCAACATACTGTTTACCGAGAAGCTTTGTGCGGGCACATTGTCAGGATTGCTGGAACGGAAAAAAATATCAGTTTCAGCCAACTGCTTAGCCGAAAACTTGGCATCGCGGCTGTACTGACGCGGATACTTATGGCTCACCGCGATAAAGGACGTTCGCTCCACACCCGCATTGAGTCCGAGTTGGTCCGCGATCTGCTCAGGCGTATGACCCGCCATCCACTCCAGCACACGCTTGATCACATTTACGCTGCGCTCGGCAGTTAAGGGGTCGGCCTCGATACGGTCTTTGCGGCCTATTAAGGTAGCTCGCAAAAAGCCCGCACCGGGCGTCTCTTTGGCATCCACGGGATTGGCCATGCTGAAAATCGGATAGGCGATTTTTTCACTGACCATGCGACTGGCCATAGGCTCATCGGTCATTACCGCGTCCACACTGGCGCTGAGCAATGCCGCAGTCTGTGACTCCCAGTTTTGGCCGGCTGATACCAGCCGCGCATCACCTTCGGCTATGCCATGGCTGGAGAGCACCATCTGGGTGATCTGGTCACCGGTGGTCCTGTTTGTGAGTGAGTTACTGTGCACGCCAATACGCTTGCCGCGCAGGTCCGCAACTTTTCGCACCGAAGACTTAAGATCACTTCTGACCATCATGACCCACAGGCCCTGGTCTTCCAATGGCGCCAATGCCACCAAACGCTCGTCTTTGAGGTGGGCCGCCATCGCGGCGGGCAAGCCAAACACACCAAACTCCACGTCAGCGGCCTGCAGGTCGCTGATCGCCACGGCGCCACCAGCGACAAACTTGAGGTGCATTTTCAAGCCTTCTGCACGATCAAGCCCTAGGCCAACTGCCAATTCCAGCGGTAATGAGACCGCGCTACCGGGCCCTGGAAGCGCTACGCGGACTTCCTTCAGCGTGGCCGTTTGCGACTGCGCATGAGATGGAAACGCCCACAGCAACGAAATCAGAAGTGCCGCCGAACCCATAAGCTGACGCCTGGATTGGCTGTGAACTTTGGATAACCTAGGCAGTGCCTTAAATTGCAGCATGTCCATCTTCTACCTCCCCCAAAAAACGCATTGGTGAAAGACGCGGCTTAAGTAAAGTGACAACGAGAATATCTTATTTCAGTAGATTGGCGCGTGAAAAGGTCTTTAGATGCGTGTTCGATTCGCCTGCTCACAAGTCGCAACATTAGATAGATCAATTAGTCAAGATTCCCTGCGCCAAAGTAATTTGGGCTTTGACTTAGCGGGCATCAACCGACTACCCCCCGCCTTGTGTGCTGGCAAGGTGACGCACAGATGTCTTTCGAGAGGATTTGGCAAACGACTGCTTCTCCGCGCTTTCGTTGTTGGACGCTGGTGATTCTTCCAAATCTCATGCCGTTGACTCTGGCGGGCTGGAAGGAGCCGTTCCCCAAAAAACCGGGGGCCATATAGAAATTGGGATAG
>CAIQYP010000551.1 GCA_903876045.1 uncultured beta proteobacterium | reverse complement strand
GTGTATGTGGACGCGGTGGAGTGGGTGGAACTGCCCAACACCCTGGGCATGGGGCAGTTTGGTGACGGTGGGCTGATGGCCAGCAAGCCCTATGTGGCCAGCGGCAAATACATCCAGCGCATGAGCAACCACTGCAAATCTTGCAAGTACGACCCTGCGCAACCGACGGGCCCCAGTGCCTGCCCCTACACCACGTTGTATTGGGATTTTTTGATGCGCCATCAGGACCTGCTGAAGAAGAACCCGCGCATGGCCATGCAACTCAAGAACCTGGCGCGGCTTGATGACGCTGCGCGAGAAGCCATCACAGCCCAAGCCACGGCGCACCGCGATGCGCAGCTTTGAACCCTCCGCGCAAGCAGCGCGAGCCCGGTTGGCTGAAGTGCGCCCGTACGCTCATCCGCTCGTTACATCCTTTAGAGAACCCAGTCTCCTTGTACCTGTGGAGCCCTATTGCGAGAGCTTTGCGAAATGGCGCAGCACCAGTACCGGACCCATCGCATTCAGTTGAAACGCCTTGGCAAGGCGCTGGTGATAGCCCGGCCAATGGCGCCGCTCACGCCTATCACCAATGCTCGGTAGTCGTTCTCAAAAAGAATTGTCATCGGGCCTATGTTTTTCAGTGAGCAATGGCCACATGCAGCCAAATTTCATCGCGTCGCTAAGACCTTTTACCAACCGCCACTTCCAGGCTCGCCCTTGAATGGCCCGGTCAACTCTGGCGTGATCCACCCACCATAAAAACCGCCAGGCTGTGCAAAAACCCTGGCGCCGCCCACGCTGCATTCGAGATCGTGAGCGTAAAAAGCGATGCACGCAGCCAGTGGCTCAGCCCCTGCCAAGGGCTGCGGATAGCTCCAGGCGACCTGTGCCAACCGCCGCGCACCATTGATCAAATCCCAATACCGCGCAGGGCCTTTCCACTCGCAGAAAGAGCCGCCGCCTGCGGGACGCAAAAGCTCGCGTCGAACATCAGCCAACGGCAGGTAGAAAGTGGGCGGGTGCGCGGTCTCTCTTACTGCCCAGGCGGCGCAGGTTCGAGCCACCTCAAGCTCTCCCCAACGCACCACTATCTCGCGCACCTCACGCACAAGCTCGGGTGGGCGCGGGAAATCCCACACTGAAATTTGTCCTTGCGCAGGAAGGTCTGCAAACGGTGGACGGTCCTTGCCCCGCCAGCGCCATTGCGCGCGGGCCTTTGCCATTGGGTCGCAATCGTCAGGGGTCATCTATAACTCCGCTAATGGCAAGATCTGCATCAACACGCCTGGCTTTGACATTCACTGAGCCTCAGTATTGAAGGGCCGTGCTCTTGCCCCAAAACACGCGGTATGCAAACACCGTGTAGCCGATGATGACCGGCAAGACCACTACAACACCGTAGAAGATCACCAACAAGGCCTCAGGTGAACTGGCAGCGTCCCAGAGGGTCAGCCGGTCCACCACCAGCCATGGAAACAGGCTGTAGGCCAGTCCATAAAATGCCAGCAGAAAGACCCCCACGGTGCTGGCAAACGGCACTGCAGCGCCGTACTGGTTATTTTGGGCCAAGCGCGTAGGCAGGCGCTTCAGACTGCGCGCGATCACCACAAACAGCGCGACGGTCATCACCGGAATCGGAAGCAGCATCACCACGTTGGGAAAACTGAACCACTTCTCGAAGATGCGCTGGCTCACCCAAGGCGTAGCCAGGGAGATGGCCGCTATTCCTGCGGCGGTCAACCACAAGCTGCCTTGAGCCCAGCGCACGGCCTTGAGTTGCAGCGTACCTTCTGTTTTCATGATGAGCCAGCCTGCACCCAGTAAGCAGTAGGCGGCAACCAGACACAGACCGATCAAGGCACTGAAAATCTGGCTACCCCAGTCATTGGCAAAGCCGGTTACCCATGCGCCAAGCATGAAGCCTTGCGAAAAACCGGCTAACAAAGAGCCAGCGTGAAACGCAAAGTCCCATCGCGGTTTGTGTTGGGCGCGCGCCTTGACGCGAAAGTCGAATGCCACGCCACGCAATGTGAGTGAAATCAGCATCAATGCCACCGGCAAGTACAGCGCCCCCAGAATCACTCCATGAGCCAGCGGAAAAGCCACCAACAGAACGCCCACTCCCAGCACCAGCCAGGTTTCATTCGCATCCCAAAATGGGCCAATGCTGGCGATCATGGTGTCCTTTTGCGCCTCGTTATCCGCACGGCGCAGCAACACGCCCACGCCCAGGTCGTAGCCATCCAGAATCACATAGGCCAGCATGGCAAGCGCCATGACCAAAGCGAAAACCAGGGGCAGCCAGCCGGCTTGCTGGGTGAGGTCCGGCATAGTCAACATGGCGGTTGATTCAAGCATGCGCCACTCCCCGTTTTGTCATTGCATCCGGCTTGTCATCAGGCTTCGCATCAGGCTTCGCATCTGCACTCGGACTCGTCTGTGCTTTTGCAGCTTTTCGCGCCAGGTGGAACACCACGCTCACATAGGCCGAGAGCAGCATGGCGTAGGTGCTGAGGTACACCGCCAGGGTGAAGGCGATATTGCTGGCAGGCACTTTAGAGTCGGCCTGGGCAGCGGTCAGCACGCCTTGCACCAGCCAGGGCTGGCGGCCAATTTCTGTTGTGTACCAGCCCGCAATCAGTGCGACCCAGCCGGCAAAGGTCATGCCGACCAGCACCCTTGCCATCCAGGGTTGCAATGCGCTTTTACGCAGCTGCCAGCTGCCCAGCCAGCTAACAGCCAGCATCAACATGCCCACACCGACCATGATACGAAAGCCCCAAAACACGGGTGTAACGGGCGGGTGCTGCTCGCCAAAGTCTTTGATGCCCTTGATCTCACCATCCCATGTGTGGGTCAGGTAGAGCGATGCAAGCTTGGGGATGGCGATCTCAAACCGGTTTGTTTGGGTGTCCTTGTCGGGCACTGCAAACAGCACAGCCGGTGCACCCTTCTGGGTTTCCCAGATGGCTTCCATGGCAGCAATCTTCGCGGGCTGGTAGTGCAAGGTGTTCAGGCCATGTTGATCGCCCACCGCAATCTGTAATGGGATGAGGAAAGCCGCCACATACACACCCGTGCGCAACGACGCTTGCACTGATTTGCCTTTGTCACCCTTGAGCCAGCGGTAAGCCGAGAGCCCTGCCAACAAGAACGACACAGTGAGTCCGGAGGCGATCAGCATGTGCGTGAAACGGTAGGGGAAAGACGGGTTGAAGATCACCGCGATCCAACTCGTCACATGCGCTCTCCCTTCAATCATCTCAAAGCCCGCTGGCGTGTGCATCCACGAATTGAGAGCCAGGATCCAGAAGGCGGACATGGTGGTGCCAAAGGCCACCAGAAAAGTTGCCGTGGTGTGAATCCGCTCGCTGACGCGCCCGCGACCAAACAGCATGATGCCGAGCATGGTGGCTTCCAGAAAGAAGGCAGTGAGCACCTCATAGGCCAGCAGAGGCCCGGCAACATTGCCCACCGTATTCATAAAGCCGGGCCAATTGGTGCCGAACTGAAAACTCATGGTGATGCCGCTCACCACCCCGAGGGCGAAGGTCAATGCAAACACCTTGACCCAGAACTGGTAAGCGTCCATCCAATGCTGCTCTGCGGTTGCAATGAAGCGTGTTTTAAAGAACAGCAGCACCCAGCCCATGCCGATGCTGATGGTGGGAAACAGGATGTGAAATGTCATGTTGGCCGCAAATTGAATGCGTGCCAAAACAACCGGGTCAAAGCTTTCCATGGTCATCTCCTGGTGAGGGCAATTCAGGGGCCTGCTGTTCGGCCTCCCAGGCAGTGTCCGTTTTCGCGAGTGGCTTGCCGGTGAAAACCTGTTTCACCCGGTCTTTGATCTCCAGAAGCTTTTGTACTTTGGAGCCCATTTGCATGAGGCCGGTGAGCGTGGCTGAGTCCATCTTTTGCACGTCATCGAGCCAGTCGGTCATCAACTCGATGAAGCCGTGCATCTCCCGCATGCGCTCCTGGGCGTGAATGTCGGCCGCTGCGCCGGGCTGCTCCATCAAGGCGTCGCGCAGCATGGACAGCGTGGGGTCAATTTCCCGCTTGCGCCGCTCCGCTGCCAGTGTCCGGAAAATGGTCCATACATCGGCAGGCGCCTGAAAATACTCGCGCCGGTCGTTGGGTTGATGGATTAGCCGGACCAGATTCCAGGATTGCAGCTCCTTGAGACCCATGCTCACGTTGGAGCGGGAAAATCCCAACGCGTCACCTACTTCATCGGCGTTCATTGGCTTTGATGACACATAGAGGAGGGCGTAGATCTGTCCTACCGTGCGGTTGATGCCCCAGCGGCTGCCCATTTCCCCGAAGTGCAGAACAAACTTTTGGGTGAGAGGTGGCAAGTTCATGATTTTCTATCTTTCTGAATTTTCAGTATTTTCTGAAATTTGAAAAATAGATGTGCAGAACCTTCGATATCTTGATGCAGCGCAAGGGGCATAGCGCCGAGGTAAGGTGCATCGAGCGCCAACGGCGGCGATGGGTACCGTCCAAAGCTTTAACGCAGCTTGAGGTCTCCCAGGGCCTACATCAGATACCGGGACTAATCGCGTTTACTTGCGATCAAGGACTTCACCTGAGGTGCCTGTACCGATAGCCGATTGGCTTCGGCTTGCGCCAGCGGCTGCACCTCGGTGAGTGTCGCTAAACAGCGCCGGGTGAGATCCTGGTAGGTCTCGGTGCC
>CAIQYP010000550.1 GCA_903876045.1 uncultured beta proteobacterium | reverse complement strand
CGCATTCCCGTTCTCCTGTCATTCACAACCACTGGATACGTCAATACGGTCTGCAAGGCGCTTACGGCCTATTTCCTGTGCAACCCGGCAAATTGGAAGACGCAATTCGTGGTCTGCCGGCCCTGGGCCTGGCTGGCTGCAATATCACCATCCCGCACAAGGTCAACGCCATGAAACTTATGGATGTGGTGGACCCATTGGCACGCCGTATGGGTGCCATCAACACCATCGTGGTCACGCCTGAAGGTGCGCTGCACGGCTTTAACAACGACGGCTTTGGCTATATCCAGAGTCTGGTTGATGCCAAGCCCGACTGGAAAGCCAACGCTGGCCCGGTGACCGTGCTGGGCGCGGGTGGTGCCGCACGCGCCGTGGTGTTGAGTCTGCTGGATCAAGGCGCATCAGAAATTCGACTGCTCAACAGGACCCGGGGCAAAGCGCAGGCGCTGTGTGACGAATTCGGCGCAGGTATTCAGGTCGTCGACTGGAGCGAGCGCCACGAGGCATTGAGCGGTGTGGCGCTATTGGTCAACACCACCAATCAAGGCATGCATGGCGAGCCAGAGTTGGACCTTCAACTTGATCGTCTTCCCACCACGACCCTGGTGTCAGATGCGATTTACATTCCGCTGGAAACAACACTGCTGCGCAATGCCAGGTTGCGAGGCAATGCAACCGTTAATGGCCTAGGCATGTTGCTGAACCAAGCCCGCCCTGCCTTCCACGCGTGGTTTGGTGTGATGCCGGAAATCACACCCGAGTTGCAGCAAGCCATCATGGCCACTTTTTAAAGCCACTGGCCCCTTCATGACCGGTCTAAGCGGCACACAAGCTCAGAAGTTACTGCTTGAGAACGGCCCGAACCTGCTGCAACCGGCGACCCAGCGCGCGCTGCTGCTCCAATTCCTGGCGCACTTTCGGAACCCGCTCGTCATCGTCCTATTGGCCGCCAGCCTGCTGTCGGCGCTGACTGGCGACGGCAGCGGTGCCTTGATCATTGCGCTGATTGTGGTGATGAGTGTGACGCTGGACTTTGTCCAGGCCCACCGCGCCGGAGCAGTTGCCAACCAACTGGCAATGCGGGTGGCTGTGATGGCCACCGCGCTACGTGATGGCCTGGCGTGCGAGGTGCCAGTGGCTGAACTGGTGCCCGGCGATGTGATACTGCTTTCGGCGGGCGATTTAATTCCGGCAGACGCTACGCTGTTGGAGGCGCATGACTTCTTCGTCAACCAGGCTCAACTCACTGGCGAACCCTTCCCCATCGAAAAGAAACTTGGCGCCAATACACCAGCGCTGGCGGAACCAAACAATACATGGGACCTCGATGCAAGTGAGCACATCTACCTGGGCAGTTCAGTGGTCAGTGGCTCGGCCCGCGCCCTGATCGGCCGCACCGGCAGCGCCACCGCCATTGGCCAGATTGCGGTAGACCTGAACAAGACTGCGCCTGCCACCGCTTTTGAGCATGGCACGCGGCAGTTCGGCATGCTGATCATGCGGCTGACGCTGGTGATGGTGCTGTTCACCTTGCTGGTGAACGTGGCGCTGCACCGGCCGCTGCTGGAGTCCTTCCTGTTTGCGGTTGCACTGGCCGTGGGCCTGACGCCCGAGCTACTGCCCATGGTGGTATCCGTCACACTCACACGGGGAGCCATGCGCATGGCTGCACTCCAGGTGATCGTCAAACGGCCCTCGGCGATTCAGGACATGGGCGCCATGGATGTGCTGTGCACCGACAAAACAGGCACCCTGACGGAAGCCCGCATCCGCCTGGAAAAGCACCTCGATCCGCAAGGCCAGCCCTCAGAAAATGTGCTTCAGCTGGCCTACCTCAACAGCCACTTCGAGAGCGGCTTGAGAAGTCCGCTGGACGATGCCATCCTGCAGCACACCGAGGTGGATGTCAGCGGTTGGAACAAGATAGACGAAGTGCCGTTTGACTTTGAGCGCAGGCGCGTCTCAGTGCTACTCGAGTGTGCAAACCCGCCTGCATTGACGATCAGCCGCCGACTGGTGGTCAAAGGTGCACCCGAAGACATTCTGAAACTTTGCACAACCTACGTGGACGCCCATGGCGCGCATGCGGAACTGGACTCGGTTGCCCGTTCGCGTCTGGACACGTTGTTCAACGAACTTGGCGAAGAAGGCTTCAGGGTGCTGGGTGTGGCTTGGCGTGACGTGCCGCTGGACATGCAACATGCCGTAGTTTCGGATGAAAGCGCTTTGGTATTCGCCGGCTTTGCCGCCTTTCTGGACCCGCCCAAGGCCAGCGCCGGGCTGGCACTGCAAGCCATGGCAGATAGCGGAGTGACCGTAAAAATCGTCACCGGAGACAACGAACGTGTCACGCGCCATGTCTGCACGCAACTCGGCGTTTCTATACAGGGTCTGCTAACCGGCAGTGACATTGCGGCCATGAACGACGATGCTCTGCGCGCCCGCGTGGAGGGTGTCAATCTGTTTTGCCGTGTCAACCCGTCGCAAAAGAACCGCATCATCCTGGCACTCAAGGCGCGCGGCCATGTGGTGGGCTACCTGGGTGACGGTATTAACGATGCGCCCTCGCTACATACCGCCGATGTGGGCATCTCGGTAGCAGATGCGGTGGATGTTGCCAAGCAAGCCGCCGCCATGATTCTGTTGGAGCACGATCTGATGGTGTTGCATCAAGGCATTCTGGAAGGCAGACGCACCTTTGGCAACGTGATGAAGTACATCATGATGGCCACCAGCTCCAACTTCGGCAATATGTTCAGCATGGCAGCGGCCACCGTGTTTCTGCCCTTCTTGCCCATGCTGCCATTGCAAATTTTGCTCAACAACCTGATGTACGACGTGTCGGAAATTTCGCTGCCGCTGGACGCCGTGGATTCCGAAGACCTGGCCACTCCCAAGCGCTGGGACATGGCGTTTATCCGCAACTTTATGCTGACCATAGGGCCTATCAGTTCGTTGTTTGACTTCCTGACTTTCTACCTGCTTAACCGCCTGCTTCAGGCGGATGAGGCACTGTTCCACACCGGCTGGTTTGTCGAATCTATTGCTACGCAGGTGCTGGTGATCTTCGTGATTCGCACCCGGCGCAACCCATTACGCAGCCACCCGAATCCCTGGTTGATAGCTACCTCACTGACGGTGGTGTTCGCGGCTATGGCCTTGCCGTTTACAGCCCTCGCACCGTATCTGGGTTTTGCGCCCTTGCCGCTGAGCTACTTCGGCTTGCTGGCGCTGCTGCTGGGTTCTTACCTGGTGATGGTAGAAGGTGCCAAGCAGTGGTTTTACCGCTGGTTGCTGCCGCGCATGGCCTGACGCAGGCTACTGCGTCACCATCCCGTCAATCACTTGAATCGTCTTATCACACTGGCCGGCCAACACCGGGTTGTGGGTGACAAACAGCACAGTGGTACCGTGGTCCCTATTTACCTGGCGCAACAGTGAAAATACCGCGTCGGCGCTCCTGGTATCCAGGTTGCCAGTGGGTTCGTCTGCCAGCAACACTGCCGGATTCATAGCCAGGGCACGGGCAATGGCTACCCGTTGCTGTTGGCCACCACTCATATTGCCAGCCAGGTTGTCCTTCCAGGGTGTGAGGCCCACGCTGTCAAGCAATTGCGCAGCGCGCTCGCGCATTTGCGCGTTTGGGAATCCCGCTGCGCCGAGCATGGGAATCATCACGTTCTCCAGTGCGGTAAATGCGGTAATCAGGTGATGGTACTGAAACACAAAGCCGATGGTGTGACCGCGCAAGCGTGTCAGGGCAGCATCATCCAAGGTGGTGGTCTCGGCGCCCGCAATCAACAGACTGCCTGACGTGGGGCGGTCTAGCAGGCCAACGATGTTGAGCAAGGTGCTCTTGCCCGAACCCGAGGGCCCCACTACGGCACAGAAGTCGCCACGCAATAGCGTCAGATCAATGCCGTGCAGCACCTCGGTTTCCAGGGATGTGCCCGGGTTGAAGGCCTTGCGCACAGCCTGCAGTTGAACAATGGTTTCTTTAGCCACGGATAGCCACCACCGGGTCAAGTCGTGCGGCGCGCCGGGCCGGAGCAAAGGCGGCCAATAGTCCGGTCAGAGTTGCCAGCACCAGTGCGAGCGCAAAAAGATTGGCGTCAAACTCCAACGGAAACAGCGGTGTGCCGTCGGCGTTGCGGGCGAACTGCTGCCATAGACTCAAAGCCGCCGCACCTATGCCACAACCCACCAGCGCACCGCCAAAGGCCAGCAGCCCGCCCTGCAACAGAAACAGCCGCAAAATCTGGCCGCGGGATATGCCCATGGCCCGCAGAATGCCGATCTCGCGTGACCGCTGCACCACCGACACCACCAGCACGCTGGCAATGCCGAAGGCCACCGACAGACCTACAAAGAACCGGATGGCCGTGTTGGCCGTGGTCTGGGCACTGACGGCTGCAAAAAACTGCGCACTGTTCTTGATCCAGCTATCGGCCTGCACGCTGGTGTCGGCGGCAATGCGCTGCGCCATAGTCTCGGCGGCATAAATGTCGCTCACGGTGACCTCCAAGCTGCTCACACCGCCCGGCATATTCAAAAGACTTTGTGCCACGCGCAAGCTGGTAAAAGTGCTGCGCTGGTTGGCACCCCTGTTACCCAGGTCGAAGACGCCGGTGATAGTGAGCACGCTGCTGGCACCATTGGCCGCGGTAATGTGCAGTTTGTCGCCCACGTCTACGCCCATGTCGCTGCTGAGGTCGATGCCGATGAGGACGTCGGAGCCACCCAAACGCGTATTGCCGCGCACCATCTTGTCGCTGAAGTCGACAATCTGAAAATAGGTCTCCGGCTCAATGCCGGACACCGTCACCGCCTTGGTGGCATTGCCACGCAGCACCAGCGCTGGTCCGCTCGCCACGGGCGTAACCACCTTGACTCCAGCCATTGCGCGAACCTGGGCTAGTACGGCCTGCCACTGGTCGATGGATTTGGATTGTTGCAAGGGTGGCTGAATGATGGCGCCCTGCAGTTGTCCTGGCGGCGCGTCACTGCTGCCACGCAATGCCCGTGTCACCTGCTGCGGTTGCAGCAACTGGATGTGCGCCTGCGTGGACAGCACGCGGCGTATGAAATTGCTTTGCAAGCCAGCCAACAGCGCAGACATGAACACGATCACGCCCACCCCGATCGCCACACCGGCAATGATGAACAACGTCTGTAACCGGCCCTCACGCAGAAAGCGGATGGCCACGATCCATTCAAAGGGCAACCAAGGTGACTGCACGTCAACCCCTAGCGTGCCGCAGCCGCAGCGCGAACCCGCTGACCCGGCTGCACAGCGATGCCGGATAAGACCAGATCACCTTCGTTCAAACCGTCCAGCACCTCAGTCAGTCCGCCGCTGCGCAAACCCACATGCACTGGCACCTTCACAGCACGGCCCTCTTCCACGCGCAGCACCCAGGGTGCGGCATTGTCGGCATCGCGAACAGCGGCTGACGACAGCAGCAAGGCCTGGGGCCGACGCGCCACCTCGATATCGACCGACACTGTCATATCCTGGCGCAACACCTCCGGTGCCTGCGGCACATCGAGCTTGACGTCTACCGAGCCGGTTTGCGCATTCACGCCGGGATTGATATAGACCAGCTCGGCATTGAACTTCTGCTGCGGATAGGCATCGGCAGACACCAGCGCCTTTTGCCCCAAGGCAATCAGGTGCAGATTCTTTTCATCCACGGCAATCACGATCTGGGTCTTGCCCTTGGGTGACAAGGTCATCAACACCTTGCCGGACTGCACCACGTCGCCGACCTCCACATTGCGGGCAATCAGCACGCCCTCCACTGGGGAACGGATGGACGCATAACTCGAACGCGCACGGGCTGCCTCGGCTGCAGCCTTGGCTTGGCTGACCGCAGTGGATGCCATGGCGTAATCACTGCCGGATGCGGCCGTAGTTTCCAGTTGCTTGTGTGCGGAGTGCAATTGCGCGTCGGCCAACTCGCTGGCCTTGCGCGCATCGTCCAACGCGGCCTGACCGATAAAGCCCTGTTTGAACAAATCCTGGTTGCGTTTGAAAGCCGACTGGGCATTGGCCTGTGTGACCTGCGCCTGACGCAAAGCCTGCTCGGCCACCGGTGCCTGCACCTCAAGCAGTTGGCGCAATTTGGCCTGGGCTTGCAACACCGCAATATCCGCCTGACGCTCGGCCGCCTGAAGTTCCGCTGGAAGCAGTTCAATCAAAAGCGTGCCCGCGGCCACACTTTGCCCCTCGGCGACTGGCACCCGCGCTACGGTACCGGTGATCTGCGCGCCTATGTCCACCCGATGCGGACTTTGCACGTGGCCGCTTGCCACCACCGACTGCACGAAATCGCGACGCAGCACCACTTCAGCCGCAAGCTGCGGGCCCAGCCAACGTTGAACAAAAAAATACGCTACTGCGCCTAGAACCAGCACCACCAAAAGGTACTTCCAGCGCCATTTTGAAAATAGGGAAAGTTGGATCATTTTCATTCTTATGTTTTCGCCAACAACTCGACTGCGATTGGGCTGGCGGTATCCAAATCATGGTGCAAAGACGCCCCTGGTTCAATGACATTTCTCATAAAAAATCAGACTAAACACTTCTTTACCTGCAAAGAGTACCCATCAGGTCGTAGTGACCTCTTCCGCCCACACGTTAAACCGCTGCAATGTGTTGGAGCCGAAAGTGTTGGTCAGCGCCACATCACAAGCATCGCGCCCGCGTGCCATCAGTACGCGGCCAATGCGGGGCGTGTTGTTGCGCGCATCGAAGGTGTACCAGCGCTCGCCCAGATAGGCCTCAAACCAACCAGCAAAATCCATCGGCCCTGGAACAGCCGGAATGCGGATATCACCCAGGTAACCGGTACAGTAGCGCGCCGGAATGTTGAGGCAACGGCACAACGTAATGGCGAGGTGGGCGTAGTCGCGGCACACGCCCTGCTTCTCGCGAAAGGCCTCCAGCGCTGAGCGCGTGCGCCGGGCATGCTGGTAACCAAATTCAATGTGCTGGTGGACAAAATCGCATACCGCCTGCACCCGCGCCCAACCGGTAGGTCCGTTACCGAATTGAGCCCAGGCGAAGTCGGATAGCTGATCGGTTTCGCAATAGCGGCTGCCCAGTAAAAAGACCAACGCCGACTCAGGCAACCATTCCACAGGCGTCTGCTCCACCCCCCAGGCCACCACATCGGGCAAGCCAGCGTCATTGACCAGTGCCGTGGTGCTGATGGTGAACTTGCCCTGCGGTGCCACCAGACGGCTGCACCAGTTGCCGAACAGGTCGCGGTAAGCGGTGATGGGCACGGGTGGGACGGTTTGAAGGTGATCGGGCTGCACCAAATAGGCCGCATGCGCATAGTGAATATTCAGCGCCAGCAACATCGGCGTGGGACGCGGACATTCGTATTCCATCTCGAAGCCGACACGCATCTGCAACATGCTGCCCGCAGACGGGTTTTGCAAAGGGTAAGTTGGGTTCATGGCATTCGCTTCGCAAAGTGTGAACCATTGTGGACCACAATGTACGTGTGCGCGGAGATCCGGATGACCAACGGCCGCATGCATCACCCAGGCGTGGAGAAACGACTTTGAAAAACAACACGGCACCAAAAAGGACCCACCATCGCTCAGACTTGGTGCGCATCGCCACCGATGCCATGCTCGAGCGTCAGCTTCTGGCAGACTTCTCTGACAAGGTAATGGACGAGCTGGCGTCGATTGATAAAGCCGCAGATGACACCGACCCCGCCATCCGCGACCTGCGCAGCCTGCTGTGGTGCT
Source organism: uncultured beta proteobacterium (assembly GCA_903876045.1). Lineage (GTDB taxonomy): Bacteria > Pseudomonadota > Gammaproteobacteria > Burkholderiales > Burkholderiaceae_C > Allorhodoferax. The sequence goes on along the minus strand of CAIQYP010000550.1, from coordinate 572 downwards.
CCATCGACAACGATGATTCAATGGACCTGGACCAGCTCACTTACCTCGAGCTGCTCGAGACGGGCAAGGCCCGACTGCTGGTGGCGATTGCGGATGTCGATGCGCTGGTCAAAAAGGGCTCGGCGATTGATGACCATGCGCACAACAACACGGCAACGGTCTACACCTCCGCGCGCATCTTTCCCATGCTGCCCGAGCGTCTGTCGAATGACCTGAGTTCGCTGAACGAAAACTTGGACCGGCTGGCCGTGGTGACCGACATGGTTTTTTCTGCGACCGGTCAGTTAGAGCAGTTCACCATCTACCGCGCGCACGTGCATAACCAGGCCAAACTGGCCTATGACGCGGTGGCCCTGTGGATCACTGGCGACGGCCCTTTGCCATTGGCCGCCGAACGTATACCGGGCATGGCTGAGCAACTACACACGCAAGACACGCTGTCGCAAAAGATGCGATTGCTGCGCCATGCCAAGGGTTCGCTGGAGTTTGAAACCTTCCAGCCGCACGCGCTGTTTGAAGGTGAAAAGGTAGTCGCCATCGCGCAGCAAGTACAAAACCGCGCGCGCCAGTTG
>CAIQYP010000549.1 GCA_903876045.1 uncultured beta proteobacterium | reverse complement strand
ATGGTTGCCGCCGTCTCCTCCTCCTCCGCCACCACAGCCACCTCCGGAACGCTAGCCAGCGCCAGCACCAGCGCGCAGGATCAGTCCGACCGCTTTTTGAAGCTATTGGTCGCACAGCTCAACAACCAGGACCCCATGAATCCCATGGACAACTCCCAGATGACGAGCCAGATTGCGCAGATCAACACGGTCTCGGGCATCCAACAGTTGAACACCAGCATTCAGTCGATGGCAGCCCAATACACCTCCATGCAGGTGATGCAGGGTGCATCCATGATTGGTCACCAGGTGGTAGCCAACGGCAGCAACATGAGCATCAATGCCGGCGTGGGCACAGCCGCAGTGAGCCTGGATGCCGACGCCTCCAGCGTGCAGGTACAGGTGCTGTCACCCGGAGGCCAGTTGGTAGACCAGATTGACATGGGCGCGCTAACGGCCGGCACCCACAACATCCAGTGGGACGCCTCCAAATACATCGCGGGCGGCACCCCCACATTCAGCGTCACGGCCAAGCAGGGCAGCGCCACGGTGACGGCCACGCCACTGGTGCGTGACACCATTGCCTCGGTAGGCACAGACGCAAGCAATGCCATGAGTCTGACCCTCAAGAGCGGCAGCAGCATCAAGTACGACGCCATCAAATCCATTCTCTAATCAGACACTAGGACAGCATCATGAGCTTTCAAACAGGACTCTCCGGCCTCAGCGCAGCCAGCCAAAACCTGGACATAATCGGCAACAATATTGCCAACGCCAACACCGTGGGCATGAAATCATCTCGTGGTGAGTTTGCCGATCTGGTGGCCTCGGCCATCGGCGCTGGAGGAAATTCCAGCGTAGCCGGTATTGGCACAGCCGTGGCTTCGATTTCGCAAAACTTCAGCCAGGGCAATATCAATATCACCGGCAACAGTCTGGACGTGGCCATCAATGGCGGTGGCTTCTACCAGTTGACCAAAACGGATGGCACCACTGCCTACACCCGCGACGGCCAGTTCAAGCTGGACAAGGACGGCAACATCATCACCAATACCGGTGCGTCCGTGATGGGTTACCCCACTGACGTCACCGGAGCGACCTCCAGTCAGACCACGCAGAAACTCACCATTCCCACTACTGCGCCGATTGCGGCCAAACAGACCGCCAATATCATTACCGAGTTGAATCTGGACGCACGTGCACCGATCTGGAACTCGGTACAGCCAAATACACCGATGGCCACCTACGGCACGTCACTAACCACCTATGACTCGCAGGGCAAACCGATACCGGTAAGCCTGTATTTCCAACGCATTGATCCGGCTAACCCACCTACCCCAGTCCTTGCTGGCGTGACGCTCCCCGGCGTGACCACTCCAGCAACCGACCAGTGGGCGGTTTACTCCGGCATTGACCCGACAACCGCCCCACTGGTAGGCGTCTTAAGCTTTGACGCCAGCGGCACCTTAAGTGCGGTCAACACGACCTTCCCGCCCTTGAACACAGCGACACCACCTGCACGAAAACTGACTATCACACCACCGCAACCCAGCATAATCCAGCCTTTCGATGTAAGCGTCGATATTTCCAAGGTTACGCAATACGGCGTTAACTTTGCCATTACCAACCTGTCGCAAGACGGCTACACCTCGGGTGAATTCACCGGCCTGAGTATTGACGCCAGGGGCGTGATCACCACCCGCTACTCGAACGGCCAGACGCAAAAGAACGGCGGCATGATTGCCCTGGCCGACTTTCGCAATGTGCAGGGCCTCTCGCCCATTGGCTCCGGCGAGTACCAGGAAACCTACAAATCCGGCCCCGTCGTACTGGGCAAGCCCACGATAGGACGATATGGCGAGTTGCGTTCCGGCGCGGTGGAAGAGTCCAACGTGGACCTGACCGCCGAGCTGGTCAACATGATGACTGCGCAGCGCAACTACCAGGCCAATGCCCAGACCATCAAAACCCAGGATCAGATCATGTCGACCCTGGTCAACCTGCGCTAAGCGTTAGAGCACCATGGATCGCCTGATATACACCGCCATGACCGGGGCCGGCGCCGCCGCCAACCGGCAGGCGATCCTGTCTTCAAATCTGGCCAATGCATCCACCAATGGCTTTCGCGCCCAGTTGGAAACCTACCGCGCCGTGCCACTCAACGGCGAGGGCGCGAGCACCCGTGTGTTTGCGCTGGAAGCGACTGCCGGCTTTCTGGATTTGCCGGGCCAGGCCCAGCAGACCAATCGCGCGCTGGACGCCATGACCACGGACAAGAGCTGGTTCGCCGTGCAGGGGCTGGACGGTAACGAGGCTTACACCCGCAATGGCAGTTTTGAAATTGCATCCGATGGAACGCTTAAAACGGCCAATGGCCTGACCGTGCTGTCCAGTGGCGGCGCTCCGATTACCGTGCCCGCCGGTGCCGATGTGACTCTGAGCAACGATGGCAGCATCAGCGCTAAAGTGGCCAACCAACCCATCAGCATTTTGGGCAAGCTCAAGCAGGTCACGCCCAATGGGGACGATCCGCTCAAACGGGGCGACGATGGCCTGTTTCGCACCTACTCCGGCAATCCGCTGGACAACGACGACACCGCGCGCTTGCATGTGGGCGTGCTCGAAGGCTCCAACGTGAACGTCATTGAAACCATGGTTGGAATGATCCAGACCGCACGCCAGTTTGAAGTTCAAACCCGGTTGATGACCAGCGCCGAAGCCAATGACCGCTCGGCCGCGCAACTGTTAGGCCTGCAAGGCTAACCAATAAATAGGAAGCATCATGATCAACTCGCTCTGGATCTCCAAGACCGGCATGGAAGCCCAGCAAATGCAGCTGGACGTGATTTCAAACAACTTGGCCAATGTGTCCACCAACGGCTTCAAGAAAGCCCATGCGGTGTTCGAAGACTTGATGTACCAGAACCTGCGTCAGGTCGGCTCCAACACCGCCGAGCAAAGCACCTTGCCCACCGGCCTGCAGGTGGGCCTGGGTGTGCGCACCGTGGCCACCAGCCGCAACTTTGCGCAGGGCAGCATGCAGCAGACCAACAACAACCTGGACGTGGCGATTCAGGGCAACGGCTTTTTCCAGGTCACCATGCCGGATGGCACTACCGGTTACTCGCGCGATGGCTCGTTCCAGCTCGACAGCCAGGGGCGCATGGTCAACGCCAACGGCCTGCTGGTGCAGGGCGGCATCACCGTGCCCAGCAACGCCACCAACCTTTCAGTGGCCGCCAACGGCACCGTGACGGCCAGCATCCCCGGCACTACTGCACCGCAAACCATTGGCACCATAACCCTGGCCAGCTTTGTCAATCCAGCTGGTCTGGAGCCTCGCGGACAAAACGTGTTTGCTGAAAGTGCTGCATCGGGACAACCCAATGCAGGCACGGCCGGGGCCAACGGCCTGGGCACCATCATGCAGGGCTTCGTCGAGACCTCCAATGTGAACGTGGTGCAGGAACTGGTCAGCATGATCCAGACCCAGCGCGCCTATGAAATGAATTCCAAGGCCATCCAGACTTCTGACCAGATGCTGCAAAAGCTCGGTCAGTTGTAAGCGGCGACGCTGAATCAGAAGGTTGAGGCAACGCCATGACGCGCAACAAAACAAACTGGGCCCGCCGCTGTGCAATGGCAGCCTCTGTGCTGCTGTGCGCAGCCTGCGCGCCATTGCCGCAAAAAGTGGTGGTGGATTTTGCCGAGCCCAAGGTCGTGCCCGCGCCCGCCACCCTTGCAGTTGCGCCCCACAAAGCAGCTACAGGAAGCCTTTTCAACACCGGCAGCTATCGCCCCGCTTTTGAAGACAGCCGAGCACGCCTGTTGGGCGACATCGTCACCATCCAGATTGTGGAAAGCCTGGCAGCCAGCCAGGTGACAGCGTCCACCGTAAACCGAAACACGTCCAGCGACACCAGTATCACGCCGCCACTGCCAGGCATCATTGGTGTGGACCTGCTGAACCTGAATATGGCGGCCAAAACGAATAATGACTTTTCCGGCAAGGGCGGCACGACTGCGGCCAACACCTTTACCGGCTCTATAACCACTACCGTGATTGATGTGCTGTCAAACGGCAATTTAGTGGTGTCCGGTGAAAAGCAGATCGGTGTGAACCAGAATGTGGATGTGATGCGCTTCTCCGGCACAGTGGACCCGCGCCTCTTGCAGCCCAATAACATCATCAGCTCGACTCAGGTGGCCAATGTGCGGGTTGAGTCCAAGGGCCGGGGCGCCCAGGGTGAAGCACAAACAGTTGGCTGGTTATCCCGCTTCTTTTTGAGCTTTAACCCGTTCTAAAGTTCTCCAGAATTGTGCCGAGGGGTAAAGGATCCAGTCGGATCTCCCCAACTACCGGTTCGGCACATGAAAACCCAGATTCCCGCACACACAGGCACCGGCCAGCACCAGCTGCTGAAGTCCTGGGTGCTTGCGGTTTTCACCCTTCTGTTCGTGCTGTTCGGCACTAACGCTCAAGCCGCACGCATCAAGGAAATCGCCTCGATTGAGGGCGTCCGCAGCAACCAACTTACCGGCTTCGGCCTGATCGTGGGGCTCGACGGCACCGGCGACCAGACCACGCAAATGCCCTACACCACCCAGGGCCTGTCCAATTACATGCGCCAGCTTGGCATGACGCTGCCAGCCGCCCAGCTCAGCCAATTACAAATGAAAAACGTGGCTGCCGTGCTGGTCACCGCACAACTGCCAGCCTTTGCCCGCCCGGGTCAAACACTGGACATCAATGTCTCTTCGGTCGGCAATGCCAAATCACTCAAGGGCGGCACGCTGATTGCCACACCGCTCAAGGGCGCCGATGGCGAGGTCTATGCCATGGCCCAGGGCAATCTGATTGTGGCCGGCGCCGGTGCCTCCAGCGGGGGCAGCAAAGTGACCGTAAACCACCTCAGCGTGGGCCGCATTCCCGATGGTGCGCAGGTAGAGCGCGCCGTACCTACATCGCTGCTCGAAGGCAACAGCATCAGCCTGAGCCTGAATGCGTCGGACTTCCAGACCGCGCGCAAAGTGGCCGCCGTGGTGAACCAACACTTTGGAGCCGGCATCGCGATGGCGCTGGACGGCCGCACGGTGCAGGTGCAGGCACCGGCAGGCCCGAACGAGCGCATCAGCTTTATTGCCGAGATGGAAGAGTTGCCCGTGGAGGCATCCATTCAGGCGGCCCGCGTCATCATCAATGCCCGCACCGGCTCTATCGTGTTGAACCAGGCTGTCTCCCTGGGCTCCTGCGCGATTGCACATGGCAACCTCAGCATCAGCATTTCGAGCACGCCCTCGGTCAGTCAACCCAATGCGCTATCGGGCGGCCAGACCACGGTCACGGAAAAGGCCAACATCGATATCAAAGCGGAACCCGGCAAGCTGATCCAGATTCCGGCATCCGCGCAACTTGCCGATGTCGTCAAAGCTCTCAATTCATTGGGCGCCACGCCGCAGGATTTGCTGGCCATACTGCAAGCCATCAAGTCTGCTGGCGCACTGAACGCAGAGCTGGAGGTCATTTGAAATGAGCTACGGTTCGGTGTTTGGCACCTCCTCCTTCAACAACACGCTGGCAGCGGATGCGCAGTCTTTGGGAAACCTGAAACTGGAAGCGGGCAAGCAGACGCCCGCCGCCATCAAAGAGACTGCCAAACAGTTGGAGTCGTTGTTCATGAAGGAGCTGCTCAAGAGCATGCGCGATGCCAACGCCACCATGAAGTCCGGCGAGTTGGACAACGCCGGTAGCGACCTCGGCACCGACCTGCTGGACCAGCAGTTTGCCGTGCAGATGTCGGGCCAGCCTGGTGGCCTGTCCGACCTGATAGCAGCCCAGTTGACACGGCAAATGGGTATCCCGGCCGATGGCACAACAAGCCTGCCGAAATCGCTTGCCCCGGCCGATCCGTCCCGCAATGTCGGCCCGGTTGGCAAGACCGGCAAGGCACCTACTGCGGGTCAAGCGGCCTTCGTCAACAAACTGACTGACGCGGCCGCCAAGGCCGAGCAGGCCACCGGCATTCCCGCCGGCTACATGATCGGCCAAGCCGGCCATGAAACCGGTTGGGGCCAGCACGAGATCAAGAACAAAGGTGGCACGCCCTCTTTCAACGTGTTTGGCATCAAGGCCACCAGCGGTTGGAGTGGCAAGGTGGCCGAAGTTACCACGACCGAATACAAAGACGGCGTGGCTGAGAAGAAGGTTGCCAAGTTCCGCTCTTATGGTTCGTACGAAGAGGCCTTCAAAGACTACGCCAGTCTGGTGGGTGACAGCCCGCGCTACGCTAAGGCCAAACTGCAGACCAGCAGCCCCCAGGCTTTTGCCAGCGGCCTGCAAAAAGCCGGCTACGCCACCGACCCGGAATACGCAGCCAAACTGAGCCGTGCCATTAACACCACGCTGCAACTGCGCCGCGTGCAGGTCTAGGAGTCAGACGCCATGAGCATTCTGAACATCGGCACTTTGGCCTTGCAGGCCAATCAGGTTGCACTCCAGACTATTGGCAACAATATTGCCAACGTCAACACCACTGGCTACTCGCGCCAAAGCGTCGTTGTGAGTACGGTGGTCGGTCAGTTTACCGGCGCTGGCTACATTGGCAAGGGCGTTGAGATACAAACCATTCAACGCAACTACGACCAGTTTCTTACGCGGCAAAGCACTCTGGCAGCGTCCACCCAATCTGCCGACACCACCCGTTCGGACTATCTGACGCAGCTCAGCAACATTTTTCAAGGTGGCACCAATGGCATTGGCCAGTCCATCAATGACATGCTCAACTCCATGTCGGATGTGGCCAGTACCCCCACCGACATCACCGCGCGCACCGTGGTGCTGACCCGGGTAGACGAAACCACGCGCCGCCTGCGCGACGCATCGCAAAGCCTGGACGATTTGCAAACCGGCATCACCCAGGCTCTGAACGAAAAGATCAACTCGGTCAACACGCTGGCACAAAACATCGCCGATGTAAACGAGCAGATTGCACTCGCACAGGGCAAGGGCCAGCCCCCAAACGACCTGCTGGACAAACGCGACCAGCTCATTCACGACCTCAACAAATACATACAGACCACCTCAGTGCCCGCTGACGACGGAACGGTTGGCATTTACATCGGTGGTAGTCAGTCTTTGGTGCTGGGTAGTTCGACTTCCAAGCTGGCCCTGTCACCCACCAAGGATGACTTTGGTGACCCGCAGCAAAACAAGTTGACTGTGACGCGCGACGGCCTCTCCGTAACTATGGATGAAAAGGTGCTGGGCGGCGGCGAGGTATCGGGCCTGCTGCGCTTCCAGAACAACGATCTGGTAGAAGGCCGCAACCTGCTGGGGCGCCTGACCACTGCCGTGACCACCACCCTGAACAACCAGCACAAGCTGGGCCTGGACCTGAACGGACAAGTTGGTCAAAACTTGTTTACGCCAGTCAATGTGAACAATATTCTGGTGCCGCTGCCGCCAGCCGCTACCAACGCAACAGCGCCTGCCGCTGCGCTAACTCTCGGCATTGCCGATGCAACCCAGTTTGTGGCCTCCGACTACCAGGTCAAGGTGCTGTCTGGCACCCAAGTGTCTGTGACGCGCATGTCTGATGGCACCTCCAAGACCTTTGACCCTACCGCAGGAAACCCGACATTTGACGGCCTGACTCTGACAGGCTTAGCGTCGGCCACGGCCGGTGACCGCTTTTTGCTCAAACCCTTCGCTTCGGCGGCCACCAATATCGCGCGCGAGTTCTCCTCGCCCAGCGCGCTTGCCGTGGCCAGCCCTATTGTGGGCAAGATGGGTGCCAACAACACGGGCAGCCTGCAACTCACCTCGCTGAGCACCAATACAAATCCGCCGGTCGGCGTGCCTGCCACCATCACTTTTGACACCACAGTCAGCCCGACCCAATATTCGATCAGCGGCGTCGTGGGCACGTTCACCTACACATCGGGGCAGCCGATCCCGCCGACACCGTTGCCTGGAGCCCCGGCCAACAACTGGACGTTGACCCTACAGGGTGCACCTCAGAACGGCGACACTTTTGTTGTGCAAGACATCAGCACGACCGGCCTGGATATCAAACTCAATGGCGGCAACGCCATCAACATGATGAATCTGCGCGACGTGCCCATGTTCGACGGCGCTGCCATGAGTGACGGCTACGCTGGAGTGATTTCGCAAATCGGTATTCGCGCCCAGAGCGCGAATTACTCGGCCACGGTTTCCACCAATATCGCCACCAACGCCGAGAAAGACCGCACCGGCATTGCGGGCGTCAACCTGGACGAAGAAGCGGCCAAACTGATTCAGTACCAGCAGGCCTACCAAGCCGCAGCCAAGATGATCCAGGTCGCGCAGGCCATTTTCACCACGCTGATCCAGACGCTCGGCGCCTAAGCCTGGAACAGGAGCATTTCACATGTCTGTCACATCTTTTTCCCGACTAGGTAGCGCCAACAGCTACGACAACACGCTAGCCAACCTGACCACGCGACAAAACAACCTGGCAAACCTGCAGGAGAGTCTGTCATCGGGCAAAAAAATCACCTCTCCTTCAGATGACCCCACAGGTGCGGCGCAGGCTGAACGCGCACTCAACCGCCTTGCACGCATTGCTACCGACCAACGCGCACTTGAAGTGCAGCGGAACGCGATTTCTACTGCGGAAAGCACGCTGGGCGATATCACCTCAGCCATGCAAAACGTGCGCGACCTGGTGGTCAGTGCCGGCAACGGCTCATTCAGCGCTGCAGAACGCAAGACCGTGAGTGACCAGATCACCGCCTTGCGCCAGCAAATCCTGACACTTGCCAACACCCAGGACAGCAACGGCCAACCCTTATTTGCAGCCTTGGGCAGCGCGCTACAGCCATTTACCGGACCGGCTAGCAGCGTACCCGACTACACCTTCAATGGTCTGCCAGGCACTGCCGCAGCGGGAACCTATGCCATACCGTCCACGCTGGATGGTGAGAGTGCCTTCATGCTGCAACCCGCGCGCGACGCAGCCTACAACGTGAAAACGAGCAACAGCGCTTTGACCACAGACAGCGTGGTGAAGAACAACGCAGTCGGGGCCGGCACGATTACCGGCGCCCCCTACGCAGTGGTTATCGATGCGTTCAACGCGACTCTGGGCACGGTGGATTACCACGTTAACGACATGACAACTCCGCCGGGTACAACCATTGCATCCCCAACCGCAGTCCCCTGGTCCAAGGAACTGGGTTTTGCAGTGACCGGCATGCCGGGGCTGGCCCTTAACGTCAAGGGCACTCCGACACTGGGGGACACCGTCACCGTGGATCCGAACGTCAGCGTTTTTTCCACCATTGACCATGCGGTCAACGACATCAACGGCGCCACCAACAGCAATGCGGCGAACCAAGCCGTGTCCCAAGCCCTGCACAACATTGATATCAGCATGGCTCGCATCTCTGCAGTTCGCGGCCAGGCTGGTGACCTGCTCAGCCGGGCCGACACCATCACCGCCACCAACGACAAGCGTAATGTGGAGCAGGAAGCCGACCGCTCACGCGCTGAAGACGTAGACATGATCAAGGCAGTGTCAGACTTTCAGAAGCAGCAAACCGGTTACCAGGCCGCACTGCAGTCCTACGCTCAAGTCCAAAAACTGTCACTGTTCAACTACATCGGCTAGCAGTGGCGTGTGGCAGCGACTCTTTGCGCTGTGTCAAACCCACGAGAAGGACAAGGCCCGTTTGCTTGAGGTTTGGTGCCAAAGCTGCCACCATTCACACAAATCCAATTTCAGGGGGCCTTCACCGTGTCACCTACTCAGTCAATTCCTGAATCAGGCGAACGCCGCAAGAAAGATCTGGTCTATCCACCGCGTTACGAGGCGCTGCGGCCATTTTTTGACCGACGCACGCAATGGGGGGGCAGCGGTGGCCAGGAGGTGCTGGCCTACCACACCCTCAAGGACCACTTTCCCGAACTCAGCCCACAAGAGATTTTTTTGACGATCATCACGGCGCGGCAACTGTTTCAGTCTGGCGGCCAGCCGGGGTAGTCGGGCAATCTTGCTTCACTGGCGCTGCTCGGCACATAGCCGTTGCAGCGTGCTCCAGAACACCGGCTCCTGCGTGGTGGCAAAGTTGATGCGCATGAGACTGCTCGGCGTGCGCTGCGCGTGAAACAAGGCTCCCGGCGCCAGCAGGTAGCCCTCGTCCAGCATGCGCTGCGACAGCGCATCCGTATCGACCCCGGTATCGACCCAACCAAAAAGGCCCATCGGCTCGGCAGCAAAAACAAAGCCGTGACCGAGTGCCAGTGCCACGCTGCGGCTGCGCGCGCCGTCCAGACGCTGCCGGATGCGCTCGGCGTGGCGTCGAATCTGGCCCTGCTCCACACACCAGGCCAGGGCTTTCTCCAGCAAGGCCGGGGTGGTCAGCGTGGAAAGCAACTTGGTGTCCAGCAAGCGCTCCACCAAATTCCCCGGCGCGGCCATATAGCCGACACGCCAATTCGGTGCCAGTATCTTGGCAAAGCCGCCGACATAAATGGTGCGCTGCAGCCCGTCCAGAGCGCATAGGCGGGTGGCGTGTTCAGGGGCAAAGTGGCTGTAGGTATCGTCCTCCACCACATGGAAATTGTGCTGATTGGCCAGCTGCAAAATGCGGTGCGCGCCGGCCGGGCTCAGGCTGTAGCCGGTGGGGTTGTGCAGCACGCTGACACTGACAAATAGCTTGGGCGCATGCGCCTCGGCATAGCGCGCCATGATCTCCAGATCCGGCCCGTCAGCCCGGCGTGGCACTGGCAAAATGCGCATACCCAAGGCATCAAGCCGGGCAAACTCCACCGCCCAGCCGGGCTCTTCGACCATCACATAGTCGCCCGCGCGCAGCAGGGTGCGGCTGACAATGTCCAACGCATGGGTGGCGCCAATGGTGGTGATGATCTGTTCCGGCGCGGCCTGCACGGCCAACGTCTTGAGCTTGTTGGACACCGCACGGCGCAGGCCGGCATCCCCAGCCGGCTCGCCGTATTGCAGCGAGAAGGCATTCATGTCCTTGGCATTGCAAAAGCGCCGCACTGCGCTGGACAGAAACGTGGTCTGTAACCAATCTTGCGGCAGCACACCCATGCCGGGCTGGGGCTTGTCGCTGATGCCATGGAACATGCCGCGAATCAGCGCTGTGGCGTTCAACGGGGCGCGGTGCGGGGTTGCGGCTGAGGGCTCTGCAATGGCCACTGCTTTGGCCTGTGCCAACGCATATTCAGCAGGGGTCTGCAAGCTCTCGCGCACAAAGAAACCCCGGTTACGCCGCGCCTCCACCAGCCCCTGCGCCAGCAATTGGTCATAGGCGCCCACCACGGTGGAGGGACTAACGCCCTGCTGCTGCGCGCACTGCCGCACCGAGGGCAGGCGCGCACCGGGCGCCAGCAACCGGTCGCGGATGCGCTGGGCAAATCGGGCCGCCAGTTGTTCGGTGAGCGACTGCGCGCTGCTCTTCATCAGCATGAAATCTCCTGTGCGGCTTGTGCTAGCCGCGAAGCCAATACAGTTTTACAAATGTTCGCCATAACTGTACTGCAACTGTGCTGGAATTGCACGTACATTGGGAAGCATGCAGACACATCCATCCAAAACCAAGAGCCACCCATGCAGCGCATGAAAAAGGAAACCAAAGGCATGTGGCTGGGCGTTCTGGGCGTGGCGATCTTCGCCGTGACCTTGCCTATGACGCGCCTGGCCACCGGCAGCATGCAGGACCCGCAACTCTCGGCCTGGTTCATCACCTTTGCACGCGCGGCACTGGCTGGTTGTCTATCGCTGGCCTTTCTCGGCATCACCCGTTCACCCTTGCCCACTGTTGCGCAACGCAAGCCGCTATTTATGGCCATGCTGGGAAATACCGTGGGCTTTCCACTGTGTCTGGGTCTGGCGCTGCGCCATGTCACCTCGGGCCATGCCGCCGTGTTTACCGCCCTGCTGCCGCTGGCCACTGCCGCCATGGCGGCCTGGGTGCTGCACCAGCGGGCGCGGCTGGGTTTCTGGGTCTGTGCCGGGTTGGGCGCCGTGCTGGTGATGGCGTTCTCCCTGATGCGGGCGTATCAACACAGCCAGGGCTTTGCACTGGAATGGGCCGACCTTTTGTTGCTGGGCGCGATTCTGTCAGCTGCTGTGGGCTATGTATTTGGTGCGCAGGTGACGCCAGCGCTGGGCGCCGAGCGAGTGATCTGCTGGGTCTGCGTCATGGCCTTGCCCTTCAGCGTGCCGGGTGCCTTGCTGAACTGGCCGACCACAGCCATCCACACCCCGTCGTGGTTGGGCCTGGGCTACGTCGGCGTGTTTTCCATGTGGGCCGGCTTCTTTGCCTGGTACCGCGGCCTGGCCATGGGTGGTGCACTACGGGTAAGCCAAGTGCAATTACTCCAACCCTTCTTCAGCATTCTGGCCGCCGTGCCGCTGCTGGGTGAAGCACTCGACCCTGTCACCCTGGGCTTTGCGCTGGCGGTGGTGGCGGTGGTGTTTCTGGGCAAGCGCTTTGCATCAAACCCGACGGCAACTCCTGCCATCGCTGCCGATCAGGCCGCAGCAGTCTCTCCCGTTAGCCCTGTCACGGATCCGGCCGTGACGCAACTTAAGGCCGCGCCATGAGCCCCGAACTCTGGATTGCTGCCAGCCTTTTTGCGGTGGTCAGCCTGATCACGCCCGGCCCTAACAACACCATGATCCTCACGTCGGGCGTGAACTTCGGCCTGCAACGCACGCTGCCGCACTTGCTGGGCATTTGCATCGGCTTCGGCCTGATGCAAATGCTGGTCGGTCTGGGCTTGCATGGCGTGTTGGGGCAGTACCCCATCGTGCTGGAGTGCATGCGCTATGTGGGCGGTGCTTACATGGTGTGGCTTGCATGGAATTTGGCCACGTCGCGCACCGCACCGGGTGTGGACGCGGGAAACTCCCGGCCCCTGGGCTTTTGGGGTGCGGCTGCATTCCAATGGGTCAACCCCAAGGCCTGGGTCATGTGCATGACCGCCATGACAGCCTACTTGCCAGCGGACGCCAACCCGGTGCAAGTGCTGTTGCTCGGCAGCCTGTTCACCCTGCTGGGCCTGCCTTGCGTGGGCAGTTGGGCTGCCTTTGGCAGCAGCATGCGCAAGTTTTTACAAGATCCGCTGAAGCTGCGCATCTTCAATAACGCCATGGCCCTGGCGCTGGTTGCCTCGCTGTACCCGATGCTGATGGCCTGAGGACATGAACAAAATGTATTCCGCCGCCTTCATCTTCGAGCCCGGAACCTACGACGAACGCTTCTACACCCTGGACGCGCAAATCGAAGCGGCTGCCGCCAGTAACCCCGGCTTTCTGGGCCGCGAAACGTGGCAGTCGGAGGACGGCAAGCGCTTCAATGCCACCTACTATTGGGCCGATCTGGACTCCCTGAAAACCTTCTCGCAAAACCCGCAGCACCTGGAAGCCAAGCGTGACTACCAGCGTTGGTACAAGGGTTTTCACATCGTCATCTCCGAGGTGATTCGCTCTTATGGCGACGACAATCTCAAGCACATCACACCCAACAACCGTTCCTGAAATTTCCCCTGAGCAACTGAGAAGCAAACCATGAGCACACCCCACTGGACCCTGGCCGAGCGCGCCGCCAAGATGAACCCTTCCGTGATCCGCGAGATCCTCAAGGTCACCGAACGCCCCGGCATCATCAGCTTTGCCGGTGGCCTGCCCTCCAGCAAAACTTTCCCGGTGGCGGAATTTGAAGCCGCCTGCGCCAAGGTGCTGCGCGATGACCCGGCCGGTGCGCTGCAATACGCCGCCAGCGAAGGTTATGCACCGCTGCGTGAAATGGTCGCCGCCATGCTGAGCGACCAGGCCAAAGCGCAGGGCCAGCACTGGGACGTGAACCCCGGCAGCGTGCTGATCACCACCGGCTCGCAACAAGGCCTGGACCTGGTGGCCAAGGTGCTGCTGGACAAGGGCAGCCGCGCGCTCGTGGAGTCGCCCACCTATCTGGGTGCGGTGATGGCCTTTGTGCCGATGGAGCCCGAAGTAGTGAGCGTGGCCAGCCACGACGAAGGCATTGACGTGGACGACTTGCGTGCCAAGGCCCAGGGCCATGACGCGCGTTTTCTGTACGTGCTGCCCAATTTCCAGAACCCCACCGGCCGCACCATGAGCGAAGCCGGTCGCACGGCCTTGAGCAATACCGCTGCCGAACTGGGCCTGCCGCTGATGGAAGACAACCCCTACGGCGACCTGTGGTTTGACACGCCACCGCCGCCCTCGCTAACCGCGCGCAACCCGGATGGCGGCATCTACCTGGGCTCGTTTTCCAAGGTGCTGGCACCGGGCCTGCGCATGGGCTTTATCGTGGCGCCATCGGCGGTTTACCCCAAGCTGCTGCAGGCCAAGCAAGCCGCCGATCTGCACAGCCCGGGATTTAACCAGCGCCTGATTTACGAGGTGTCGCAAGACGGCTTTCTGGCGCGCCATGTGCCCACCATCCGCGCGCTGTACAAGAGCCAGCGCGACGCCATGCTGCAGGCCTTGGCACAGCACTTCCCCGACGCGGCCACGCACCCTGAGCAATCGTTGACTTGGAACACACCCGCAGGCGGCATGTTCTTGTGGGCCCGTCTGCCGGTGGGCATGAACGCGGTGGACCTGCTGCCGCACGCAGTCGACAAGGGAGTGGCCTTTGTGCCCGGCGCGCCGTTTTACGCCAGTGAGCCGGATGCGCGCAGCATGCGCCTGTCGTTTGTGACGCCCAGCGTGGAAGAAATCCACCGTGGTGTGGCGGCGCTGGCAGCGGCCATTAAGGAACAGCAGGCGCGCTAGGCCCACAACGGCTGGCACTGCAAAACAGCAGCTGCCCAGCCCATGGACAAGGATGAGTTCGCCTCTCCGCACCGGCACTTTCGGCTTGCAGGTTCAGGCGCGCTCATTGCAGCTCACAACCAAAGGTATTAGCCATGCCCCTACAGAATCCGGTCAATCGCCCTTTCAAGCAGGTCGACGTCTTCACCGACAAGCCGTACTTTGGCAATGCGCTTGCCGTGGTGCTGGATGGCACCGGCTTGAGCGATGCGCAAATGCAGCGCTTTGCTATGTGGACCAACCTGGCAGAAACCACCTTCATCCTGCCACCCACACCCGAGGCGGCGGCAGCCGGTGCGGACTACCAGGTGCGCATCTTTACCACCGCCTATGAAATGCCGTTTGCAGGGCACCCCACTTTAGGCAGTTGCCACGCCTGGCTGGAGCACGGCGGCGTGCCAAAGAACCCCGCGCGCATCGTGCAGCAATGCAAGGTGGGGCTGGTACAGATTCAACGCCAAGGCACACGTCTGGCGTTTGCAGCGCCGACGTTGCAACGTAGCGTTATTGCAAGCGACCTGCTGCCTGCGCTTTTGTCCGCCCTCGGTTTGCGGGCCGGACAAGTCGTGGCCAGCCAGCATCTGGTAAATGGGCCCAGGTACTTTGGCCTGCTACTGGATAGCGCACAAACCGCGCTCGAACTGACGCCCGACTTTGCTGCGATGAAAGCCGTGTTAGCGCGTGGTGGTTGCAGCGGAGTGGGCGTGGCGGCGGTGGAGCCTGCTGCGCCTGCCAGCGGTTTGATCCTGCGCTCCAACCGCGAGGCGCGCGCCTTCGGCGGCCAGTCTTCCACATCGACCCTAGCTGCCGCATCAGCCTCAGGCGCAAGTGCAGATACAAGCTCCCAAGCGCTTGCCGACGAAGAGGAACCGAGCGTCGAAGTGCGCATGTTTGTCAGTGATTTGGTGGTGGCCGAAGACCCGATCACCGGCAGCTTCAACGCCAGTTTGGCCCAGTGGCTGATTGCCGACGGCCATGCACCGCGCTCCTATGTCGCCGCCCAAGGCACCTGCATCGGGCGCGAAGGCCGTGTTTATATCGAGCAGGACACCAGCGGCCAGGTCTGGGTGGGCGGCGATTCGGTTACCTGTGTGGATGGCCAAATACGACTCTAAACTCCGTCGTACGCACTGGCCCAGCATTGCCACCTGATTTTCCTGAAAGTATCCTGTCATGAACACTAAAAATGCACCACCAGAGAAGGCATCCTCTATCCGCTCTTCTGCAGCGGAATATCTGACATTTATCGCGGCAAGCGGCCACGGCGGCGTGGAAGCGATCTACGCGGATGAAAACGTCTGGCTCACCCAGAAGATGATGGGGCTGCTCTATGAGGTAGAAACCCACACCATCAATTACCACTTGAAGAAAGTGTTCGCCGACAGTGAGCTGGAAGAAGGTTCAGTTATTCGAAATTTTCGAATAACTGCGGCAGATGGCAAAAGCTACGACACCAAGCACTACAAGCTCGCAGCAACCATTGCCGTTGGCTACAAGGTCAATTCCGAACGCGCGGTGCAGTTCCGCAAGTGGGCAACCACCATCATCGAAGAGTTCACCATCAAGGGTTACACGATGGATGACCAGCGCCTGAAAAGCGGTGGCTCCATACTCAATGACCAATATTTTGAAGAGCAATTGCAGCGCATTCGCGAGATCCGCCTCTCGGAGCGCAAGTTCTACCAGAAGATCACCGACATCTACGCCACTTCGATGGACTACGACGTAACGGCGCAGGCCACCAAACGCTTTTTCGCCACCGTACAAAATAAATTGCATTGGGCTATTCACGGTCAGACTGCTGCAGAAATCATCTACCGCCGTGCCGACGCCACGAAGGGCAAGATGGGCCTGACCTCATGGAAGGATGCGCCAGAAGGGAAGATTCAAAAATTCGATGTGACCGTCGCCAAAAACTATCTGACCGAAAGCGAAATGGCGCAATTACAGCGCTTGGTCTCGGCTTATCTGGACGTAGCGGAAGACATGGCCCTGCGGCAAATTCCTTTGACGATGCAGGATTGGGAAACTCGCCTTAGCCGGTTCATTGAAGCGACTGAGAGAGAGGTTTTGCAAGACGCTGGAAAGGTTACGGCGGAAATCGCCAAGGCATTTGCCGAAAGCGAATTCGAAAAATACCGCATAGAACAGGATCGCTTGTTTGAGAGCGATTTTGACAGAGCTCTAAAACAGATAGATCTCGAGCACAAACCAGACGTCTGAAACGCAAAATGCCCTTGCACATCCACACCCCATTGATTGAATCCGCTGCGCTATCGCGCGCAGCCGGGTGCTCAATCTGGCTCAAACTTGAAGCGCTGCAGCCGCCGGGCTCGTTCAAGATTCGCGGCATCGGCGCGGCCTGCGAGCACTATGCGCGCCAGGGCGCCAAGCGCTTTGTATCGTCCAGCGGCGGCAATGCCGGTCTGGCGGTCGCCTATGCCGGACGACACCTGTCAATACCCGTGACGGTGGTGGTGCCTGAAACCACCTCCGAACGCGCCAAACAGCTTTTAAGTCGGGAAGGCGCGGAAGTCATCGTGCACGGCGCCAGCTGGCAGGAGGCCAATGCATTGGCGCAATCCATGTTGCAAGTCAGCGATGCCTTCTTGCACCCGTTTGACAACCCGCTGCTGTGGAGTGGTCACGCAACCATGATCGACGAGGTGGCCGCTACCGGCAACAAGCCGGATGCGGTCCTGCTGTCGGTGGGTGGAGGTGGACTGCTGGCCGGTGTAATGGAAGGCCTGGCTCGCAATGGCTGGGGCGATGTGCCGGTGCTGGCGGTGGAAACCCATGGTGCGGCCTCACTGCACGCGGCCATGCAAGCGGGCCAACCGACTGCTCTGGAAGCAGTGACCAGCATTGCCACTTCGCTTGGAGCACGCCAGGTTTGTGCCCGCGCATTTGAACTCAGCCAGCGTGGCAAGGTGCACAGCCTGCTGGTGTCCGACGAGCAAGCCGTGGCGGCCTGCACCCGTTTTCTGGACGACCATCGTCTGCTGGTGGAGCCGGCCTGTGGCGCCGCGCTGGCTGTGGCCTATGACATGCCGGAGGCTCTTGCAGCATTCAAAAAAGTACTGATAATTGTCTGCGGTGGAGCCACTGCCAGCGCCGACAATCTGCACCGCTGGACGGCGCAATTCGTCTGAACAAGAACAACCAAAAAATAGAACGATAGGAGATACCCCATGGCTGGCTATGAACTCGCGCAACTCAATATCGCGCAAATGAAAACCCCCTTGGATGCGCCTGAAATGGCAGACTTCGTTGCCAACCTGGACCGCATTAATGCCCTGGCCGAAGCCGCACCCGGATTTATCTGGCGACTGACAGGTGAGGGCGACAATGCCACCTCCATCCGACCCTTCGGCCCGAACACGCTGGTCAACATGTCGGTGTGGAGCGACGTGCAAGCCCTGAGCGACTACGTCTATAAATCCATGCATGTGGAGATCATGAAACGACGTAAGGAATGGTTTGAACGCATGTCCGAGGCCTACCACGTGCTGTGGTGGGTGCCACAAGGGCATCGCCCACATGAATACGAGGCCATGCAGCGCCTGCAAACCCTGCGTGCCATGGGGCCATCCGACAAGGCCTTTAGTTTCAAGCAACCTTTTGCACAACCAGCATGAAAACCATTGGCCTGATCGGTGGCATGAGTTGGGAGTCCACCGCGCTGTATTACCGCCAGATCAACCTGGCGGTGCAGCAGAGGTTGGGCGGTTTGCACTCGGCCAAGCTGGTGCTGCTGAGCGTGGACTTCCATGAAATAGAGGTCTTGCAGCGCGCGGGCGACTGGGCTGCAGCGGGTGAAATTTTGGCCGACGCAGCGCGCAGCCTGGAAGCCGCTGGTGCCGACTTCTTGCTGCTGTGTACCAACACCATGCACATCGTGGCACCCGCCATTGAGGCAGCGGTGCACATCCCGCTGCTGCACATTGCTGACCCAACAGGGCAGGCGATTCAACAGTCTGGACTCACCCGCATCGGCCTGCTGGGTACGCGCTTCACGATGGAACAAGCCTTCTACATTGACCGGCTCCGGCAGCAAGGCCTGCAAGTTTTGCTGCCGGACCAGGAAGACCGCGACACCGTGCACCGCATCATTTTTGATGAACTGTGTCTTGGGCAGATCGTCGAGAGTTCTCGCCAGCATTACCGCCGCATCATGGCCAAGTTGGTCGATCAAGGCGCACAAGCCATTATTTTGGGCTGCACCGAAATCACGCTATTGGTCGGTGCTGAGGATGCCACGGTGCCGCTGTTTGACACCACCGCGCTGCATGCAAACGCAGCGGCTGAATACGCACTGACTTGACAGGCAACACGACACTGCGCGTGGAGCCTCTGGACTGAAAGACCCCGCAGGCCGCGACGCTTCAATCCGTGACACACTCGCGCCCTGATGTCCACACCCCGAACCTCCCAAAACGGTGCCCAAACGGCGCCCACTGCCAAGACCAAGATAGTTGGCGCAGCCACGGCGCGCTTCCTGACCGGCTCTCTGATGCGCCACGTATTGGTCATGGCAGGCACCGGCGCCATCGGCCTGGTGGCAGTGTTTGCGGTGGACCTGATCAATCTGTTTTACATCTCGCGCCTGGGTGAAAGAGAAATTGCTGCGGCAGTAGGTTTTGCCGGGGTGGTGGCCTTTTTCCACACCTCTATTTGCATCGGCATGATGATTGGCACCACCGCCTGCGTGGCGCGCCTGATCGGCGCCAACCAATTACCGGATGCACGGCGCATGGCAACGCACAGCCTGCTGATCATGGTGGCGATCACCGCAGTGCTTGGCGTGGTGACGGTGCTGTTTTTGCACCCGCTACTCGTCGCCTTGGGCGCAAAAGACGAGGTGGCGCGTCTGGCTCAGCGCTACCTCACCTTCACCATGCCCGCGCTGCCACTGCTGGGCCTGGGCATGGCAAGTTCTGCTCTGCTGCGCTCGGTCGGTGATGCGCGTCGCTCCATGACCGTGACACTGGGTGCAGCAGCCATTACCGCTTGTCTGGACCCGCTTTTTATCTTTGTCTTTGGCTTGGGGCTGGATGGCGCGGCCATCGTCTCGGTGATCTCGCGCACCATGATGGTGGTGCTGGGAATGAACGGCGTCTGGCGTGTGCACCATCTGTTGGGGCGCCTGAACAAGACGCGTTTTGCGGACGACGCGCGTGCGCTGGCAGCGATTGCCGGACCCGCCGTGTTGACCAATCTGGCCACGCCGGTGGGCGCGGCTTTTGTGACGCACAGCGTGGCGCAGTTTGGCGCCTCGGCCGTGGCCGGACAGGCCACGATTGATCGGGTTACGCCAGTCGCCTTTGGCCTGATCTATTCGCTCAGCGGTGCGGTGGGCCCCATCCTTTCGCAAAACCTGGGGGCCAAGCAGTTTGACCGGGTGCGCGAGACCATGCGCGCCAGTCTTTTGTTCATGTTGCTCGCCGTGGGTGCGGCCTGGCTGCTGCTGGCCCTGCTGCAGGGGTTGCTCATTCAGGCGTTTTCGCTGGAAGGCATGGCAGCGGAGATGGTGCATGCCTTCTGCACTTGGGTCTGTGCCAGCTTCTTTTTTGCTGGTGCCTTGTTCGTGGCCAATGCGGCCTTCAACAACCTGGGCCGCCCGCTGTGGTCCACCGGCTTTAACTGGGCCCGTGCCACGCTGGGCACGATTCCCTTTGCCTGGTGGGGAGCCCACTACGGACCGGTGCAGGTAATGGCCGGGCAAGGCGCAGGGCTGGTGATATTCGGCACGCTGGCCATGCTGGCATCGCTGCGCTTGACGCGGCAATTGGGTGTGACCGATCTAAAAGACTGAGCGGCTATAGCGACGGCGATCATCATGTTGCAATTGAAGCAATAACGTGATTCAATTGCAACATGATGATCGATGCACCTCAAACACTCTCCCCGCTGGCCACCCGGGCCGAAGCCCGTGAACAGGTTTGGAACTACATCGTGGAGGCGCCCAAAGTTGCGACCAGCCACGCACGCGTGGTCGCGCACGGTAAGTTGCTGGGCCTGAACAGCAGCAGCGCCTACCGCATTGTCAAGAACGGCATCTCGACAAAAGCCATCGGCCCGCTGAGCAATTACCTGGGCGTGGGCAAAGGCCAGGTGGTGGACTATCTTGACCTGGACCGCACCACCGTCAACCGCCGCGCTGCCAAAGACCAGTTGCTGCCCATGCACTCTGCCGAAGGCGTGTTGCGGCTGTTGGAGCTTGACGAGATGGCCAGCGACACCTTTGAGTCCGAAGTCGACGCCGCCAACTGGCTACGTCGGCCGCACCCGATGCTGGATGGCGAAAGCCCGCTCGAAGCCACCAAGACCTCGTATGGCGCCCAGCGCGCCAAAGACATTCTGGTGGCGGTGAAATATGGCGGCGTGGTTTGACGGCTGTCTGGCGCATTGGTTTTTGCGAAAACCCGGCACCTCCGAAAGCACAACTTCTGCATTCCCTGGGTTTTGGCTCCACGCTGGGCAACGGGCGCTGGCACAGTAAAGGCCAATTGCAAGTGGTATATGCCGGCTCCAGTCGTGCCCTGTGCCAACTGGAAAAGCGTGTGCATTGCAACGGCGCCACCCCAAAAAATCAGGCGCTTATGCGGCTGGAAATAGGCGTGGACGCCACGCTACTGCAAGCCATCGATTGGGGCTTGAAAAGCGACTGGCGCAACGATGAAGCGAGTACGCAGTCCCTCGGCATGCAGTGGTTAACCAGCGGCGTCAGTCTGGGGCTTTGGGTTCCCTCCTATGTGGAACCAGCCGAGCGCAACCTGCTGCTCAACCCCGCGCATCCGCACTACCTTGACATCAATCTGGTGCTGGAGCGCAACCCGTTTGTGTTTGACCCTCGGCTCTTTGTCTAAGAGGGCCACGATGCAGTTACACAGAGATGACTGCCCTTGCCTGAGGACACTCGATTGAAAAACTTCAAAGCGAGGTGGGTCAATTTCGGTTGAGGTGTAGCCGGCTACTGAGAATTTGCGGAGCGGGCATCGTCATGCAATCGCTCATGAAATGGTAGAAGTCGGCCCAGGCCTGGCGCGTTTCGGGCGTGAATTTGTCACCCAGCGCCGCCTCCAGCGTCAATAGCAATGCCTCCCCAATCGCTGGATAGTAGCCATCCAATGCGCCGTAGCCAACGTGTCTTGAACCCGCCTGCCTAAGCATATTTTTAAGGGATTCCGGGTCGTCCAGCATGGCTATTGCGACCCCCATAAAGCCGAACATTCCGCTCACCGGGTTGATTCTGTTCCCGGCATAAGCCGTTTGCACCGCAGGGTCCACGTTAAAGAGGTGGATGTAAAAATTGCCAGACAGCGCTTCCGAATTCCATCGCACAAGCGCACAGGACTCGCGTAGCAGCTTGATTTGTCGCGTGTCGATATCGAATCCACCGGTCACAAATTGGTCGCTGTCACACTGTGCCTGCGCATGGCGGTGCTTACGCAGCACGATGCTTGGCGCATGCACAGCGCTGTGCTGTCGGGACGTGGCATACGACTCACCCCGTCCATTTGAGTGCGCCAACTGAAGCGCTTTACCCACCTCCGCACTGTCAAGCGCCGACACAGTAGATCCGTTGACACGGACATAGGTCCCGTTTTCAGTCGTAGCCAACAAGCCAAACTCCATACCCATCCGCACGATACCCAAGACCTTGTACCGGTCAGGGCAGGCGACGAACGCCTTGATCGCTTGACACCCAAGCACGATACCCATGGCCGACTGCGCTCTTTTGCTGGTTTTCATGGGGATCTTTTCGTATGGAAAATCTTTACTGCGACTGCATTCAATGAATTCACAACTACAAGTTGCTTAGATAGCACTCAATCCAATATATCGATAATTGTCAATATTTCCATAAAATTGCATGCAATTACACCGCAGCATGATTAAAAGCAATAAAAATGGTAATTTTCTACAATTTGATTAGCACTAGAAACCCGGCGACGTTCAGCATCACGGTCGCCCAGAAAGCGATCTGAAACGATGTCTTCGCGGACTTGTGGCGCAACAGTTGCTGAGCCAGCACAGCACCAGGCCAACCGCAAAGCAAGCCCAGTAACAACAAGGTACGTTCCTTGGTTCGCCATTTGCCAGAGCGAGCGGCCGACTTGTCCCAGACGTAGGCAATAAAGCACAGCAGGCTCATCAGCGCGTAGACCAGCGCCATCATTCGCGGTGCGTGCCCATACAAGCCAAGCACCAGATACAGCAAAACAAATGCCGGAATGCTCAGCAAGGCAGTGCGGCCCCGCTGCGCCGTCGGTCGCGAGCTGCGTGATGGCCTGAACCGCGCTGCGGGTTTGCGCTGACGTTGCGTTCGGGTTGGGGGTGGTGTCTTCAAGGGTCGATAGTGGAGGTGGGGAATCGAATTCAAGGGTATGCGCTGGCATTGTCCCCCGCATGACCGAGCCGCCCACCTCCGCCGATTACAGTCCTTCCCATGGGAAAACTCTATTTGGTCCGCCATGGACAAGCCTCTTTGGGCGCTGACGACTACGATAACTTGAGCGAATTGGGTCAACGGCAAAGTCTGCGTCTGGGCCAATACTTTGCCGCCAAGGGTCTGCAGTTTGAGTCGGTGTTGATCGGCGGCCTCAAGCGCCACGCGCAGACTTGGGGCCACATACAAATCGGCATGACGGGCAGTGACACCTTGGCGCAAGCATTGACGCCTTCAATATGGCCCGGACTGAATGAATATGACAGCGATGCCCTGATTGCCAGCGTGCATCCAGCCCCGCTTGCCAAGCCCTTCACGCCTGAGGCCTACCGCGCGCACTTCCGTATGTTGCGCGAGGGGCTGCGGCAATGGGCCAACGGCGCAATCGTGCCAAAGGGCATGCCGAGCTATGCCGACTTTGTGCAAGGCATTTGTGCCGCGTTAGACCATGTACGCATTCAGCACTGCGGCAATGTCCTGCTGGTCAGCAGTGGCGGGCCGATTGCTACGGCCGTGGCGCAACTTCTGGGCACCAGTCCCGAGGCCTTTGTTGAACTGAATATGCGACTGCGCAATACGGCGGTGAGCGAGTTTGCCTTCAACCCCAAGCGGCATTCCCTGCTGACCTTTAACACCCTGCCGCATCTGGACGCGCCCCAACTGGCGGAGTGGATCAGCTACGCCTAGACGCGCATCCGGTTGGCAGTTTTAGAGCCTGGGTTTGTCGACCAGCGTGTCCATGGGCAGTTGGTGCAACTCGGACAGCATCTGCGCCAGTGCGCGGCCCGCAGCATCCAACACGGCGCGGCCTTTTTCAGGCGTGGCGGCAGCGGCATTGCCTACGGCACCTGCGGCGTTGTAATCCTGCATCTGCCAGCCCAATTTGGCACTCTTGCCGTTGCCCAGAATCGCATATTCCTTGGAACGGTCTTCAGAGGTTGAGGCAAAGTTCTGCGCCTGCGCCATGTCAACCGTCTCCGGGGTAAGAGCCAGCATCATCGAAGTTTCGATCTCACCCGCGTGGATGCCAAAGCGGTGCTCGTGCGCGCTGAATAGTGCATTGACATCTTCACCCTGTGGCCCGGTCAGCGGCAGGCCAAACCAGTTGACGCTGTAGACCAGCAACCCCAAGCGAGCGCGCAGATCGCGCGCCACCACATCCAGTAGACCGACCTGCCCGCCATGCGAATTGAGTAACACCAACTTGCGCACTCCGGCAGCGGCCACGCTCTCGGCGATATCGGTCCAAAGCCGGATGATGGTCTCCGACTTGAGTGTGAGCGTGCCGGCAAAGGCTGCATGTTCGGGGCTAAAGCCCACCGCCTGCGTCGGCAGAAAAAGCGCTGGAACTTCAGCGGCAATGTGCGGCAGCGCGGCGGCAATCACGCCATCAACCAGCGCCGTATCCACAGCCAAAGGCAAATGCGGGCCATGCTGTTCCGTGGCCGCCACGGGCAGGATGGCAATGGTCTGCGCCATGCGGCCGTGGGCATGGGCCAAGGCAAAGTCGCGTGCGGTCCAGTCAGCCCAGAATCTTGATGTGGTTCTCATGGCATCTATCTTAGAGCGTGGAAGGGGAAATGGGATCTGCGGGCGGCACTGGTCCTGCACCCTGCGCCACCTGATGTCGGCTTTGCCGCTGTGCCACCGACTTGTTTTGCGTCGCAGCCTTCTGCTGCGGAATCTTCTCCCGACGCGGCAGCAGCCCCTGCAAAGCTTGCGGATTGGAGCGCGCGCCGCTGGCCAGGTAATCGGCCAGCAAGGCATTGCGTACCGCGTCGGCAGGCAGCAATCGCTGAACGGTCAGGTAGTCAAACACGGCGTCCAGCAGGATCTCTGGCGTGAGTTGGTGGGTGCTGGCGCTGCGCTGCCACAGCCACTGCGAGAAAGCAGCCCACTCTGCAAAGGCACTTTCCCCTTGCAGCAGCAAACGGCTGCTCTGGCCGAAGCGTCCGGAATTGACCAGCAGATCCCAGTAGCGCGCCATGCGCGTAAAACTTTGCACCTGCTCCGCCGTGACCGCGCCCGTTTGCAGTACCGTGTACGGCGGCTCGGCGGCATAGACCATGCCGTCCTGCGCCACTTCACCCGGCAAACTGCGTTGGGCCAGCGGTGTGCCGCGCAGACGCTTGAGCACGCCCAACTGGATTTCATGCGGACCCAGCGCGTAGAGGCGGTCAAAGCCTTCAGCAAAACTGTCCCAACTTTCGCCCGGTAGGCCAAAAATCAAATCGGTATGCAGATGGGCCGTGCTGTGTTCCAGCAACCAGCGGATGTTGTCACCGGTTTTGGCGTTGTCTTGCCTGCGCGCAATGCGGCTTTGAACCGCCGGGTTAAAAGTCTGAATGCCGATTTCAAACTGCAGCACCCCAGCCGGGAACTGCGCCACCATCGCCTTCAATGCATCCGGCAAATGGTCAGGTACCAGCTCAAAGTGCAGAAACAACTTCTCTTGCGATGCTGCCTGCAAGCGGTCCAAAAAGAACTGCAGGATGCGCACCGAGGTTTCGACCTTGAGGTTGAAGGTGCGATCGACAAACTTGAAGTTGCGTGCTCCGCGATCGTATAACTTGGCCAATGCCGCCAGAAACGGCTCCAACTCGAAGGCCCAGGCCGTTTTGTCCAGCGCGCTCAGGCAGAACGCGCACTTGAAGGGGCAGCCGCGCGAGGCTTCCACGTACAGCACGCGCTGCGCCAGGTCGGTGGCGCTGTACCGGTCGTAAGGCAAATCGACCTCATCCAATGGCGGCTGCTCACCCGCGATGACCTTCATCAGCGGCTGTGGGCCATGCACCAGGGCGCGGCACAGTTTGGGAAAACTCACGTCGCCCCAGCCGGTAATCAGATGATCGGCCAGAGCAACCAGACTGTCCCCAGCCCCGGCTGCGCCAGGACCACCGATGGCCAAGCTCTCCTGTTGCTGCCACTCATGGCTGACCTCCGGCCCGCCCAGCACCACTTTTACTTGCGGGCATTGTTCTTTGAGCAGACGGACGACTACCGTGGTCTGTGTCACGTTCCAGATGTACACGCCAAAGCCCACCACCCGCACCGGCGCTTCGCCCCTCTCGCCCGTCCCGCCCAAAGTTTGCAGCAGCGCATCCACAATTTGTTGAGCCGGGCGCTGAATAGTGAACTCCTGCAGGCTGGTAATCGCGCCCAGATCGGCGCCCCCATGGCGCGCCATATTGGCCATCAGGTAACGCAAGCCCAGCGAGGCGTGGATGTATTTGGCGTTGAGGGTGGCGAGAACAATACGGGCGTGCATGGTCGTATTATCAAAGCATGGCATCCAAGCACCCCTCCAAGGCCTCCGCCAAGGCACAACCCAAGACCAAAACCACACCCACACTTGATAGCAAGGCGCAGCGGAACACCACCGGCGACACCTTCTTCGGTTGGGATGGCGATGTGCTGGTGCTCAACGTGTTGGGCAAACCCTCCGCCAGCAAAGACGCGATTGGCAAACCCAAGGGCACGCAACTCAAGATCAGCGTGACCGCCGCGCCGCGTGACGGCAAAGCCACTGATTACATGGTGCGCTTTCTGGCGCCGTTGTTTGGCGTGGCCGTGGCGGACATCGAGGTGGTGTTCGGCCAGGAGAATGTGAACAAACAACTGCGCATCCATGCCCCAAAGAAGTTGCCGGCCGTATTCACCGACGCTGCACCCTTGGCCGACTAAGGCGACAATATGGCCGGACGCCAAGCGTCCTCAAAATATTTTTGCCTTGCCACACCCCCAAGCCCACACTGCGCGCTGACCCCTTTATGAACCGGCTGTCGACATCCCTACCCTCGCGCTTTGCGCTACGTCTCGCTCTTGCCTGCCTGGCGCTGTTGGCATTTCAAAACACCGCCTTTGCCCAATTCGCCAAGCCTGCAACCGGCGGCGCCAATGCGGTCGTGCAGACCCAACAAGTGCGCGCTGAACTGGTGGCCTTTGCACCGGATGGCGTGGGTGTCGACAAAACCGTCTGGGTCGGGCTGCAACTAGCCCACCAACCCGAGTGGCACACCTACTGGAAGAACGCCGGCGATTCCGGCCTGCCCACACACCTGCAATGGACCTTGCCAGCGGGCGTTACCGCGGGTGACATCGCCTGGCCCACGCCGCAAAAAATCCGCATCGGCTCGCTGGCCAACTTTGGCTACGAGGGCACGGTGCTGCTGCCGGTGCCGCTGACTATCAGCAAGGCCTTTGCACCGGCGGCCGGCGCGGACAGCCTGGAAGTCGCGCTGTCTGCCTCCTGGCTGGTGTGCAAACAAGAGTGCGTGCCACAGGAAGGCAAATTTTTATTGCACGTGCCGCTGCAAGGCTCCACCGCCTTGCATGCTGCCGACTTTGAAAAAGCCCGTGCGGCCCAGCCGGTAGCTTTGAACGGAAAGTCCGAAGTGCGTGTTGACAAAGACGGCTTGACTTTGACGGTACAAGGCCTGCCCACTGCCTGGCGCGGCAAGAACATCAACGCCTTTATCGAGACAGCGGACATTGTCGAAACCGCGCGCTCGCCCTCCCCCACCGATGGCGCAGCCCAAAAATGGCAAAACGATGGCACCTGGTCCAGCACGATCACGCTGTCTGGCCTGCGCAGTGAGTCTCCGGCAACTCTGGCTTTTGTGCTGGCGTTGGGCGACAAGGGCCTGCGTACCGAAGCAACGGTGCAGGGCACCTGGCCGGCCCTCAGCAACGGACCCGCTCTAGGCGGCGCCGCCCCCGCTTTAAACACCTCCAGCATCCCGCCGATTGCACTGCCTCCTGCGCCAGACCAGAGCCTGGGTGCGTTTGCGCTGGCCCTTGCTGCGGCCCTGTTGGGCGGGTTGATCCTGAACCTGATGCCCTGCGTTTTCCCGGTGCTGGCCATCAAGGTGCTGGCCTTTACCCGGCCCAGCGAAAGGCATAGCCATCGCGCGCAGGGGCTCGCCTACACGGCGGGCGTTGTGCTCTCCTTCCTGGCACTGGGCGGCCTGATGCTGGCCCTGCGCGCCGGGGGTGAGCAGTTGGGCTGGGGCTTTCAATTGCAATCGCCGGGCGTCATCGCGGTATTGGCCCTGCTGTTCACGCTGATCGGCCTGAACCTGATGGGCTTGCTGGAAGTGGGCAATCTGTTGCCCGGCAATCTGGCATCCGTGCAATTGCGCCATCCGCTGGGTGACGCCTTTTTGTCGGGCGTGCTGGCCGTGGCCATTGCCTCGCCTTGTACCGCACCGTTCATGGGTGCGTCGCTGGGCTATGCGATTGCGCTGCCTGCCGCGCAAGCCTTGGGCATATTTGCGGCGCTGGGTCTTGGCCTGGCACTGCCCTATCTGGCTGCAAGCTGGGTACCGGCGCTGGGTAAAGTGCTGCCCAAACCAGGCGCCTGGATGGACACGCTGCGCCGCTTTATGGCCTTTCCGATGTGGGCGACGGTGGTCTGGCTGCTCTGGGTATTGGGGCATTTGACCGGTGTGGATGGAGCCGCCAGTCTGCTGGCGCTGCTGCTGTGTCTGGCGCTGCTGGTTTGGTCTTTGGGTTTGCCAGGGCGCAGCCGCACGGTGTTGGGCGCCCTGTCCTTGCTTGCCACCGCCTGGCTGGCCTTTGCCATTGGCCCGAATGTTTTCAAACTGGAAGAGGCTGCCACTTTTAACAGTACAGCCAACAACACAGCCAACAATACCGGCGCCGCGCAGGCACTCACCTGGCAGGCCTGGGTGCCGGGCCGCGTGGATGCCGAACTGGCGGCAGGCAAACCGGTTTTTGTGGATTTCACGGCCGCCTGGTGCATAACCTGCCAGTACAACAAAAAGACCACGCTCGCCAATGCTGACGTGCTAGCAGATTTCAGCGCCAAAAAGGTGACACTGCTGCGCGCCGACTGGACCCGCCGCGACCCCGCCATCAGCCAGGCCCTCAGCAGTCTGGGACGCAGCGGTGTGCCGGTTTATGTGATCTACCAAAGCGGCAAAACACCTGTGGTGATGTCCGAAATACTGGGCGTGGGTGAATTGCGCGCCGCGCTGGCACGGCTGTAAGC
The DNA here is from genome assembly GCA_903876045.1 of uncultured beta proteobacterium. Classification (GTDB taxonomy): domain Bacteria; phylum Pseudomonadota; class Gammaproteobacteria; order Burkholderiales; family Burkholderiaceae_C; genus Allorhodoferax. The sequence continues at coordinate 7,885 of CAIQYP010000549.1, read as the reverse complement.
CGGCCCGCATCCACACAGCACCAAGAGGCGCGCCTGGGGGCCGCAATCCCGCGCCGGGCCGCCCCAAGCGGGATTAGTCCCCTCGGGGGGCAGCGCAGCACACGCAGTGGCAAGCGTGGGGGCTACCGTCTCCTGCGACAATGCTGGCATCCCACTTTTGATCTGAGCCCAAATACATGACCGCATACGCCCCGCTCCAGAACGACACCTTTTTGCGCGCCTGCATGCGCCAAGCCACCCCTTACACCCCCCTGTGGCTGATGCGCCAAGCCGGTCGTTACCTGCCCGAGTACTGCGCCACGCGGGCCAAAGCCGGCAGCTTCATGGGCCTGGCCACGAATACCGACTACGCCACCGAAGTGACGCTGCAGCCGCTGGATCGCTATCCGTTGGACGCTGCCATTCTGTTTTCCGACATCCTGACGGTGCCCGACGCCATGGGGCTGGGCCTGTCTTTTGCCCTGGGCGAAGGCCCGCGCTTTGCCACCGCCGTGCGTGATGAAGCGGCGGTCGACAAGTTGGAAGTGCCAGACATGGACAAGCTGCGCTACGTATTTGACGCCGTCACCTCCATCCGCAAAGCGCTGAATGGCCGCGTGCCGCTGATCGGCTTTTCCGGCAGCCCCTGGACGCTGGCCTGCTACATGGTCGAAGGCAAAGGTTCGGACGACTACCGCCTGGTCAAGACCATGCTGTATTCACGCCCTGACCTGATGCACCGCATCCTGGCCATCAACGCCGATGCTGTGGCCACCTATCTGAATGCACAGATTGATGCTGGCGCCCAGGCCGTGATGATTTTCGACAGTTGGGGCGGTGTGCTGGCCGATGGCGCCTTCCAGGACTTTTCGCTGGAATACACCAAACGCGTGCTGTCCCAACTCAAGCGCACGGGCGCAGACGGCCAGATCGTGCCACGCCTGGTCTTCACCAAGGGTGGTGGCCTGTGGCTCAAGGAAATGGCGCCGCTGGACTGCGAAGTGCTGGGCCTGGACTGGACGGTCAATCTGGGCGCCGCGCGTGCGCTGGTCGGTGGTACAGAAAATGGTCCCGGCAAGGCCTTACAGGGCAATATCGATCCCAACGTGCTGTTTGCGCCACCGGCCCAGATTGCAACCGAAGTGGCGCGCGTGCTGGACAGCTTTGGCACACCTTACCAGGGCTCCGGCACCGGTCCGACGCAGATTTTCAACCTGGGGCATGGCATCAGCCAGTACACGCCACCGGAAAACGTGGCGGCATTGGTGGAAGCCGTACATAAACACTCAAAAGCCCAAAGAGCCTGAATTTCATACCACATTTTGACCGTCATGCAAGCGCGGCACGCATAACTTATGCACAAAAAAGGTGTTGCGGCAGAGCAGCAATGCAAAAACTGAACATGGCGCGCTACAAACTCAATAGCGCTTGTAAGTTGTTGATTTATAAGGATATTAAATTTTGCTTTTTTTTCGGGCATTTCAGCCAAAGCCTTGTTGCGCAAGGCTTTGGCGGGGCTCAATGGAAGATATAAACAAAGTTATCCACAGAAATTCCGAGTCGCCTGCAAACACCTTGTAAATCAAGTACTTAGCTCACTTTCCTAAGTTTCACTTCAACAAACAGGCCTAGCGGCACCCCGTCCTCCCTCACTGAATGACCTGTTTTCTGCTTTTATCAACTTGCCGATGAACACCTGGCTGTGCGTTCTGGTGCAGACCCCGGCGCACTCCGCGCTAGGGCCGGTGTTGACCTATCGCAGCTCCCAGCCCCTGGCGCCGGGCACACTGGTACGGGTACCCTTGGGTAAACGCGAAACCTTGGGCCTGGTCTGGGAACCCACTGCGGTAGACGCCACTGGAGAAATTGACCCGGATAAGGTACGCGATATTGCCGGCACGCTGGATGGCATTGCGCCGCTGGGGCAGGCGTGGCAGCAGTTGGTGACATTTGCGGCCCACTATTACCAGCGCTCGGTAGGGGAAGTCGCACTGGCGGCCCTGCCGCCACAGTTGCGAGATCTCACGCCGATCCAGATGCAGCGTCGGCTCAAACGTAAGCCAGTACTTACAGATGTTGCCGGTATTGCGCAACCTGCCCAGACATTGAGCCCTGAACAAACCCAGGCGCTTGAACAAATTCAAGCGCAAACCGGGCCGTTCTTGCTGTTTGGTGCCACCGGTAGCGGTAAGACCGAGGTTTACCTGCACGCCGTGGCTGAACTGCTGGCACGCGACCCGGATGCCCAGGCACTGGTCATGGTGCCAGAGATCAACCTGACGCCGCAACTGGAGGCACGCTTTCTGGCGCGCTTTGCGCCACATTACGGCGAACAGTCTGTAGTTTCCATGCACAGCGGCATGACCAACCCGCAGCGGCTGAAAAGTTGGCTTGCTGCCCACAGCGGCAGCGCGCGCATTGTGTTGGGCACGCGCATGGCGGTGTTTGCGTCCCTGCCAGCACTGCGCCTGATTGTGGTGGACGAGGAGCACGACCCCAGCTACAAAAGCAGCGAAGGTGCGCGCTACTCGGCACGAGACCTCGCCGTTTACCGGGGCAAGTTGGAAAACGCCAAAGTCATCCTGGGTTCGGCCACACCTTCGCTGGAGAGTTGGTACCAGAGCCGACCGGCAGCAGAAGGCGGGCGCTATCAGCGTCTGCATATGCCCAGCCGCATTGGCACTATGGCGCCGTTAGTCAATTCGGATACTCCAAATAGCGCTGACGCAGCTTCCAGCACAAGCACTGTGCCTATCACAACGACCAGCCATCAAGTTCAGGCACGCGACGCCATGCGCTTGAAGTCCGGCACGCCAGACGGCCTTCCCCTGGTGCGCCGCGTGGACATGAACCACCAGCCGCGCAGGGCGGTCTTCTCACTGCCGCTGTTGGATGCCATTCGCGAGCGGGTAGCGCGTGGCGAGCAGTGCATGGTTTTTTTGAACCGGCGCGGCTATGCCCCCGTGCTGCACTGCGCCGATTGCGGTTGGAAGAGCGAATGCCCGCATTGCTCGGCCTTTCGTGTGTTTCACAAAATCGACCGCACCCTGCGCTGCCACCACTGTGGTTTTACCGAGCGGGTGCCCCGCGCTTGTCCCACCTGCGGCAACGTCGACATCGAGCCAATGGGGCGCGGCACGGAACAGTTGGAAGAGCAATTGGTCGAGTTGTTGGCCGACGTGCGCCGCCCCGGCACGGTCAGCACCGAATTCCCGGAAGGAGAGCCGCTACGTATTGCCCGGATTGATGCCGACAGCACCCGGCTAAAGGGCACGCTGGAAACCCAACTGGCGGCAGTTCATGCCGGAGAAGTGGATGTACTGGTAGGTACGCAAATGATTGCCAAAGGCCATGACTTTCGTCGCATCACTCTGGTTGCGGCGGTGAACCCGGATGGTGCTTTGTTCTCCAGCGACTTCAGGGCACCGGAGCGATTGTTCAGCCTTTTGATGCAGGCTGCTGGCCGCTCCGGTCGCGATGCCGCACTGGGCGCCAGCAGTGAGGTGTGGATACAAACCTTTCAACCCGCCCACCCGCTTTACGCGGCTCTTAAAGCGCACGACTACCCAACCTTTGCCGAGCAACAACTCCGAGAGCGCGAACAGGCGGGCATGCCACCTTTCAGCGCACAGGCTTTGGTGCGTGCCGAAGCGCGCACGCAGGAAGCGGCCCAAGCCTTTTTAACGCTGGCACGTGCTGCAGCGTTAGAAGACATGGCGCAGTGGCCGGGTTGGGCGCCGATCCTTGAGCAGGTCTTCGTTTACCCGGCTGTGCCCATGACCATCCAGCGCATAGCCAATGTGGAGCGCGCCCAGATGCTGGTGGAAAGCCCCTCACGCGCAGCTTTGCAGAAATTCTTGGCGGCTTGGCACGATGTGCTGCACGCCACCCGCGGCGAACCTGCCTGCAAAGGATTGATCCGCTGGGCAGTCGATGTAGATCCTACGGCTATTTAGTTAGGAGCCCCCACGTTCGCCCACTGCGTGTGGCTCTCTGCCCCCTCAGGGGGCCAACCCGGCTAGGGGCGGCCCGGCGCCGGGTTTAGGAGCCCCCACGCTTGCCACTGCGTGTGCTGCGCTGCCCCCTCAGGGGGCCAACCCGGCTTGGGGCGGCCCGGCGCCGGGTTTAGGAGCCCCCACGCTTGCCACTGCGTGTGCTGCGCTGCCCCCTCAGGGGGCCAACCCGGCTTGGGGCGGCCCGGCGCCGGGTTCATGCGCCCCCACGTCCGCCCATCAAAGCAACTGCGCCAGAAAAGGTAAAGAACGCACAGGCCGTAGAGATCAGAACAATGCGCGCAATGCGCCCGCTGTCTGCGCCATAACGTTCGGCCAGCAACACCACGTTGCTGGCACTGGGCAGTGCAGCCAGCAAGACCAGCACTTTGAGCGCGAACGGCGCCAGCGGCAGACCCAATGCAAGGGCGAATGTGCCGACCCCATACACCAGCGCGGGGTGTACAAATAACTTCAGTAGGGCCACAGGTACCGTGGTTTGCCAAGGCACTTCATGGGTGGGGTCCGACAGCGCCAGGATGTGTGATCGCGCCAATACCGCACCTATGGTGAATAGCGCTACCGGCGATGCAGCATCGGCCAACAACCCGACGGTGGTCAAAATCGGCTTGGGCAGTTGAAGCTGCAGCCAAGAGACCAGCGCACCGGCAAGAATGGCCCAAGGCAACGGATTGGCTGCCACGCCTTTGAGCGCCTTGCGGGCGGCCTGCCCGGCACTGACTGCATCTTCCGAAACTCCCGTTCCCGCACCATGCGGCCCCAAGCGCGAAAGTGCAATGCAAAGGCTGGAAATGACCACCATGTCCACCAGCAACGAGACGATAACCGGCGTGGCCGCAGCCGACCCTAGCAAGGCCACCAACAGCGGCACCCCCATAAATCCGGTATTTGGAAATGCCGCGACCAGCGCACCAAAGGCAGCATCGTTCCACCCTATGCTGCCGCGCCGGGTCAATGCCAAACACAAACCCACCATCAACAAGCCACAAAACAGATAGGTAAAAGCCACCCCCGGGTCGAACAACTGTGCTGTCGGAGCGGAAGCGCCAAAACGGTACAGCATGCAAGGCAAGGCGAAGAACAGCACAAAGCCGTTGAGACCCGGAATGGCGGTAAGCGCCAGCAGCCCGAAGCGCGCCGCCAGGTAGCCACAAGCCACCAGGGCGAAAAAGGGAAACGTCAGGGTCAAAATTGCAAGCACACGGCATTGTCGACGCTTTGCAGGCCCTCGGCGCGGCGGGTGGTCATGCCAGTGACAGCCGTTAAGATCAGCGCTCGTCTTTTGGTCTGCGCTTCTCCACTCCCCCCACTTCTGTCTGCATGTCTGCCCCCACCTCCTCCGGTATGAACCTGGCCCAGCAAGAGGCCGTCAATTTTTTGCATGGCCCCTGCCTGGTATTGGCTGGGGCGGGTTCGGGCAAGACACGCGTGATCACCCACAAGATCGCTCGCCTGATTCAGACTGGCATGCCGGCCAAACGTATCGCCGCCATCACCTTTACCAACAAGGCTGCCGCCGAAATGCGTGAACGCGCAAAAAGCCTGATCGGCAAGCCGGCCAAGGACGTCGTGGTGTGTACCTTTCACTCGCTGGGCGTACGCATGCTGCGCCAGGATGGCGCAGTGATGGGCCTCAAGCCTGCCTTCTCGATTCTGGATACCGACGACGTCACCAGCATCCTGAAAGATGCCGGTGGCACGGTAGACGCAGCCACCGCACGCGCTTGGCAATGGACCATCAGCGCCTGGAAAAGTGCCGGACTGAACGCGGAGCAGGCTCTGGCTGCAGCCGCAAACGACAACGAGCGCCAGGCAGCAGTCGTCATGAGCCGCTACGAGGAGCGGCTTAGCGCCTACCAAAGCGTCGACTTTGATGACCTGATAAGCCTGCCACTCAAACTGCTGCAAAACCACTCCGAGGTGCGGCATCGCTGGCAGGCACAAATGGGCCATGTGCTGGTGGACGAATACCAGGACACCAACGCCACGCAGTACGAAATGCTCAAACTGCTAGTGGGCGAAACAGCGGACGCTGCCCGCTTCACTGCCGTGGGCGATGACGACCAGTCCATCTACGGCTGGCGCGGCGCCACATTGGACAATTTGCGCAAGCTGCCGCTGGACTTCCCGGCACTGAAGGTGATCACGCTGGAGCAAAATTACCGCTCCACCTCCGCCATCCTGCGCGCCGCCAACAATGTAATCGGCCCCAATCCCAAGCTGTTCCCCAAAAACCTGTGGAGCGATCTGGGCGAGGGCGAACCGGTGCGCGTCACCGATGCGGATAGCGAAGAGCATGAGGCCGAGCGCGCCGTGGCCCGTATCCAGAGTTTGCGCGCCGAAGGAAGTCTGGCGCAGGATGGCAAGCAATACCGCGAATTCAAAGATTTCGCCGTGCTGTACCGCGCCAACCACCAGGCCAAGCCCTTCGAGAAGGCACTGCGCAAGGCAAACATTCCGTACAAGGTGTCTGGCGGGCAAAGCTTTTTTGACCGTGCCGAAATCCGCGACCTGTGCGCCTGGTTTCGCCTGTGGGCCAACAACGATGACGACCCGGCCTTTGTGCGCGCTGTCACCACGCCTAAACGAGGCATCGGCCACCAGACCCTCGGCACGCTGGGCGTCTTTGCCGGCCAATACAAGATTAGCCTGTTCGAAGCACTATTTTCGTCATCCTTGGGAGCTTCGCTCAGCGGCAAGGCGCTGGGCAGCCTGCATGAATTTGGCCGCTATGTAAACGACCTGCAATTCCGCGCCCGCCATACCGAGGGCGCGGAGAATGCCGGCGCCTTTCTGGCCGAATGGCTGAAGGAAATAGGGTACGACAAGCACCTTTACGACGGCGAGGAAAGTGAAAAGTTGGCGGCTGTCAAATGGTCCAACGTCATAGAGTTTTGCGAATGGATGGCACAGCGCTGCGGCGGCCAGGTAGAAGGTGTGGCCGGGGTTGACGAGCGCGAAATCAAGAACCTGCTGGAGGTGTCGCAAACCATCGCCCTGCTCTCTACCCTGAGCGAGCGTGAGAAAGACCAGAACGTAGTGACCCTTTCTACCTTGCACGCGTCCAAGGGTTTGGAATGGCCGCACGTCATGCTGGTGGGTGTAAATGAAGGGGTGCTGCCGTTCAAATTGAGGGAAGCCACCGGAGCCGATGGCGGGGTGGTGCGCGACGAAGAGGCCGTGAATGACGATCTAGCCACACGTTTGCAGGAAGAGCGGCGCCTGATGTATGTGGGCATTACCCGCGCACAAAGAAGCCTGGCTGTTAGCTGGACGCGCCGACGCAAGAAGGGGCGTGAACTAGTGGCAGCCCTACCCAGCCGATTTATTGCCGAAATGGCACTGGATCAAGCCACCATCAAAGAAGATCCGAGAGAAAAATTGCGTGCCTTGCGGGCAGAATTTGCCCTGAAGGCGCAGGCTTCTGCCGCTGCAGCGGCTGGCGTGCGCTAACCCGGCGACTGGTTAAATCGAGAGGCCCAGACCGCCGCCAATACTATCTGGCGGCCCGAACTCTGCGTCGTGCAAATCAGACAACACCAGCATGGCCTCCACAGCTTCCTGGTTGAACCCTACCCGTGCGTGGCCCATGCCATCGCCACCCGCCATGATCAATTTGTTGATATAGACGCTGCATTCCTTGTAGCCCCAGAGGGTACGGATGGTGTTTGCGATGCGCTTGTGATGCAACTCTACCGTCTCAAGTGCAGCGGTCTTCGGATCGGAAGGCGTCGCTGGCGCCAATTGCATGGGTGCAGTCGGTAGAACAAAGTCAAGTTGCACCTCATCAGGTAGCGATGCTGCCGGCTTCGCCGGAAACGGGGGACGAACTACCGGTTTTGAAGGCACAACACGCGAGGTTGGCGAGGCAGATGGGGGTGAAGCGCCGCCCT
>CAIQYP010000548.1 GCA_903876045.1 uncultured beta proteobacterium | reverse complement strand
TACAAATTCAGAAGTTAGAGGAGTGGCTGGGAACCACTCTTTTCACACGGACTGTGCGGCAGGTGACCCCAACCACGGAGGCGCTGAACTATTGGGCTACGGTACAACCTGCTTTATCACGCATCTTGCAGGCCAGTGACGCTCTACGGCAGAGTCAATCCAATGAGGTATGGCTTTCGATGCCACCCAGTTTGGCAGCGAAGTGGTTCGCTCCACGCATGGCGGATTTTTTGAGCCATCACCCCTCTATTTCTCTGCATTTGGACACGTCCACTGCACTGGCTGATTTCAACCGGGATCGGGTCGATCTTGCCATTCGATACTTCGACGGCACTGATTCGGAACTCACTACAGAGTTGCTGTACCACGACGAGGCGCGGCTTTACTGCTCACCCGATTACGCAAAAAAAATGAAGTTTCGGACATCGGATGATCTCAAGCGTGCCACTTTAATTCACACTACATTGCACCCGCACTGGGAGTCGTGGATGGAGCGATTCAGCAAATTGAGCGCTAGACAGGTGAGATCAATACCAAGTCTGCACTTCGACCAATCCATCATGGCAATCGAAGCAGCGCGTCACGGCCAAGGTGTTGTGCTTTGTAGTGCCTCGCTCACGGAAGTTGAAGTCAGAGATAAAGCGCTTTTTGAACCATTTGCTGGACGACTTGCACTATCAAAAGCGTATTACGTTACGCATCACAGAACCGCGATGTTACGCCCGGCAGCGGTAGCACTTAAGAAGTGGCTTCTTTCATTGCCTGAGTGTTAAAGCAGCTGCGGCGAAAGGCCCCCAAATTATGAGCCTGAGTTGCCAGAAGCCAGCCACTCAGGAATGTCCGGATGGGCTGTGCTAGAGGCAAATGCGGAGCGGCTTAGCCTTTTCGACGGCAATGTCTGCTTTCAGCTTCCGTAGCGAAATTCGAGCATCAACTTTCATTCGACCGGAGTACCCGCTTAGGGCACCGTGTCGAATTCAACAAACGGCTCCTGATCGGCGACCCAATGGGCGGCCCGAAAGCAGACACACATGTATGCCTGCTTGCAGCCCGCTGCTGACAAAGAGTCAATCAAATCCAGCGACTGTTTGTGGCCCCCTTCCTGCCAACACCCCGTACTCGTTGAATGACAGTAACCACTGCGTCAGCGACATCCCTAACACCGAGGTTCGTACGCATGCCAGCCCCGAGCTTATGCACCGCATGACGCGCTGCGTCACTTGTCGCGTCAACGCGGCGAACATGGGTTTTGTCCATGGTTTCAATAGTTCGTGTTTACCGGGGGTTTACCCCGTCTGGCTATACTGGATTGGCGCGGTTGTGTCGGGGCACTTTACGACCACTCACCATTTTCTAAAACGGGGCTGCCAAGCCCCGGTTTCACTCTCTAAGGGTTCAATATGCATGCATTGAAAAATGCGCTGGTGTCCGTTTGGCATCGTGCGGACGCTGGTCTGCTGCTTGCGGGTGTGGCTGGGTTGCTGGCCGCTTGTGGCCAGTCGGCAGCACCGCCTGCTGCCGGTGCCGGCCAGGCACCCCCACCAGCCCAGGTGGGGGTGGTGACGGTGTCGAGCAGCACAGTCGGTTTGGTAACCGAATTGCCAGGCCGCACTGAGGCCTCGCGTGTGGCCCAGGTACGGGCCCGTGTGGCAGGCATTCTGGTGAGCCAGCAGTTTCGCGAAGGCTCCGAGGTGCGGGCCAACCAGACCCTGTTCCAGATCGACGCGGCGCCCTACAAGGCCACACTGGCCAGTGCACAAGCCAGTCTGGCCCGTGCTGAAGCCAACCTGACCTCGGCCCAGGCCCAGGCTGAACGCTACAAGCCGCTGGCAGCAGCACACGCCATCAGCGACCAGGATCTTATCTCCGCTGTAGCCGCGCAAAAACTGGCGGAAGCGGATGTCGCCGCAGCAAAGGCAGCCATCCAGTCAGCGCAAATCAATGTGGGTTATGCCACCGTCACCACGCCCATCTCCGGACGCATTGGCCGCGCGCTGGTGACCGAAGGTGCACTGGTCGGGCAGGGCGAGGCTACGCAGTTGGCCCTGGTGCAACAGATCAACCCCATGTATATCAACTTCACGCAGCCGGTGGCCGATGTGTTGCGCCTGCGCACTGCCATTGCCAATGGCACGTTGAAGACTGCCGGCGGGCCTGAGTCGGCCCAGGTGCGCATCGTGCTCGATGACGGCAGTGTCTATCCGATGGCCGGAAAACTTTTGTTCAGCGACCTGAGCGTGGACCCGACCTCGGGTCAGATCACCCTGCGCGCAGAAGTGCCCAACCCAAAGGGCGTGCTGCTACCCGGTATGTATGTGCGCGCGCAGTTGCAGCAGGCCGCTGTCGGGGGTGCTTATCTGTTGCCGCAACAGGCGGTGCTGCGTACCCAACAAGGCGATAGCGTGAAGGTTGTGGGTGCCGATGGCATGGTGGAGACCCGCCCGATCAAGGTGGGTAACGGCAAGGACGGCCAATGGGTCGTGCTGTCCGGCCTGAAAGATGGTGAACAGGTGGTGGTGGACGGCTTCCAGAAGATGATGGGCAAAGCCCCGGTCAAGCCGGTGCCCTGGACACCTGCGGGCTCCGCTCCTGCCGCCGCCCCTGCAGCATCCGCTGCGGCCAAGTCCTAAGAGGCCCGCAACATGGCGCGTTTCTTTATTGACCGGCCCATCTTTGCATGGGTGATTGCTCTGTTCATTCTGGTGGCCGGTGCTGTATCCATCACCCAACTGCCGGTGGCGCAATATCCATCCGTGGCACCACCTTCCATCGTGGTCTCAGCAGCCTATCCCGGTGCCACCGCGACCACGCTGGAAAACAGCGTGTTGTCGGTGATCGAGCGCGAGATGAATGGCTCGCCCGGTTTGCTGTACATGGAGTCCGTGGCCCAGGCCGATGGCAGTGGCTCCATCACCCTGAGCTTTGACCCGAGCACCAATCCGGATCTGGCGCAGGTGGACGTGCAAAACCGCCTCAGCCGTGCCGCACCCCGACTGCCTTCGGTCGTGACGCAAAACGGTGTGCGCGTGGACAAGGCGCGCTCCAACTTTTTGCTCTTCACCATCATTTCGTCGGACAACCCGGACATGGATCCGGTGGCGCTGGGTGATTACGCTTCGCGCAACATCCTGCCCGAAATTCAGCGTGTGCCGGGTGTTGGCCAAGCCCAACTGTTCGGCACCGAGCGCGCCATGCGCATCTGGATTGATCCGGCCAAACTGGTTGGCTTCAAGCTCTCCAGCAACGACGTAACGGCTGCCATTGCCTCGCAAAACGCCCAGGTCACCTCCGGCACCATCGGCGACTTGCCCAATGTGCCGGGTCAATCCATCTTTGCTGCAGTAGTCGTACAGGGCCAGCTCACTTCCGCTGACCAGTTTGGCAACATCATTCTGCGTGCCAATGCCGACGGCTCTACCGTGCGTCTGCGTGATGTGGCCCGCATCGAGTTGGGTGCCCAGTCGTATGGCACGCAAGCGCGCCTGAACGGCAAGGCTTCCAGTGGTATCGGTGTGCAGCTGTCACCCAGCGGTAATGCGCTGGCCACGGCCAAGGCGATCCGCATGCGCCTGGATGAACTGTCGAAGTTCTTCCCCAAAGGCGTGACAGCAACCATCCCCTACGACAGCTCCAAGTTTGTGGAAATTTCCATCCGCCAGGTGGTTGAGACGCTGCTGGAAGCTGTGGTGCTGGTGTTCCTGGTGATGTATCTGTTCATGCAGAACTTTCGCTACACCATCATCCCCACGCTGGTGGTTCCCATCACGCTGATGGGAACCTTTGGCGTGCTGCTGACCCTGGGCTACTCCATCAATGTGCTGACCATGTTTGGCATGGTGCTGGTCATCGGCATCGTGGTGGACGATGCCATCGTGGTGGTGGAGAACGTCGAGCGCATCATGAGCACCGAAGGGTTGCACCCGCTAATGGCCACGCGCAAGGCCATGGGCCAGATCTCGGGCGCCATCATCGGCGTCACCGTGGTGCTGGTGTCGGTGTTTGTGCCACTGCTGTTCTTCAAAGGCTCGGTGGGCAACATCTACCGCCAGTTTGCGGTGGTGATGCTGAGCTCGATTCTGTTCTCAGCCTTTATGGCACTGTCGTTCACGCCGGCGCTGTGCGCCTCCATCCTCAAGCCGGTGGAAGCCGGACACCACCATGCCAAGACGGGTTTCTTCGGCTGGTTTAACCGGGGTTTTAGCGCCACGACCCATGGCTATGAAAATCTGGTGGCGCGCGTACTCAAACGCACCGGTCGGTTCCTGGTGATTTACGCGGTCATCGTCGCCTGCGTGGTGTTTTTGTTTGGCCGCCTGCCCACGTCCTTCTTGCCCAATGAAGACCAGGGCACGATTCTGGTCAACGTGCAGTTGCCACCCGGCGCCACCGTCGGCCGCACTGGAGCGGTGATGACGCAGGTCGAGCAGTTCATGCTCAAGCAGCCGGAAGTGGCCAATATGGTGAGCGTGCTGGGTTTCAGCTTTGGCGGCACCGGTCAGAACGCCGGCTTTGCCTTTGTGGCTCTGAAGGATTGGAAGGAGCGCGCAGGCGCTGAGCACTCAGCCAAGACCTTGGCAGGGCGCGCCTTCGGTGGTTTGGTGGGCATTCGCGATGCGTTTATCTTCCCGCTTTCGCCACCCCCCATCCCCGAGTTGGGTCGCTCCAACGGCTTCGCCTTCCGCCTGCAGGATCGCGGTGGCATGGGTCACGATGCTTTGTTGGCCGCACGCAATCAGTTGCTGGGCATGGCGGCACAAAGCAAGGTGCTCACCGCCGTGCGCCCGGATGGTTTGGAAGACGCTTCGCAACTGCAACTCAACATCGACCGCGACAAGGCCAGTGCGCTGGGTGTGAACTTCACCTCCATCAATACGGCCATTTCAACGGCTCTGGGTTCGTCTTACGTAAATGACTTCCCCAACGCCGGGCGTTTGCAGCGCGTGGTGGTGCAGGCTGATGCGCCCGTGCGTATGCAGGCTGATGACTTGCTGCGCCTGAACGTGCTTAACAGCACCGGTCAGACCGTGCCCTTCTCTGCCTTTGCCCATACCGAGTGGATTACCGGGCCCATGCAGACTATTCGTTACAACGGCTTTCCGACCATGCGGATTTCCGGCGAGCCCGCTCCCGGCAACAGCACCGGGGCCGCAATTACCGAGATGGAGGGGCTGGCATCCCAACTCCCACCCGGTTTTGCCTTTGAGTGGACGGGTCAGACCTATGAAGAAAAGCTGTCGGGCTCTACTGCTACCGTGCTGTTCGCCTTCTCGCTGCTGGCCGTTTTCCTGTGCCTGGCTGCGTTGTATGAAAGCTGGTCGATTCCGTTTGCCGTAATTCTGGTGGTGCCACTGGGTGTGCTGGGCGTGACCCTGGCTGCGCATTTGCGCGGGCTGGAGAACGACATCTACTTCAAGGTCGGCCTTATCACCATCATCGGCCTGTCGGCCAAGAACGCGGTGCTGATTATCGAATTTGCCAAAGACCTGGTGGCCCAGGGCCTGGGCCTGGTGGACGCGGTGCTGAAAGCGGTACACCTGCGCTTCCGCCCGATTTTGATGACCTCCATGGCTTTTATCCTGGGTGTGCTGCCGCTGGTGCTGGCCAATGGTGCGGGCTCGGCCAGTCAACGCGCCATCGGTACGGGCGTGATGGGCGGCATGATTTCAGCCACCGCCCTGTCGGTTTTCTTCACGCCCATTTTCTTTGTGGTGGTGCGCAGCATCTTCAAGGGCAGCGAGCGACAGCGCCGCAGGTATGCGCATGAGCAGCAGGCGGGCGAACTGGCCGCGCCTGTCGCCGTGGACCCGGAGAACTCGCTATGAGCACCGTAACTGTTTTCAAGCGCGCAGCGCTCACGACGCTGGTGGTTTCTTTGGTCGCCTGTGGCGCCATGGCGCCGGAATACCAACGCCCGGCAGCACCGGTGCCAGCAGAGTTTGTCGCAGGCACCAAAGCCTTAAGCGGACCGGCAGCAGCCGAACTACCCTGGCAAACCTTTTTCACGGATGCGCGTCTGCAAAAGTTGATTCAGATTGCGCTGGACAACAACCGCGACCTGCGCGTCGCACTACTCAATGTCGAGCAGACGCGCGCGCTGGTGGATAGCCGCAAGGCCGACCGCTGGCCCACCGTGAATGCCGGGTTGGGTCTGACGCGTGGCGTTGTTGCCAGCGGCGCTGTCACCACCAGTATCAGTGCAGGTTTGCTGATCACCTCTTACGAGATCGACTTGTTTGACCGACTGCGTAGCCAGACCGATGTGGCCTTTGCCCAATACCTGGCCAGTAGCGAAGCCAGCAAGGCCGCGCAGATCAGTCTGATCGGCGCTGTGGCAAATAGCTACTTTGCCTTGCAGGCAGACAGTGCATTGCTGGATTTGGCGCAACAGACGCTGGCCACCCGCGAAGATTCCACCCGGCTGATTCAACTGCGCTTTGACAAGGGTGCCAGTTCGCAGCTCGATCTGAGTCAGGCAAAGTCCTTGCTCGAGTCGGCACGCGTGAGCGTCGCGCAAAGCACGCGCCAACGCCTGCTGGATGTGAATGCTCTCAACCTATTGCTTGGCCAAGCGGCGCCGCCTGAACTGACGGCAGTCAGCGCGCAAACGTCGCTGCTGCTGCAGGAATTGCCGGTGGGCCTGTCGTCTGACGTGTTGTTGCGCAGGCCTGATGTGGTTCAGGCCGAGCAACTGCTGTTAGCGGCCAATGCCAACATTGGTGCCGCGCGCGCCGCCTTCTTCCCCAAGATATTGCTCACTGCCAACGCCGGTAGTGTGAGCAGTGAGTTGGCAAATCTGTTCAAGGACGGCACGTTTGGCTGGAGCCTGGCGCCACAGTTGCTGTTGCCGATCTTTGACGCGGGGCGCAATCAGGCCAACTTGACTGTCGCCAAAGTGTCACGTGATGTGGCGGTGGCGCAATATGAAAAAGCCATTCAGTCTGCGTTCCGGGAAGTGGCTGACGCACTGGCAGGGCGTGCCACTTTGGGTGAGCAGATGCAGGCGCAACAGGCGCAAACTGCTGCAGAAACCGAGCGCACCCGTTTAACAGAACTGCGCTACAAAAATGGTGCCAGCAGCTACCTCGAAGTGCTGGATGCCCAGCGTTCGCTGTTCGCATCACAACAGGCGGCATTGCAATTGCAGGCGCAGTCACAGCAAAATCTGGCTACGCTCTACCGGGTGCTGGGTGGGGGATGGGCGGCCGAGTCGGCAAAGCCCTAGGATCAAAGTAAGCGGGGCCGTGTGACAACGGTTCCGCGCGAACCTAAAACATCAGTTCGTCCATTGATAGCAGCACGTAGGGCTCCACGTTAAGCGAGTGCGCCAAGGCCACCAACACGACCAGCGTCGGATTGGCCGAACCGGACTCTATGCGACTTAAGTAGGTTCGAAAAATGCCGCAACGCTCTGACAGAACTTCTTGAGAGAGTTCGGCGTTCAGGCGCAATGCTCTGACTCTTGAGCCGACGACATTTTTGTAATTTATTTCAGATTTTTTCACAACTTTAGTATCTGAGCATGCCGTGAAAGTTGGAACACATTCATTCGTACATCATTCAAGCATTCGACTAAATCCACACAGTCGACTGGCGCAAAATGGCGCTGTGCACGCAAGCCGTATGGCTCTGTGTGCGGCCAGGATTTATTGTGTATGTGAAAAATTGAGATCCAGCACCACGGGTGCGGAATAATCCAAACCAATTTAATAAGGAAGACAAAATGTTCAAAGGTATTCTGCTGACCAAGCCCGAGGGCGTGTACACCGCTGCGGTGCAAAGCATTGACGACAGCGTGCTGGGCGAGGGCGATGTGACCGTGGGCGTGGAATGGTCCACGCTCAATTACAAAGATGGCCTGGCCATCACCGGCAAATCTCCGGTGGTGCGCAAGTTCCCGCTGGTGCCCGGCATTGACTTTGCCGGCACCGTTTACAGCAGCCAGAGCAAGCGCTGGAAGGTGGGTGACAAGGTCATTCTGAACGGTTGGGGCGTGGGCGAAACCTGCAGCGGTGGTCTGGCGCAGACCGCGCGCATCAAGGGCGAATGGCTGGTGGCCTTGCCCGCAGCCTTCACCGCACGCCAAGCGATGGCTATTGGCACCGCCGGTTACACCGCCATGCTGTGCGTGATGGCATTGGAAAAACATGGCGTCAAGCCTGCAGATGGCGAGGTGCTGGTGACCGGTGCCAACGGCGGTGTGGGCAGCGTGGCCGTTGCCCTGCTGTCCAAACTGGGCTACACGGTAGTGGCCTCCACCGGCCGCATGGAAGAAGCCGCCCATTTGCAAGCACTGGGCGCGACCACGGTCATTGACCGCGCCGAACTCTCCAACCCCGGCAAGCCCTTGGCCAGGGAGCGTTGGGCTGCAGTGGTAGACAGCGTGGGCAGCCACACCCTGGCCAATGCCTGCGCTTCGGTCAAATACGGCGGTGCCGTGGCGGCTTGCGGGCTGGCGCAAGGTATGGACCTTCCGGCGTCGGTCGCGCCCTTCATCCTGCGTGGCATCACGCTCTATGGTGTCGACAGCGTGATGGCGCCTCTGGCCAAACGCGAAGAGGCCTGGGCCCGCTTGGCGCAGGATTTGGAGGTTGCCAAGCTGGATGCCATCACCTCCGAAATTGCGCTGGAAGATGCGATCGGTGTCGCGGCCGACTTGCTGGCCGGCAAGGTACGCGGGCGCGTGGTGGTGAAGCTATAGCCCGTCCATGAGTCCTACGTTCGTGCCAGTGGAGCCGCCAGGCGAGTCCGCCTACGCTTGGTTGCGCCTGTTGGTGTCGCTGATGTTGATGACCATTGGCGGCAGCGGTATGTATGGCATCACCGTGGTGCTGCCGCGCATACAGCAGGAGTTTGCGGTGGGGCGCTCGGATGCGTCCTTACCCTATTCGCTTACGCTGATCGGCTTTGGCATCGGAGGCGTTTTGATGGGTCGCATGGCCGACCGCTTCGGCGTGATGGTGCCGGTGCTTGTGGGGGGTGTGGCGCTCGGCAGCGGCTTTCTGGTCGCGGGTTCGGCGCAGAGCTTGTGGCAATTCAATCTGGCGCAGGGTCTGCTGATCGGCATGCTCGGCACCTCGGCCACCTTTGCACCGCTGGTGGCAGATACCTCGCAGTGGTTTACGCGCAGGCGCGGCATTGCGCTGGCGATTTGCATGAGTGGCAACTATGTGGCCGGTGCTATCTGGCCACCGGTTACGCAGCACATGGTGGAACTGTGGGGCTGGCGTTCGGCGTACGCGGCGATTGGTTATTTTTGTTTCGCCAGCATGCTGCCGCTGGCCTGGGTGCTGAAGCGCCGCGCGCCGGTTTTGTTGCACACCGTCAATGCCGCTGCCGTTGGTGCACCACGTTCCGCTGTGTCAGAGCGGCCGCTCGATTTGAATCCCACGGTGCTCACGGTGCTGCTGAGCGTGGCTGGCGTGGCTTGCTGCGTGGCCATGTCCATGCCCCAGGTGCACATCGTTGCCTATTGCACGGATCTTGGTTTTGGTGCCACACAGGGTGCGCAAATGTTGTCGCTGATGCTGAGCGCGGGTATTATCAGCCGCCTGGTTTCCGGCTGGATCTCTGACCAACTGGGCGGCCTTATGACGTTGCTGATCGGCTCGTTGCTGCAGATGCTGGCGCTGCTGTTGTTTCTGCCCTTCAAGGGGCTGGTGCCGCTGTATGTCATCTCGGGCCTGTTCGGCTTGTTTCAGGGCGGCATCGTGCCGTGTTACGCACTGATCGTGCGCGAGTATTTCACCCCGCAAGAGGCGGGGGCCCGCGTTGGCACCGTGCTGATGGCCACGCTGTTTGGCATGGCCCTGGGCGGCTGGATGTCGGGCGCCATTTTCGACTGGACCGGCTCCTACCGCGCCGCATTTTTGAATGGCATTGCCTTCAATCTGCTCAATGTAGGCGTCGTTACTTTTTTGTTGCGCCGCGCCTGGCTTCTGGCGCTGGAGCATCCTGGTGACGGTTCGCGTCTGGGCAATTTCGTTCACCGCTTTAACCAACATCCCACTCGAAAGACCTAAATGCAATACAGACCCCTTGGCCGCACCGGCTGGAATGTCTCCACCATCAGCTTTGGCGCCTGGGCCATAGGCGGCACCTGGGGCGATGTGGATGACGCCGAATCGATGGGTGCACTGCACCAGGCGCTGGATCTGGGCGTCAACTTTTTTGACACCGCCGATGTCTATGGCGATGGCCGCAGCGAGCGCCTGATCGCCCGCCTGCGCAAGGAGCGCAGCGAGCCTTTCTATGTCGCCACCAAAGCCGGGCGCCGACTCAACCCGCATGTCACTGAGGGCTACAACCGCGAGAACCTGCGTGCCTTCGTGGAGCGCAGCCTGACCAACTTGAACGTGGAGGCGTTGGACTTGCTGCAACTGCATTGCCCGCCCACGCCGGTCTACTACATGCCCGAGGTGTTTGGCGCGCTGGATGAGTTGCAGCGCGAGGGCAAGCTGCGCCATTACGGCGTCAGCGTCGAGAAGGTCGAAGAGGCGCTCAAGGCGATCGAGTTCCCCGGTGTGCAAAGTGTGCAGATCATCTACAACATCCTGCGCCAGCGCCCGGCTGATCTGCTGTTCAAAGAGACTCTGCGCAAGGGCGTGGGCATCCTCGCGCGTCTGCCGCTGTCTTCCGGGCTGCTGAGCGGCAAGATGACGGCACAAACTTCTTTTGCGGCAGACGACCATCGCCTGTTCAATCGCAATGGCGAAGCCTTTGATAAGGGCGAGACTTTTTCGGGCCTCGACTACGCCCGGGGCCTGGAAGCCGTGGAGGCGCTGCGCCCGGTCGTGCCCGCGGGTATGAGCATGGCGCAATTCGCCCTGCGCTGGATCACCATGAACCCGGCCGTGACTTGCGCCATTCCCGGTGGCAAGCGCGCCGCGCAGGTGGCGGACAACGTCAGTGCGGCAGATTTGCCTGCGCTCACCGATGCGCAGATGGAGGCCGTGCAGACGGTCTATGAGCAATATGCCAAGCCCTGGGTTCACCATTGCTGGTAGGTCCTTAGTCCACAACAAATCGAGCAACCCCACATGACTGCAACCAAAGAAACCGTCGGCTTTATCGGACTGGGCCTGATGGGCCATGGCATGGCCAAGAACCTGGTCGACAAGGGCTATGCGCTGTCCATCTATGCGCGTAAAGCCAGCGAGGCAACCGCAGACTTGCAGCAGCGTGGTGCCACCTTGCGCACCTCCGCTGCCGAGGTCGCGCAGCACGCGTCCGTCGTGTTTCTGTGCGTGACAGGGTCCAAAGATGTGGAGGCCATCGTGCGCGGCCCGCAGGGTCTCAAGTCTGGCCTTAAGGCCGGTAGCGTGCTGGTGGATTGCTCTACGTCAGACCCGGTATCCACGCACGCGCTGGAGGCCGAGCTCAAGGCCATCGGCGTGCATCTTGTGGATGCGCCGCTCAGCCGCACGCCCAAGGAGGCCTGGGCTGGCACGCTGGATACCATGGTGGGCGCTGATCCGGAAATATTCCAGCGCATCGAGCCCTTGCTGCAAACCTTTGCCGGCCGCATCGTGCATCTCGGTGCGCCCGGCACCGGCCACCGCATGAAGTTGATCAACAATTTTGTCTCGCTGGGCTATGCCGCGCTGTACGCGGAGGCCTTGACGCTGTCGCAAGCCGTGGGCATCACGCCCGCCATGTTTGATTCCGTCATCCGCGGCGGGCGCATGGACAACCTGTTCTACCAGACCTTTATGGAGTACACGCTGCGTGGCAACAAAGAGGCGCACAAGTTCACGCTCACCAACGCCTTCAAGGACCTGCGCTACCTGGAGTCCATGGCCGATGACGCGGGCGTGTCCAATCCTTTGGGTAATGCAGTGAAGAATTCTTTTGGTCTGGCCGTGCAGCAGGGCGGGCCGGAAAAGATGGTGCCGATGCTGCCGGAGTTGGTGGC
>CAIQYP010000547.1 GCA_903876045.1 uncultured beta proteobacterium | reverse complement strand
GCCGCTGTGTTTGTGCAGGTCCACGCGGTCCAGTTTGCCACCATGCGCGATTAGAAATCCGTCGTGGATTTCACCCTCTTTATCCATGCGTTCGCCACACTGCGCTTCACGCATCAGTTCGGCAAAGCCATGCTCCAGAACGCCAGCGCGAATGCGGCTGAGCACATATTCACGGCTTTGGCGCTCCAGCACCACGGTTTCAATGCCCTTGAGGTGCAAAAGCTGGGACAGCATGAGGCCGGATGGGCCTCCGCCAATGATGCAAACCTGGGTTTTCATATTTGTCTCCGAATTGGGTTTGGTAAGTCGCTGGTCCCAAGGAACAAGCCACTGAGCGAAAGATACGCGGCGCGGCGCGAGGATGGAATGGCCTATTCAATCCAATACTTGTACATTTCGAACATGGAATCCAGACCCGCCCCCATCCAGTCTTACAGCCTTTTCGGCGAGTCCACGCATTTGCCGGACGTGTTGCATTGCGAAACCATAGCCGCGCGCTCAGTGCTGCACGACTGGGAACTCACTCCCCATCGCCATAGCCGTCTGCATCAAGTGCTGCTGGTGCAATCAGGGGGCGGCACGACCAGCCTGGATGGCGCCACCAAGCCGCTGACAGCCGGCTCGCTGGTCAACGTGCCGCCCGGGCATGTGCATGCTTTTCGCTTTACGCAGGGCACCAGCGGCTGGGTGGCCACCATGGCCGACGAACTGCTGGATGCCATCTTTGTACAAGTGGGTGACGTGCGTAGCGACTTGGGACGTGCCTGCGTGATCCAGGCGGATGCCTCCATACACCTCGTAATGCAGCAGATCTGGCAGGAATTTTCCGGCCGGTCAAAAGCGCGCGCACTGGTGTTACGGGGCCTGAGTGCAACCCTACTCGGATGGGTTGCACGGGCTATGGAGGACGATGCGCCTACCCAGACCCGATTGCGGGAATCGAACCTGGTACAACGCTTTAAGACGCTAATTGAAGAGCACTATTTGCAGCAATGGCGGGTTGCCGATTACGCCACTGCCTTGTCCGTGTCGCCCACCCACCTGAGCAGAGTGTCACGGGCGGCGACGGGAGAGTCCGCGCTGCGCCTGATTGAAGCCCGCAGCATGCGCGAAGCGCGGCGCAATCTGGCTTACACCAATCTCAGCATCGCAACCATTGCCTACGCTATGGGCTATGCTGATCCTGCGTATTTCACCCGCGTATTCACACGGGACGCGGGCATCTCGCCGCGTGCCTTCAGGGCGCAACTGTCAAAGCAACTCCAACAGGAGGCTTCCAGCACTTCAGACGGCTAAGGCAAAGGGCGCGAAATGCCGTAACGGTTTAGCTACCGCATTTGGGCGAGCACACAACATGGCTCTTGCCCAGCAGCCTTTTTGACATGAGATCGGTGCGCGGGCGGTGCTTACCGCACAGGAAGCAAGACATGGTGGCATTGCCACCATAAGCCCCTGCCACACCAAATGGAGAACCTGCAGACTTGGCCTTGTATCTCAGGCCGTCTTCCAGGATTGAAGACTTTGTAACGGGTTTGCTCATACCCGTATTTTACTTGCCTTCTGGATTTGGTCACTTTCCAGACAACTATGGGCCCGCTATGCCTCTACCAATGATCGGTTGAAATGCCAAGGACGACCCAGCACAGCACGGCATGAACCGCATACAGATGGCTCTTGAAAGGAACCCAGCGAATCGGCTTCTTGGTCAGGGTGTTGAAGTGGGTGGCTTCTTTTTTGTCTGCCACGCCTCTGCCGTGATCACCCTCGCATACAAAGTAGCCCGCCTTGGCCTCCACAAAGCTTGCAAGGTTTCGCATTTGCAGGATTTCATCCTTGAGCCTTTTCTCCAGCGTGACTTTGTCAGCGTCCGTTTTGGCTGCGACCTGTAGCTTGAGCTGGGCCAATGCGTCTTCATTCATCCGGGAATCCTCCTTGAGAGACCATTTGACCACGCCTAATTCAGGCCATGCACCAGCGCTCAATCGTCACTGTCCCAGGCCTTCATCAAATCAGGCGGGATCATGGTGGCGATCTCAGAGAAACGTTTGCCCCACATCCTGTCGGCCTGCTTGATCAGAATGGTGACCGGGCTGCTGGGCTCATGGTGCTCGATCCATTGGCGCACCTGACGCAACAGGGCGCGGATCTGCTCGCGCTCTTCCATAACATTCTGGTGCAACATCGGCGTCGCCATGGTTGTCAGTCCCTGGGAACTAATTTGCGTAAAACCTTCGGCGACCATGAGATGGCTTTCGCCCTGCTCTATTGCCTCTGCGTGCAGCTTGGTAGAGCGCTTTTCCGGCTCGGCAAATGTGGCCAGACAAGCCAACAAGCGAATCAAAGGCTCCAGGTTAGGCGCATCATCGTGGAGCGATGCCCGGCTCCACTGATCAATGGATTGCAGGCAATCACCACAGGCCAGCAGAGCCAGCAGCGATGCATCCCTCTTGCCATGCAAATCCGCCAACTGGCGCTTAACCACGTCAGGGTC
>CAIQYP010000546.1 GCA_903876045.1 uncultured beta proteobacterium | reverse complement strand
GAGGTTTGCGCTGTTCCAGAACCTCTTTCGGCCGGGGGAAAACGATCACGTCGACCTGGTTGAGGGCCGAGCCCACTTCGACGATTTCTTCCGCACCGCCTGTGATGCGATCGAACCCGCCCCCGGCGCGATCGAGGCGTTGGGTGATTTGGGTTACGGTCTCAGTACCGAAGTGTGGTGGTCGCCTTCGCACCCGTTCACATCTTCGCTCACCAAGCAAAGCGCCAAGGCGCTGGCCGAAGCCTACGAGGCTGGCACCAAGAAGCAGTGGACCCAACCGATTGGCTTTGCCCATGCCTTGTTTGAAGTTGCCAGCAATGCGCTGTCACGCTCCAAATCGCTCAAGGCCAACGATGTGCGCGATGCGGTGGCTGCCACCAGCATCGATTCCGTTGTGGGACCGGTGAAGTGGGGCGGTCAAGGCCCGTTCAAGAACGTCAGCAAGACGCCCCTGGTGTTGGGCCAATGGGTGAAGGGCACCAAGAACAAGGTCGATCTGGTGATCGTCAACAACGAAACCGCGAAGAACATTCCGACCGGTGGAACGCTGAAGCCGCTCTAGTCTGACTTGATCCATGGCACTGCTCGCACTTCAGTCCGTCAGCAAGTCCTACGGGGCACTCAAGGTGACGGACAACATCACGTTGTCCGTCAACAAGGGTGAAACGCTGGGCATTCTGGGACCCAACGGTGCGGGCAAGACCACGCTGTTCAATCTCATTTCGGGCGATGTGCGTTGCGACCAGGGGCAGGTGCTTTACGCCGGCAACGATGTCTCGCGCCTGACGCCCCACCAGCGTTGTCATGCGGGGATTGGGCGCAGCTACCAGGTGCCCCAACCTTTTGGCAACATGACGGTGTTTGAAAATCTGGTGACCGCCGCCTGCTTTGGCGGGCAGCAATCCGAAAAACAGGCCTGGCAAACCGCACGGGAAGTGCTGGAGCAAACCGGCTTGCTGGCGCAGGCCAACAAGCCGGCGGGCGGCCTGACGCTTCTGAATCGCAAGCGTCTGGAGTTGGCGCGCGCGCTGGCCACCCAGCCCGAACTCTTGCTGCTCGACGAGATCGCCGGGGGTCTGACGGAACATGAGGCCCATGAACTGGTGGAAGAACTGCGGCGTATCAAAGCGCGTGGCATCACCATGATCTGGATCGAGCACGTGGTGCACGCGCTGCTCTCGATTGCAGACCGGTTATTTGTCATTAATTTTGGTCAGAAGCTGGCGGAAGGCGAACCGCAAAGCGTGATGAACGACCCGGATGTGCGCCGCGTCTACATGGGGATGGAGGCGTGAGCACCATCCTCTCGACGCATGCGCTGAAGGCCTTTTATGGCGATGCGCAGGCCTTGTTCGGCATCGACTTCGAACTCAGCCGTGGCGAGATGGTGGCCATCATCGGTGCCAATGGTGCGGGCAAAAGCACCTTCCTGAAGTCGTTGACGGGTCTGGTCAAGGTCGATCAGGATGCGATACGCCTGAAGGGCGAATCCATCGGTGGCAAGCCCCCCGGCCACATTGTTCGGCAGGGTATGGCCTTGGTGCCGGAAGGCAGGCGTTTGTTTCCCAGCTTGACGGTGCAAGAAAACCTGCTGATGGGAGCCCATGCCGGGCGCAGTGGACCATGGAACCTGAAGCGCTTGTTCAGTCTGTTTCCTATTCTGGAAGAAAAACGCCTAAGCCCCGCAACGGCCTTGTCCGGTGGTCAGCAGCAAATGGTGGCCTTGGGCCGGGCGCTGATGAGCAATCCGGAAATTCTGTTGTGTGACGAGTTGTCCTTGGGTCTGGCACCGATCGTGATTCGTGAGATTTACAAAGCCATGCCCGGCATCCTGGCAGAGGGTATGACGGTGGTGATCGTGGAGCAGGACGTTTCCATGGCGCAAATGGTGTCGCAGCGTGTGTATTGCTTTCAAGAGGGAAAGGTGTCCTTGCAAGGGCTCTCGGAGGACCTCACACGCGAGCAGATTTCACAAGCCTATTTTGGAATCTGAAGGCCACCATGTTTGAAACCATCGTTCAAGGCGTGTTGTTGGGGGGGCTCTATACGCTGTTTGCTT
>CAIQYP010000545.1 GCA_903876045.1 uncultured beta proteobacterium | reverse complement strand
TTGGGGCTTTTTTTCGTTGGGCTATTGGGCGATGCGTGTCCGTTCGGCCTTTTTTAGCATGGCCTGCTGCAGCGACAAAAATTCAAACAGTATGGTTTCCGAAAGCTTCAAGCATTCAGGTCGCGAAAGCTTTGCCTTGATGGCACCCATACTTTTCCGGAGCGAGTTCACGGGCTCTTCCGAACGTTCACCAATAAGCCAGTCGCCAAACTCCACTTCAGCAATGAGATTCGTGATTTCACGCTCCCGCGCAATCCCGTCGGGAGTCTTGAGTTTCGACTTTGCAGGGCGTGCCACCGGCGCATCTGCTGCATATATAGAGGGATGGCTGACCGACCCACTTGCGGGCCTATCGGATTCAGAACGTTGGATTTTCATGCATCAAGCTTGCTTGGTGAGTGCATGGAACGCTAGTCGCAAAGCACCTATCGCCAGGTAGGACCAATCCTTAATTTTTGTAGGATTTGTCCTACTCCGCTTCGCTCTTCACCTGGTGCTGCTGGCAATACTTGGCAAGTTCCACATTGCTGCTGACGTCCAATTTTTCAAAGATGCGAGTCCGGTAGGTGCTGACGGTTTTAGGTGAAAGGTTCATCCCTGCTGCAATTTCGGAAACCCGTTTGCCCGCGATGATCTGCAGCATGATGCGGTACTCCTGCGGGCCCAACTTTTCCAGCGCGGGCCGAGTGTCCTGGCTTAACGCGCCCATGGCCAGACTTTTGGCCCATTCATTCGTTATGTAGTTTCCTCCAGCCAGAATTTGCTCTATGGCGGCTATCAAGTGTTCCGGTGCATGGTCTTTGGTTATGTAGCCTTGCGCGCCTTGCAGCAGCGCCTGTCGCGCATAGGTGGATTCCTCGTGCAAGCTCAGCACCAGCATGCGTAAGTTGCGCGCCGCGCGGCGTAATTGGGCGACAGCCTCAATGCCCACGGCATCTGGCAACTTCAGGTCAACAATGGCAAGGTCCCATGCTTTAACCGCGATGGCATCGAGTGCAGACTGCAGTGTTTCTGCTTCATGCACATGCACATCCTGCCATTGGTTTTCGAGCAGACGGCGCACGCCAAATCGGAAAATAGGGTGATCTTCCACCAGCAAAATATTCATACGCGCTCCTCTTCAGAATGTTCAGTCAGCGTAAACCTGATATGCACGCGGGTACCGCCCATGGGGCTGATTCCGATATGCAACTGTGCGTCAATCAAATTGGCACGCTCCCGCATACCCAAGATGCCCAATGCGCCCTTGCGCACCAGAGACTGGTCAAACCCCGCACCATCGTCATCAATGCAAACATCCAGGAAAGTACCAGTGACCAAGCCGACCACTTCCAGATGCATGGCCTTCGCGTGCCGTATGACATTGACGCAAGCCTCTTGCACTATCCGAAAGAGCTCGGACATTTGCAAGTTCGACAGGCGGTGATCTTCCGGGAACTGCACTTCATGACTCAATCCGACAGGCTCACAGCAAGACTTTATGTAATGTTCGAGCGCCGCACGCAAACCAAAATCATCCAGCAGTGGAGGGCGCAACTCGGCGGCAATGCGCCGTGAGATCTTGACGCCGGACTCCACAGCGTTCAAAAGGGCCTCTTGCTGGGCTGCGTCCAGATTGCCGCTCTTGAGCGAGACCGCAATCATCTTGATGCCGGTAAAAATCTGGCCAACCTGGTCGTGCACCTCACGCGACAAGCGTTTGCGCTCGACTTCGACCAAAGCTTGCGCCTGCTGTGCGTAAAGAAGAATGCGCTGGTTTGCAGCGGCCAGGTCGTGGGTGCGTTGGGCAACCCGTTCTTCGAGCACGCTATTGCTCTCTACTAATTGCGTGTGCACTTGTATGCGCCTTTGACGCTCGTAGAGCCAGATCGCAACGGAGACCAAAAAAAGCGCACTGACCGCAAAGGAACTAAGCCACTGCTGCTGCGAGGCTCTCTCTCGCTGCGATGCAATGGAGATCAGGGCCTGGTTGGTTCGGTTGTCCAAGCGCCTATTCATTTCATGGATGCGCAGCAGCAACTTATTGATGATGAGCTTTCCACTATCAACCAGGGCCTCATTCCGCATGACTGAAGCTCCTGACGAGCGACGCAGTGCAACTGAATTGGTGGCGAATTGCAGGTATTGTTGGGCGAGGCTGTCAAACTCGATCCAATTGAATTCTTGCGAATCAGCGCTTGAGAATTCGACTTTGGTGTGCTCGATCAGCGCGGGGATTTTTTTGGCAGCGTCAGTAGCGGACGTGAAAAATATTTCGTTGCCGGTGGATTCGAAGCCGCGCATTCCGGTTTCAAGATCTTTCAACAAATAGACCAATTCCTCAAGCCGACGTTGCGCTACATGGATTTGACTGTGGGTTTCGACGGCTGCAGTGATTTGCTTGAGGTTGTTCTGTGTGAGCCAGGCGGTATAGCCGCCGAGTGCGATCGAGAATGCCAAGGCAATCAAGGATGGCCCGAGATGGTTGTTTGGTTTTTCTCCCGCCGCTACTTCCGTATGCGCTTTTGTGCGGCCCAACAGGTACGTCGGAAGAAAGGCTGCCAGCCCACCCAGAATCGCAAAAGCACCGCCAAAAACAAATAGCAATATGGTGACGTTCCGTACTGGTTCGTTCAATGTGCTCATGGGAATGGTCATCGACACTGACCAGTCAAAATTTCCCACTGGTACGAGAATCGACTGTGCCGGTGCCCCGTTCGTGGTGTGGGTGTTAAACAAGCCTCTAAGCTGAGCGCGCTTCGCCGCAACTATTTCGTCGGAGGCTGGTTTGCCTATGTCGATGTCCAAAGCTTGCGAATGTGCCAGCAGTTTGCCGGTCTCAGAAATAACTTCTACTGGCCATTGTTCCTGCAATTGTTGCGCCATCAGCAGTTCGTTGATTGAACTGGTGAGAAGAACCATGCTCAAGCAGTACGCCACCTTCCCTTGTTGAAAAATGGGGACGCCAATGGCTGCTGCGGGCCTTTGGTTTATCGGATTCAGAAAGGGTTCGGAAGATACTGGCCCTGCTGTATCAAAAACCTGTTTCCAAGCCTCTGGAACCCGCGATGGAAACGTGGGACTACCAAAGGGTTGCAATGTAGAGAAAAGTACGCTCCCATTCGGAGAGACCAACGCGATGGCATTGTTTTCTGGCATGTGCTGCATCACCCGTTGGGCCTGCAGGTACAGCGCAGGCAAGTTGTTTTGCAGCGCTGCATCGGAACTGGCGATGGCATTGAGTGCGGCCACGCTCGCGGCCAGACGCTCTTTGACCACTAGCGCTGTACTGTTTGCCTTGACGACGAGTTGCTCTGCGGCCTCATCCTGGTTACTCTGGGCGATTTGCAGTAATGAGTAGCCCGCCGACAGAAGAAACGGCAAAACCGCCAGTGCTCCCAGCACCACTAACCAGCGGTTGTTTAGCGCAATTCGCAATGTGAGTGTGCCAGCTTGCATCTTTATCCGGAGATCATGTATAGAGTCTTGCCTGGGTTCGGCTTGCGTTACAAAGTGCTCCCACCAAGACCTGAGACTGCACACAGATCCGCACAACGCTCGGATCATACGCTTACGGGGAATGCGTGCTTAAAGAGGGGCCTGACAGCGTTGAGTTAACGCTGTGACATCGCCAGGCGCAAAGCCAAACCAGCAAAGACGGTGCCGGCGCCCCGGTTCATCCACTGTTGGGCCCGTAACGAGCCACGCAGACGTTGGCCCAGGCCCGCCGCAAAGTAGCTGATCGCTCCAAAGGTGACGAGCGTGGCCAGCATAAATAGGGCACCCAACTGTGCCAATTGCAGTGCGACCGAACCCCGCGCCGGGTCAACGAATTGCGGTAGAAACGCAAGGAAGAAGAAAACTACTTTTGGGTTGCTCAAGTTCATGAGCACGCCGCGCACAAATAATTGGCGCGGCCTTAGTGCCGCTGCAGGTGTGCCGTTACCGTCGGATACCGGCGCACTAAATGCCTGCCAGGCCAGATAAGCCAGATAGGCGGCTCCAGCAAACTTTAATATCACGAAGGCTGATTCTGATGCGGCAAATACGGCGGCCAGGCCCAACGCAATAGCCGTGGTGTGCACGACTAACCCGCCACAGAGCCCAAGCACCACCAGCATTCCAGCGCGTCTGCCGTATGCGGCGGATTGCACCAGCACAAAGATGTTGTCAGGCCCCGGTGTGATGCCCAGCAAAAGCGATACGCCAAAGAAGGCAATCGCATTTTGCAGGGTCAGCATGGCAGTTGCTGGCTTGAAAGCGCGAAAAGCCTAGACAACGTGCCTGGCGGCGCTCAAGCAGCAATCAGGTAAGTGCCGCGTCCGCTTTTCTTAACGGCACCCGATGCGAGCACCTTCTTCACCGAAATGCCGACCGAACCTAATGGCAGGCCAGCGCCCCTGGAAATTGCCGTGCCTGTGAGTGCACTAGACACGCCGGGTTTGAGCGCAGACTTCATAAACTCCAGAACCTTGTTGTCATTGACGGTCAAGGTGATGGGTTTGGTGGCCTTGTCGGATGAAGGCTTGGATGCCGACTTAGCGACTGTTTTAGTTATGGGTTTAGTTACCAATTTGGCTGCGCGCTTGGAAGCGAGCTTGGTAGTGGCCTTATTAGTGGGCTTAGCTGTGGGCTTGATTCGGCGTGTGGGGATAGATTTCACCACCACGTCTTCAGCCACATCGTCGGCTGCTATTGTTGCAGCGCGGAGGCGTCTGGAACCATGTGGAAGGGCTGCAACCACATCCATCTCGGGGCTGGCCAATTCGGAAGCCGTGGCGTACAGGTTCTTGAGTTGCTCTTCGAGCGAAAGCAGATCTTGCGACAGACGCGCCAACATTTTGAAATTGGCAAATGCCTGCTCACCTTCTGCCTGAAAGGGTTGGTTGGCCACGGTTGCCACCATATGCTCGGCCTGAGCGCGCACTGCATCTGCGACGACTACGGTAGCTCCATGCAGCGCCTGCCCGGCTTGCTGAATGGCTGATAGGCTGGTTTTTGATAACGACATCTGGGTCCTTTGTAGCTATTAGTATGCGAGAAGCCCCGCCCTGCGCAGTTGCATGGCGGGGAGCTACCACTATTTTAGTATTTTTGCGTTGTCTAGGGAATCAGGCCAGAGTGGGGTAGTCCGTATAGCCTTTTTCGCCGGGTGTATAAAACGTTGACATGTCAGGCACGTTGAGTGCGGCACCAGCTTTCATGCGTGCCACCAGATCGGGGTTGCAAAGGAACGCCCGGCCAAAGGCCACCAGGTCTGCATCACCTGCAGACAGTAGTGCTTCAGCCGTCGCGGCATCAAAACCACCGGCAGCTATATACGTTTGCTTGAAGGCTGCGCGCAACTGCTTTTTACCGGTGGCGGGTACAACCGGTGCGCCCATGGCGGAGTGGTCCAATTGGTGCAGATAGACAAGTTTCAAAGCCGACAGCTTTTCCACCAAGGCCAGATATTGTTCGTCTACACCGTCAAATGCACCCGTGCCGTTAAATACACCATAGGGGGAGATGCGAATGCCGACCTTGTCTCCACCAATAGCGGCAACACAGGCCTGCGCCACTTCTAGCGCAAAGCGGTTGCGGCTTTCAGCGCTGCCACCATAACCGTCGGTGCGCTGGTTCACATTGGCGTTCAGGAATTGTTCGATCAGGTAGCCATTGGCCGCGTGTAGTTCAATGCCGTCAAAGCCAGCTTCCACCGCCAGCTTTGCCGCGTGGGCATATTCAGCTACCGTTGCGGTGATGTCGGCTTCGGTCATGGCGTGGGGCGCGGTGTGGGGCTGCATGGCGGATGCATCGGTCCACATTTCGCCAGGGCAAACTTCAGCGTTTGGGCCAACTACGCGGGCACCGGCTGGCAGATTGGCCTGGTGAGATACGCGACCGCAGTGCATGAACTGCACAAATATTTTTCCGCCCTTGGCGTGAACCGCATCAGTAGTCAGGCGCCATCCGGCAACTTGCCCGGCGTTAAATAGGCCGGGAATTCGCGCGTAGCCCAGACCATTGGGGGAAGGCGAAACGCCTTCGGTAATGATCAACCCGGCTGTAGCGCGTTGGGCGTAGTACTGGGCCATCAAGGCGTTTGGCGTGTTGTGGTCTACCGCGCGGCTGCGGGTCATGGGGGACATGACGGTGCGGTTTGCCAGTGGCGTGGTGCCCAGTGCATAGGATTCAAATAGCATGAGTGATCTTTCGTAGGTCGGGGTTGTGGGAATGGCACTAAAAAACCGATGAGTGGTTGCATGTATGGCCGATGCGGCTGTTTTCCAGAGTGCGTGCACATTCTGATGTAAATTGAGGCAGCAACTACTCGCTCCACTTACATCATGACCGAAGTTCAAAGCCCTTTTGCGTCGAGCTACCTTCCCGCCGATGATGGCTTTCGGCGGACGCTGCACAACGAAGTACACGCCCGGCCGCAGGCACGCATTCGCATCCCAGCGCTGGTTGTCTATGTGGCTGTGCTTAATGAGGATGCGAGCCGGGAACAAGAGTGCGCGCATTTGCGTGCCTTGCCAGGTCAGCAGGAATTAAGTCTGGAGCGCATGCAGGGCAATTTTTTGCGCCTGCGGTTCGATGGGTACACCATGAAGTGGGAACGGCACAGCGAATTCACCCGCTACTCGTTGGTGCAGCCCTTGCCCGAACATGCGCAGCTGGGTGCGAGCGACCCCGAGCTGCTGGGTGCCTTGGTGCTGCCACCAGATTGGTTGCGCAATATTCCAGGTCGTACGATTGCCGCTATCAAGGTGGTGATGGTGCATGGTGATTTGGCAGATGCTGAGGGCACACTGGAAGTAGCACAACGCTGGTTTGGTGCGCACCCGATGGTGGCCTCGCTAATGGGCAGTAATGGGCATTCCTGGGCGGTTACCGACTTCATGTTGCGCCCCAGTGGTTTCGAGCGCATTTTGGTCATTGGCCCGCAGAGCACCTCGCAGACGCGTGCCGGGCGCATTTCTCAACGACTGCTGGAACTGGAAACCTACCGCTTGATGGCCTTGCGCGGCCTGCCAGCAGCCAAAGAGCTGGCACCCTTTTTGGCACAGGCCGAGGCCGAGTTGGCAGACATCACCGCGCAATTGGAAAATAAGTCTGCGGCCGACCAGGATTTGCTCGATACGCTGGTGTCCCTGTCAGCGCGGGTAGAGCGCGCTACGGCTACCCATGTCTATCGCTTTTCTGCCACGCGCGCCTACCAGGCTCTGGTGGCGCAGCGTATTGCGGAATTGCGCGAGCAGATCATTCCGGGTACGCAAACCATCGGCGAATTCATGCAACGGCGACTGTCGCCCGCCATGGCCACAGTGGCGGCCACCGAACAGCGCTTGGCCTCCCTGTCTGAGCGGGTGGCGCGTGCCAGTGCCCTGTTACGCACACGGGTGGATATCGTCACCGAGTCACAGAACCAGCAGTTGCTAGCCAAGCTGACACGTGGTCAGGAAATACAGCTGCATTTGCAAACCACGGTGGAAGGGCTGTCGATTGCGGCAATTTCGTATTACGTCATCAGTTTGCTTTTGTATGCTGCCAAGGCGCTCAAGGCGGGTGGCGTGCCCTTAAACCCGGAGGTGGCGGCCGGAGCGCTGATTCCGCTGGTGCTATGGGGTGTCTGGAGTGCTACACGGCGCATTCACAAAAGTGTGGTCGAACTTGGCAAAAGGGTAGATTAATTTTCAGTAAGAACCCTGAATTTGACTTGAATCATCTGTCAAGCTGCAGGTTGACGAACAATGTGCTTTGTGCACGCCTGCCTGTGGCCTGCACCGTCAACTAGAGGGTATAGAAAATGAATATCGGAAACATCAAAATCGGCCACCGCTTGTGGTTCGGTTTCGGCATTGTCATCGTGCTGTTGGTGGCAGTCGCCACGATCGCAGTCAGCCGCATCAACCACATCAACACAATGGCCGACAGCATCTTGAAAGACCGCTACGTCAAGGTCGTGATGCTCAATGAAATTCAGGACCACCAGACCAACCAGGCGCGTATTCTGCGCAATGCGATTATTTCGGCCAAAGATCCGGAGCAATTGAAGACCTGGCTTGCCAAGGTGGAACCCGAATCCAATGCCAATACCGAACTGTTCAGCAAGCTTAAGTCCATGCTGCGCAATCCCAAGGGCCAGGAACTGTTAGAGGCTACCGTACCCAAGCGCGCAGCCTACACGGAGGCCCGCGGCAAGTTGGTGAAGATGCTGGAAGAAGGCAAAGTGGACGAGGCAGGAACCTATCTGCTGGCGGATTTTCAGACGTTCCAAAAAGATTATTTCGATGGTGTGCAGGCTTTGCTGAGTTACCAGGAAGGAATGATGAAGAAGGACGGCCAGACCATGGAAGACGACGGTGCCTTTGCCAAGACGATGACAGAGAGTCTGACTTTGTTGGCGACATTGATCGCGGCTGCGATCGCCTTTTTTACCACCCGCTCGATTACTGTGCCCATTGCCGAAGCGGTGCAATTTGCGACCAAGGTGGCCGATGGTGATTTGACCTCGACTGTGGCCGTAAAAACGCACGACGAAACCGGCCAGTTATTGTCAGCACTGGTTCATATGCAAGAGAACCTTGTGCGCACGGTGAGCCGTGTTTTGCAGGGCTCCGAAGGCGTGGCTACCGCCAGCGCCGAGATTGCGCAGGGCAACAACGATTTGTCTGCCCGCACCGAACAGCAGGCCAGTGCGCTGGAACAAACCGCCGCTTCCATGGAAGAGCTGAGCTCCACGGTTCAACAAAACGCCGACACCGCGCGCAAGGCTAACCAATTGGCCATGAATGCCTCCGGTGTGGCGATCAAGGGTGGTGAAGTCGTGTCCCAGGTGGTTGAGACCATGAAGGGCATCAACAATTCCTCACGCAAGATTTCCGACATCATCAGCGTGATCGACGGTATTGCTTTTCAGACCAATATCCTGGCCCTCAATGCTGCGGTGGAAGCGGCCCGTGCCGGTGAACAGGGTCGTGGCTTTGCCGTGGTGGCCAGTGAAGTGCGCTCGCTGGCCGGCCGTTCAGCCGAGGCGGCCAAAGAAATCAAGTCGCTTATCGGCGCCAGCGTAGAGCGCGTGGAGCAGGGCACCACCCTGGTCGATCAGGCCGGTGTCACCATGACCAATCTGGTGGATTCCATCAAACGGGTAACTGACTTGATGAGCGAAATCAGCGCTGCCAGTTCCGAGCAGGCTGCCGGGGTCAGCCAGGTCGGTGAAGCGGTGACACAAATGGATCAGGTGACGCAGCAGAACGCCGCGCTGGTGGAAGAAATGGCGGCAGCCGCCTCCAGCTTGAAGAGTCAGGCCGGCGAGTTGGTGCAGACAGTCGCCATTTTCAAACTGGGTGCTGGTCAGCGCGCCTTAGCCTTGCCCAAGGTGAAGATTCGCGCGCCGGTAAGCAAGTCTTTACCTTTCAGGGGGTCGGAGCGTCGCCTCGAAGCACCCATGCCACGCCTGGCGCTTGCCGCTGCATCAAGACCTTTGCCTAAAAAGGCCGCAGCCGCCCTGCCCAAGCCGGTAGCGAGGCCTGCACCTAGGCTCGCGGCCAAGGTGGTCGCCTCGGCTAGTTCGGCCGATGAGGAATGGGAAACTTTCTAGAACAACACCACGCCGCGGATCGACTCGCCGCGCTTCATGAGGTCGAAGCCTTTGTTGATGTCTTCCAGCGGCATGGTGTGGGTGATCAGGCTGTCGATGTTGATCTTGCCTTCCATGTACCAGTCCACAATCTTGGGCACATCGGTGCGGCCCCTGGCACCGCCGAAGGCTGAGCCTTCCCACTTGCGTCCGGTGACCAACTGAAACGGGCGAGTGCTGATCTCGGCACCGGCTTCGGCCACGCCGATGATGATGCTGCGGCCCCAGCCTTTGTGCGTGCACTCCAG
Organism: uncultured beta proteobacterium; assembly: GCA_903876045.1. Lineage (GTDB taxonomy): Bacteria > Pseudomonadota > Gammaproteobacteria > Burkholderiales > Burkholderiaceae_C > Allorhodoferax. The sequence continues at coordinate 1,267 of CAIQYP010000545.1, read as the reverse complement.
CGCCTGGCGCATGACCTTGGTGTTGCCAATGCACTCAAAGCTGTAATCGGCACCGCCATCGGTCAGTTGCGTGATCGCATCCACGATGTTGCCGCCCGCCGCTTCAATGTCTTTCGGGTTCAGAAAATGCGTCATGCCAAAGCTCCGTGCCATAGCTTCGCGCGCAGGGTTCAAGTCGACGCCGATGATCTTGTCAGCGCCCACCATCTTCAGGCCCTGGATCACGTTGAGGCCAATGCCACCCAGGCCGAACACTACGGCGTTGGCACCGGCTTCCACCTTGGCCGTGAAGATCACCGCGCCGATGCCGGTGGTGACGCCGCAGCCGATGTAGCAAACCTTGTCAAAGGGCGCATCCGAGCGGATCTTGGCCAGCGCAATCTCCGGCACCACGGTGAAGTTGCTGAAGGTGCTGGTGCCCATGTAATGAAAAATCGGGTCCCCATTCAGGCTGAAGCGGCTGGTGGCATCCGGCATCAGGCCCTTGCCTTGTGTGCCGCGAATCAGCTGGCACAAGTTGGTCTTGCGTGACAGGCAAAACTTGCAGCTCCGGCATTCCGGCGTATAGAGCGGAATCACATGGTCGCCCTTCTTTAGCGTCGTCACGCCCGGCCCCACATCCACCACAACGCCCGCACCTTCGTGTCCCAAAATGGCCGGGAAGATGCCTTCCGGATCAGCGCCCGAGAGCGTGTAGTAATCGGTATGGCAAATGCCAGTGGCCTTGATTTCAACCAGCACCTCGCCCAGGCGCGGGCCTTGCAGGTCAACCGTTTCAATGGTCAGCGGTTGACCGGCCTTCCAGGCGACAGCGGCTTTGGTTTGCATGGGATTTCCTAATGTTTATATGCCGCGCAGCGGCATTTCGCTGCCGCGCGATCGTGACAAGAAAAATTTCTAAATTGTTTGAGGCCAATTAATTTGAACTTTTCGGCTGTTTGCAAGACAGTCGCGCAAGTACAAGTTAATGAGGCTTTGATAGGGAACGCCAGCTTCATCTGCCATTCCTTTGAAATAGTCCACCACATCTTCTGACAGTCGCATGGTTACAGGCTTCTTAAGTTTGGATGCGTACGGGTTTTTGCGAGACTTCAATTTAGAGAGGTCGTATTCTGCTTTCATATGGATCCACCTCGATAGAACGCGCTTTCACGCTTGGTTGCCTTGCGGGCAGAGATGATGCGAATCGTCGCACCGTGATCCCTTTCGCAATGGCAAACGATGAGAAGCTTTGCCTGCGAACTCATGCCAAGCATCAGGAATCGCT
>CAIQYP010000544.1 GCA_903876045.1 uncultured beta proteobacterium | reverse complement strand
CTTCGGCCAGGGCTATCTTTTCGCCCGGCCCATAAGCGCCCAGGAATTTGAGACACTGGTAAGCCTGATCCAGTAAAGCGGGTGCTGCCATCTGTTCCAATGCCGGAATGACCCCACCAAACGAAATCGAAATGCGCCTGGAAGCGCTGGAAATCAAAGCCAGTTTCACCGAAGATCTGGTGGACAAGCTCGACCAGATTATCATCAGCCAGCAGCGCACGCTAGAGGCTTTAGTGTCCGAACTGCGTGATCTGCGGGCCCAAGCGGCCAGTGCCACCGAAGGTGGCGGCGCACAACGCAATCTGCGTGATGACCTACCCCCGCATTACTAGCCCTACAAAACGGAGACTCCCATGCGTTTTCCTCTGCCAGACCTCAACACCCTGCCCGCCGACATTCAAGCCAAAATTCTGGAAGTGCAGGAAAAGTCCGGCTTTATCCCCAACGTCTTTCTGGCCCTGGCACGCCGCCCGGCGGAATGGCGGGCCTTTTTTGCCTACCATGACGCCCTGATGCTGCGTGAAGAATCGAGCCTGACCAAGGGCGACCGGGAAATGATCGTCACCGCTACCAGCGCGGCCAATGAGTGCCTGTACTGTGTGGTGGCGCATGGGGCGCTATTGCGCATTTACGAAAAGAAACCACTCATTGCCGACCAAGTGGCCGTGAACTACCGCAAGGCCGACATCACGCCGCGCCAACGCGCCATGCTGGACTTCGCCATGAAAGTTTGCCTGAACAGCCAAGCGGTGGAAGAAGCCGACTTTGCGGCCCTGCAGGCCCATGGTTTTAACGACGAAGACATTTGGGACATCACCGGCATTACCGCCTTTTTTGGTCTGTCCAACCGCATGGCCAGCGTCACCGGCATGCTTCCGAACCCCGAGTTTTATCTGCTGGGTCGCCTGCCCAAGGTGAAGAAAACCTAAGCATGCGGCACCGGCACGGCTCCGACCAAAACACGGGCAACATACGTTGGCCCGAAGGTGCTCTACGCGCCTTGTTGCTGGGTGTGCTGGGTATGCTGGCTTTGGCCGCCCTGCAAGGACGTGCCGATACGCTGGCGCAGCCGGAACTGGCCAGCGCCACACTGGGAAAACCGGGTTGGGCCACGCACACCTATGCGGTGGCTGCCGCAAACCCGCTTGCCGCCCAGGCCGGGCTGGAGATTTTGCAATCCGGTGGCAGCGCCGTGGACGCAGCCATTGCCGTGCAAATGGTGCTGACCCTGGTGGAGCCGCAATCCAGCGGCATTGGCGGAGGCGCCTTCCTGCTGCACTTTGACGGCAAGAAGACAGAGGCTTTTGATGGACGCGAAACTGCCCCAGCGGGCGCTACACCAACACTTTTTTTGGACGCTGACGGCAAGCCCATGCCGTTTACGCAGGCCGTGGTGGGTGGCCGATCGGTAGGTGTGCCTGGCGCTCTGCGCATGCTGCACCTGGCACACCAACAACACGGCAAGCTGCCCTGGAAAAATTTGTTTGCACCCGCCATCCGGTTAGCCATGTCGGGTTTTGCCATTAGCCCGCGCATGGCCACGCTACTGGCCGCCGAAGTGGCCCTCAAGACCGACCCGGTTGCGCTGGCCTATTTTTTCGATTCAAACGGCAAACCCTGGCCTGAGGGACACGTGCTGCGTAACCCCGAACTAGCAGCCGTGCTGCGAGCCATAGCTGATCAGGGGCCGGATGCAGTCATGACCGGACCGGTGGCACAGGCCATGGTCAACAAAGTGCGTGCGCATACCAACCCCGGCAGCCTGGCCCAGAGCGACCTCGCCACTTACCGACCTGTGCTGCGTGAGCCGCTATGTTTTGACTATTCGGTCACCCTGCCGTCGCGCAGCTACCGCATTTGCGGCATGCCACCGCCAAGCTCTGGCATGCTGGCAATAGGCCAGATTCTGGGCGTTCTGAATGCAAGCGGCCAGGCCGGACTAGCACTGGAATTGGGCTTGCCCGGTCCGCAATGGCTTCACCTGTATACCGAGGCTTCACGTCTGGCCTTTGCCGACCGGGCCCAGTACGTAGGCGACCCGGCTTTTGTAACCGCACCCGCGGGAAACTGGGCCAGCCTTCTGGCGCCTGACTATCTTGCATCCCGCGCTGCCGCCATAGTCGTCAACGGGTCGCGCATGAAGTCTGTGCTCCCCGGCACCCCCGGGCCAATCAGCGTGGCTTATGCGCCCATGCCTGCGCAGACTGAGCACGGCACCTCCCATATTTCGATCGTGGATGCGTTTGGCAATGCGCTGGCCATGACCACCACGATTGAGGACGCTTGGGGTGCAAGGCTGATGGTGAACCGCGGCGTGGGTTTATCGGGTGGCTTTTTGCTGAACAACCAATTGACAGACTTCAGCTTCGAGCCAACAGGCTCCGACGGAAAGCCGGTGGCCAACCGGGTGGAGCCTGGCAAACGACCACGCTCCTCCATGTCTCCGCTGCTGGTCTTCGACAAAGCAACCAACCGTTTGGTCATGAGCGCCGGCAGTCCGGGCGGTGCCTTCATCATCCATTTCACCGCCAAGACTTTGCTGGGTGTGCTGAACTGGGGGCTGAATCCGCAGCAGGCCATTAACCTGCCCAACTTTGGCACCTTGGGTGGACCACTTTTTCTGGAGCAGGAGCGCTTCAGCGCCAGCACGATGGCCAACCTGCGTGACCGAGGCCACACCGTAATGGAAGTACCGTTACCCAGCGGCCTGCAAGCCATCCAGCGCACCCCACAAGGTTATTTCGGCGGCGCCGACCCGCGCCGTGAGGGCATCGTCCTGGGCGATTAAGCCGCCAGGTTTTGCCGCCGGGCCGCCCCAAGGCAAAACGCGCCCCCTCGGGGGGCAGCGAGCCACACGCAGTGGGCGAGCGTGGGGGACATGTTTCGCCGCCGGGCCGCCCCAAGGCAAAACGCGCCCCCTCGGGGGCAGCGAGCCACACGCAGTGGGCGAGCGTGGGGGACATGTTTTGCCGCCGGGCCGCCCCAAGGCAAAACACGCCCCCTCGGGGGGCAGCGAGCCACACGCAGTGGGCGAGCGTGGGGGCATACTTATGCCATGGCAATTCCACAAACCTTTATTCAGGAACTGATCGCCCGCGCTGATGTGGTGGAGATCGTGGGCCGCTACGTGCCGCTCAAAAAGGGCGGCGCCAACTTCATGGGGCTTTGCCCCTTTCACGGTGAGAAGTCGCCCTCGTTCTCGGTCAGCCCAACCAAGCAGTTCTACCATTGCTTCGGCTGCGGCAAGAACGGCAACGCCATCAGCTTTTTGATGGACCACGCCGGCATGACCTTTATCGAAGCGGTGAAAGACCTGGCCCAACAATACGGCATGCAGGTGCCCGAGGAAGAAGGCACACCGCAAGACCGTGCCCGCGCCCAGGAGCAACGCGAAAAGCAACACACGCTCACCAGCGTGCTGGAGCAGGCCGGCGACGCCTACCGCAAGGCGCTCAAGGACTCGCCACGCGCCATCGCGTATTTCAAAGGTCGTGGCCTCTCTGGTGAGGTGGCCAAGCAATTCGGCCTGGGCTATGCGCCGGAGGGTTGGCGCAGTCTGGCCAGCATATTCCCGCATTACGACGACCCGCTCCTGGTTGAAAGCGGCCTGGTTATCAGTAACCTGGCCCCCAGCCCTGGCTCTGCCAGGCCCCCCGAGGGGGTGCAGCCGTCCTTGGGGCGGCCCGGCGGACGTCTGGCCGAAGAAGACGGCGCTGAAGAAAAGCGCTACGACCGCTTCCGTGACCGCGTCATGTTCCCGATCCGCAACATCAAAGGCGAATGCATCGGTTTTGGCGGGCGCGTGCTGGGCGACGACAAGCCCAAATATTTGAATTCGCCAGAAACGCCGGTCTTCAGCAAGGGGCGTGAGCTTTACGGCTTGTTTGAAGCCCGCTCTGCCTTGCGCGAGCAGGGCTATGTGCTGGTCACCGAAGGCTATATGGATGTGGTGGCTCTAGCGCAACTCGGCTTCCCGAATGCAGTGGCCACGCTGGGTACGGCCTGCACGGCTGACCATGTGCAAAAACTGTTTCGCTTCACGGATTCCGTGGTGTTCAGCTTTGATGGCGATGCCGCCGGACGCCGCGCGGCGCGCAAGGCACTCGATGGTGCCCTGCCCTATGCGACGGACGTGCGCAGCATCAAGTTCCTGTTCCTGCCGGCTGAGCACGACCCCGACAGTTTCATTCGCGCCAATGGCCGCGAGGCCTTTGCCCGTTATGTGTCGGAGGCCACGCCGTTGAGCCGCTTCCTGATTGAGTCAGCACGCGAAGGGCTGGACCTGAACAGCGCCGAAGGCCGCGCCCATTTATCGAGCAACGCCAAGCCGCTCTGGTCCGCCATGCCCGAGGGCGCGCTGAAGATGCAACTACTCGGCGAAATCGCCGACCTGGTGCAACTCACCGGGCGTGAACTCTCCGCACTGTGGAATCCGGTGGCAGCCAAGGCACCGCGCGAAAATACCTGGAAGAAAGGGCAAGGCAACTTCACCAAGGGTGAGTCCGGCACTTGGGGAAGTAGCCCGGGTGGTGGCTATGCACAGGGACGCAGCAGTAGCCGCCCTGGCAGCCGATCTCAACCCGCTAGCCGTGCCGATCATGCGACCCGCATCCTGCTCGGTCAATCCGCGCTGTGGGACTTGCTCACCAATGAAGACCATGCCCTGCTGTGTGAACTGCCCGAACCCTACGGCCCGCTACTGTCATGGCTGGAAGGACAAATGCATGAACACGGCGCATTGCCATGGGAGGCACTGCGAGAAGCGCTGAGGGGCCATGAGGCTGAAGAACTGGCATTGCGCCTGATGTCCGGCCCGACTATTCCGGTCGAGCCAGTAAGCGAGTCTGCGCCCGAGTTGCGCGACCTGCTCAACCGCATGCTGATTGACCGCTTGAAGCAGCAAGAAACCGAGGCCATCGAAGCCTCCAAAGCCAATCCACAGGCACTGCAACGCTACCGGGAATTGCAAACTCGTCGACTTCAACTGGAAAAAGCACAAACCGAAGCTATAATCACCGGTTGATTCGGCAAGAGCGACAGCAACACCTCCGGGCCAGGCCAACTGATGACGATGTTCACAACAGGCCACCTTACCGCAAGGATTGCATTCCAAATGATCGCCCTCACATCTTGCCGTGGGATATTGCTTCCCGACCCTGCCACCTGAGGCGCGTAATGCGACCCGGCTGGCGTTTGACCTGTCTGCCCGAATTGTTTTCATGTTCTGAGGTTTTCGCATGCCCGTTCAAAAATCAGCCAAGCCAGCACCTAACGCCGCCAAGTCCGCTAGCAAAGCGCCGACCACGACCGACAAGAAAGCCAAACCTGTGTCCACATCCAAAGCCGCTCTCAAAGCCGCCGCTGACGAACTCCTGATGAAGAAGAAACCGGGCCGTCCGCCCAAAGCAGCAGCCGCTGAGTCCAGTGCTCCCGCAACAGGCGCCAAGCGCGGTCGCAAGCCCAAAGTTGCTATCGCTGCTAAACCGGCTGGTGATAGCGAAGACATGGACATGTCTGACATTGAAGCGGACCTGGTCGGTGAACCTGAAGTTGCGACCACCACGACAGCCACGGGTGAAAAGGTCAAGCCTCTGCGCATGAAGATCAGCAAGGCCAAAGAACGCGCCTTGATGAAGGAATTCGGTCTGGACGAGACCGTGTTGTCAGAAGAAGACATGGCCAAGCGCCGCGCGCGCCTGAAGGCTTTGATCACGCTGGGCAAGACCCGCGGCTACCTGACCCACGGCGAAATATCCGATCACCTGCCGGACAAGTTGGTCGATGCCGAAACGCTCGAAGTGGTGATCTCCATGTTGAACGACATGGGCGTGGCCGTCTACGAGCAAACGCCGGATGCGGAAACCTTGTTGCTCAACAACAATGTTTCCACCGCCGCCACGGTCGAAGAAGCCGAAGAAGAAGCCGAAGCAGCGCTATCCACCGTGGACAGCGAGTTTGGCCGCACCACCGACCCGGTGCGCATGTATATGCGCGAAATGGGCACGGTCGAGTTGCTGACCCGCGAAGGCGAAATTGAAATCGCCAAGCGCATTGAAGGCGGCCTGATGGCCATGATGGAGGCGATCAGCAAGTCTCCAGCCACCATTGCCGAAATTTTGCGCCTGGGCGAAGAAATCCGCGAAGGCAAGGTAGTCATCACCACCATCGTCGACGGTTTTTCCAACCCCAACGAGGCCGACGACTATGTGGCCGAAGAAGACTTCGACGAGTTCGACGAGAACGACGATGACGACGGCAAGGGCGGCTCCAAGGCACTGACCAAAAAGCTTGAAGAGCTCAAGAAGCAGGCGCTGGAACGTTTCGACAAGCTGCGCGAGTTGTTCGAAAAGATCCACAAGATTTATGACAAAGAAGGCTACGGCACACCCGCCTACACCAAGACGCAGAATGCGCTGAGCGAAGAGCTGATGACCATCCGCTTTACCGCCAAAGCAATTGAAAAGTTGTGCGACATGGTGCGTGGCCAGGTCGATGACGTGCGCAAGATGGAACGCGAACTGCGCCGCATCATCGTCGACAAGTGCGGCTACTCGCAGGAACTCTTCATTGCTGAATTCAGCGGCCGCGACAAAAACAACCAGCCCATTGCCAGCAACCTGTTGAACCTGAAGTGGATCGAGAAGCAAGCCGCTGCCGGCAAGCCCTGGTCTGCCGTCATGGGCCGCAACATTCCGCCGGTGCAGGATTTGCAGCAAAAGCTGACTGATCTGCAGTCCCGCGTGGTGGTGCCCCTGGCTCAGCTCAAGGACATCAACAAGCGCATGAACTCGGGCGAGTCGTCCAGCCGCGCTGCCAAGAAAGAGATGATCGAGGCCAACTTGCGCCTGGTGATCTCGATTGCCAAGAAATACACCAACCGTGGCCTGCAATTCCTGGATCTGATCCAGGAAGGCAACATCGGTTTGATGAAGGCCGTGGACAAGTTTGAATACCGCCGTGGCTACAAATTCTCCACCTACGCCACCTGGTGGATTCGCCAGGCCATTACCCGCTCCATCGCAGACCAGGCGCGCACCATCCGGATTCCGGTGCACATGATCGAAACCATCAACAAGATGAATCGCATCAGCCGTCAGCACCTGCAGGAGTTCGGCTTTGAGCCCGATGCCTCGGTGCTCGCCGAAAAGATGGAGATTCCGGAAGACAAGATCCGCAAGATCATGAAGATCGCCAAAGAGCCGATCTCTATGGAAACGCCGATCGGTGATGATGACGACAGCCACCTCGGTGACTTCATCGAAGACGGTGCCAACACCGCCCCGATGGAAGCCGCTATGCAGGCTGGCCTGCGCGATGTGGTCAAAGACATTCTCGACAGCCTGACTCCTCGCGAAGCCAAGGTGCTGCGCATGCGCTTTGGTATCGAGATGACCAGCGACCACACGCTGGAAG
>CAIQYP010000543.1 GCA_903876045.1 uncultured beta proteobacterium | reverse complement strand
GTGGACAGCATGTTGGTGCAGTTATGGGAACTGGCTGGCATGCCGGCCCCCTACGCGCTGCTGGCGGTGGGGGGATTTGGCCGTGCCGAACTGTTTCCATCTTCGGATGTGGATGTGCTGGTGCTTTTGCCGGACGGAACTTCACCGGAGCACGATGCTGATTTGAAGGGCCGCATTGAGGCCTTCATCAGCAACTGCTGGGACCTAGGGCTGGAAATCGGTTCCAGTGTGCGCAGCGTGAGCGAATGCCTGGTCGAAGCGGAGCGTGATGTCACGATACAGACCGCGCTGCTGGAAAGCCGCCTGATCACTGGAAACGCCCAATTGGCACTGGCATTCCAGAAGGCCTTTTTTGCCGGCATGGACCCGAAAGCGTTCTTTGTCGCTAAGACCTTGGAACTGCGGCAGCGCCACACCAAATTTGAAGACACCCCTTACTCGTTGGAGCCCAACTGCAAAGAATCACCCGGTGGTCTGCGCGATTTGCAGATTATTCTCTGGGTGTCCAAGGCGGCCAAACTGGGTGACAACTGGAAAGCCCTGGCGCAAAACGGTTTGGCTACCGCCTTTGAAGTGCGGCAGATTCAGCGCAACGAAGCGCTGCTGTTGCAAATTCGTGCGCGACTGCACTTGCTGGCAAAACGCCGCGAAGATCGGTTGATTTTTGACTTGCAAACGGCCGTGGCCGAAGCCTTTGGCTACAGCAACAGCAGCGCTGATGCCGACGGCAAAGGCATGGTGCGCGCCAGCGAGATGCTGATGAAGCGTTACTACTGGGCAGCCAAGGCGGTCACCCAACTCAGCCAGATTCTGCTGATGAATATCGAGGAGCGGCTCAATCCTTCCACGCACACGCTGCACCCGATCAACGAGCGATTCAACGAAAAAGCCGGCACCCTGGATGTCGTAAGCGACGACCTTTACGAGCGCTATCCACACGCCATTTTGGAGACCTTTTTGGTGTACCAAAAAACGGTGGGCGTTAAAGGTTTGTCGGCGAGGACGCTGCGTGCTCTGTACAACGCCCGCGACCTGATGGATGCCAAGTTTCGCAAGGACCCGGTTAACCGCGCCACCTTCATGCAAATATTGATGCAGCATGACGGCATCACGCACGCCATTCGGCTGATGAACCAGACCTCGGTCTTGGGGCGCTATTTGTGGGTGTTCCGCCGCATTGTCGGCCAAATGCAGCACGACCTGTTTCACGTCTACACGGTGGACCAGCACATCCTGATGGTGCTGCGCAATGTGCGGCGCTTCTTCATCGTGGAGCACGCGCACGAATACCCGTTCTGCTCGCAATTGGCATCCGGCTGGGACAAGCCCTGGCTGCTGTATGTGGCGGCGCTCTTTCATGACATTGCCAAGGGGCGCGGTGGCGACCACTCGGTGCTCGGCATGGCCGAGGCCCGGCGCTTCTGCAAGGACCATGGTGTTGATTCCGAAGACACCGATTTGATTGAATTTTTGGTGCACGAGCACCTGACCATGAGCCGCATCGCGCAAAAGTCTGACCTGAGCGATGCCAAGGTGATTGGCGACTTTGCCAAACGCGTGGGCAATGAGCGCAACCTGACCGCCCTTTATCTGCTGACTGTGGCCGATATTCGCGGCACGTCGCCCAAGGTCTGGAATGCCTGGAAAGGCAAGCTGCTGGAAGACCTGTACAAATACACCACGCGCGCCCTGGGTGGCCGGGCACCTGACCCTGACGCCGAAGTGGAAGCCCGCAAGCGCGAGGCCCTGGTGATGGTGGCCCTTTATGCAATGCCATTTGAGGCGCATAAGCCGCTGTGGGACACGCTGGACGTCGGCTACTTTATGCGCCACGAGGCCAGCGACATTGCCTGGCACGCCAAGCAGATTTCGCGCTACGTGGACACCAAGACGCCCCTCGTGCGAGCACGCCGCTCACCCATTGGCGAGGGCCTGCAGGTGATGGTCTACACCCATGATCAGACCGATTTGTTTGCGCGCATCTGCGGCTATTTTGACCAGGGTGGTTTCAGCATTCTGGATGCGCGGGTGCACACCAGCAAAACCAACTATGCGCTCGACACGTTTCAAGTGATCATGGCCGGTGGCATTGACGAGCACTTCCGTGAATTGACTTCGATGCTGGAGACCGGTTTGGCCAACGCCATTGCCAAAGAAACGCCACTGCCCAACCCCAGTCGCGGCCGTGTCTCCCGGCGCGTCAAGAGTTTCCCGATCGCCCCGCGCGTAACCCTTCGCCCGGACGAAAAGGCCCAACTCTGGCTACTGACCATTTCGGCCAGCGACCGCCAGGGCTTGCTCTATTCCATCGCCCGCGTGCTGGCACGGCACCAGATCGAGGTACAACTGGCCAAGATCGTGACGCTGGGCGAACGTGTGGAAGATACCTTTTTGATCCACGGCCCGCAGTTGCAGCACAACCGTGCACAGATCGAAATCGAGACTGAATTGCTGGACGCGCTGGCGTCTTAAGGCCCCCACGTTCGCCCACTGCGTGTGGCTCTCTGCCCC
>CAIQYP010000542.1 GCA_903876045.1 uncultured beta proteobacterium | reverse complement strand
TCAAATGAGATAGTGGGCACAACATCAGCGGCAGTTGCCCTGAAAGGTGTTGCACGCGAGTGCGCGCTGTTAAAGGCACATGCCTGGGCGGCAGTGCGTTGCCTTACGGTTGCGAGGGCAGCTTGAGTGCGGCCTCGGTCTCGGTCAATATCCAGACTTCATGCACCTCGCCCAACGGGTTGCGCACAAAATTAACCAGCAGGTTTTGTCCGATCAAGCTGCCAGACATTTGCAGAAGGTTGTTCATCCCACGGATGCGAGCCCCTGGCGAGAGGCGATCAGGCTTGCCATTCAACTGGATAATCGGCGGGTAGGTGACGACCATCGCACCGCGTTCGGCATTCGGTGGAAACGGTCGGACATTGACTTGGGCGCCAACTTGGGTGCCCAAGCCAAGCAGGGATGCAGTCAGCAGTCCAAGCAGAAGTTGCCGTCGCTTGGGCGGCTGAGAGAAACATGCATTGCAGCGGTTCATGGTGTGTATCCAGAGGCTGTTGAGAGGGAGGCGTAATGCTATCACGTGCCTTCCAAGCCGGGCATAAGCGCTTGTTCACCTAGCAGAAAATAGGTGCGAATCAGGCCTTTGCCCTTGACGTCCACCAGACCGCGCTCTTCAAAGTTAAATTTTGGGTGCAGGCGCTGAAATATGGATTGGCTGGTTTGAATGCGGCCAGCCACCCCGGTGGATTCCATGCGACTAGCCAGATTGACGGCATCACTCCACACATCGTAGAGGAACCCTTTTTGTCCAATCACCCCGGCGATGGTCGGTCCGCAGTGCATGCCAATGCGCAGGGAAAACTGGAAGCCCCGTGCGTCGTTGTACTGCGCAATCATGCTGTGCATGGACAGCGCAAGTTGGGCTATCGCCTCCGGGTTGTCCTTGCTTACCGCCATGTAGGCGTCTCCAATTGTTTTGATCTTTTCTACCTGGTGTGTGTCGGTTAGTGTGTCCATTTCCGAGAACAGCTCACTCAAGATTGAAAGCACTTCATCGGGTGAGCGCGTCGCAGAGAACTTGGTGAAACCCACTATGTCTGCAAACAGAATGGTCATGGCCGGATAGCTTTGGGCTTTGACGTAGTGATGGGTTTTAAGTTCGTCGGCAATGGACAACGGGAGTGCGTTGTACAGAACAGTATCCGCGCGCTTACGCTCATGGGCGACTTGGCATTGCTGTGAAAACAAGGCCTTCGCGTTACTCAGCATGTGGCCGTCAATCACATATGCCACTCCGGCAATTACCAGCAGATTGACAAAGTGCATCTGTCCCCAGAACTTTCCGCTGGAGTCCAACCAGGCCAGCAAGAGCCCCATTGCGAGAACTTGCGCACCATAGATCCAGCGTCTGAATGCTCCCGGCAGGGTAAAGACCGCTGCCATCAGCAACTGCGCAATGGCAATCATGGAAAGATCTCCCGTGGCAAGCCACGATGTCACTCCGAACCAGACGAACAACAAGGCTGACGTTCCAAAAAAGACCAGCAATGTGCGCAGACGCGCGACATGCGTCAGTGCCCGACGGCTGGCCAGCATGCAGGCGACAAAAAGCACGGCGATCACCGCATGCCATGCCACCAGTGAGCCAAGAGGCACAACCGTGCTCCATAGATTCAACAAGTAATAAGCTGGGTCGGCAATGCACAGAAACACCGCCACCACCACCAAGCCCATCTTGCAAACCGGTGCCAACAATGCAAACGAACGTTTGACAACCCAAACATCAAACGGCTCGCCGTTTTCGTCAGTCTCGACGGGCACCATCAGGGGCTGCAGTTGCCCTGGCATTGCCGTTTGCGCATGCCTCTGCGTAACATAAATCATTTGCGGCGGTTCAAGCTGGGCCGATATGCAGCGCAGTTCTGCCTCTAAGGCCTGCGGCTTCCCCACGCCCGTGGACACTGGCCGCATCGCTCAGCGGGAAACTATGGCATTGCGATGGCTGAAGTTTGCCTATATCAACCAGCGTCAAACTATTGGTGGAGCCATATTGGTGGATGCGCATCGCTTTCATTAGAAATTCTCCTCAGTTTTTTTTGCTTTTCGTGAGAACCATAGATCGTGCGGTTAACCGGCAAGAGGCCAGCAATCGCCGCCTGCCGGGGCAGGCAAAGTACGGCCGCATATCCCTGCACTTTTATTTTTGGAGTGGGTCTTCGGTTTTTCCGCTGCACATGAAGGCAAGCGGAGGACGGATCAAGCCTCGGGGGCGTCCGTGCAATATTCTTTTTCTTATGTAAATACTACACAGACTAGTTGTGCGCTGCTATCGGCTTTTTCCCAGGGAAAGAAAACAAAAAACCCGCTACGCTGGAGGGCGTGCGGGTTTCTGTTGTTTGGTGGTGATAGGTGGATTTGAACCACCGACATCAGCATTATGAATGCTGCGCTCTAACCAACTGAGCTATATCACCGAAGGCCGCAAGTATAACAAGTCAAATGGCGGTTTTTTCAGGAGTTGCGAAATTCGGCCTTGCGCTTGTTTACGAAGGCGTCCATGCCTTCCTTCTGGTCGTCTGTAGCGAAGAGCGAGTGGAACAAGCGGCGCTCGAACATGATGCCGTCTGATAGGCCACCTTCAAAGGCGCGGTTGACGGATTCTTTGGCGGCCATGGTGGCCAGTTGCGAAAAGCTACAAATTACCAGTGCGGCAGCCAGCACCTCTTCCATCAGTTTGTCCACCGGCACGACGCGGCTTACGAGCCCGGCGCGCTCGGCTTCCACGGCATCCATCATGCGGCCAGTAAGGGCCAAGTCCATGGCTTTGGCTTTGCCGACAGCGCGCGGCAAACGTTGTGTGCCACCAGCGCCGGGAATGATGCCGATTTTGATTTCCGGCTGGCCAAATTTGGCGGTGTCAGAGGCAATGATGAAGTCGCACATCATGGCCAACTCGCAACCGCCACCCAGTGCAAAGCCGCTTACCGCCGCAATCACCGGCTTGCGTACGCTTTTCATGGTTTCCCAGTTACGGGTGATGAAGTCGTTGCGGTAAACCTCTGAAAAAGTGAACTTAGCCATGGCGGCGATGTCGGCTCCAGCGGCAAAGGCCTTCTCGCTGCCAGTAATGACCATGCAGCCGATGGCGCTGTCGGCATCGAAACTCTTTAGCGCATGCCCGAGTTCGTCCATAAGCTGGTCGTTTAAGGCATTGAGTTGCTTGGGACGGTTCAGAGTGATGATGGCGACTTTTTCGCCTTCAATGCGGGTGGTAATGCATTCGTAGATCATGGCGGTGGGTACCTCAGAAATGAAGAAAACTTATGACGCCGCAGCGCCATCTAACCAGCGGCCAGCAATGGCGGCATCGCCGATAGACAGACGCAGCGCGTTGCTGGGCTTGGGCATGGTCAGCGTAAGCGTCAGCAATCGCTTGTCGCGCGCGACCGTTGCAACGATCTTCTTGGCGTTGCCGCAATACAGCGTCAGGTCGTCCAGAGTCTGCATGCGCCAGGGACCGGTAGCTTTTGCACCAACTGCCTGAACTGCCAGCCACTCATCACCGCTGGCAAAGCCGGCGGCTTCGGCCACACCGCCGTGCAGCACCTGGTGGATGCTGAGCCCGTTGGATTCCTTGATGCGAAGGCCCAGTTGTTGTGCAACCTGGTCTGGTTCCCGATGTACTTTGACGCCTTGGTGCTCCAGTAGCGCAGCCACGGGCAGTTCCTGTGTGCTGTGCACCCAGCGCGCCAGTTCTTTGGCAAACGAACGTCTGCCCAAGTCAGCCAGTACGGCCAGCAAATCCTGTTCAGTCATCGGACCAGCGTCGCAGCGGCTCCACAGGGCCCGCATGACCGCGTCCAGCGTGGTGTGGCCTTCACTACGCAGCGTCAGGTCCAGGCACAGGGCTACCAGGGATCCTTTGGTGTAGTAGCTGACGGTGGCG
>CAIQYP010000541.1 GCA_903876045.1 uncultured beta proteobacterium | reverse complement strand
ATCGAAATCAACAACTTCTACACCGTCACCATTTACGAAAAAGGTGCGGAAGTGGTGCGCATGATGCAGACACTGACCGGACGCAAGGGCTTCGAGCGCGGCATGAAGCTGTACTTCGAGCGCTTTGACGGCCAGGCCGTGACCTGTGACGATTTTGCCCTGTCGATTGCTGACGCAAATCCTGAATCCCATCTGGCTAAGCTGCTGCCCCAATTCAAGCGCTGGTATAGCCAAGCCGGCACGCCACGTGTGGCGGCACGCGGCGAATACGACGCACTGGCGCAGACCTACACCCTGCACTTCAGCCAAAGCTGCGCGCCCACGGCAGGCCAGGCCGACAAGCACGCCTTCGTTATCCCGATCAGCCTGGGGTTGGTGGGTGCGAGCAGCGGTAACGCCCTGCCCCTGCACATCGCAAGCGGTGCCTCGGCAATCGAAGGCAGCCACCTGTTTGTGATGACTGAGCAGGCCGAATCGCTCACATTTGCGAACGTCAGCGAAGAGCCCGTGCCATCCATCCTGCGCGGCTTCTCGGCGCCCGTGCTGCTGGACTTTGAATACAGTGACACCCAACTGCTGACCCTGCTGGCAAACGACCCCGATCCTTTCAACCGTTGGGAGGCCGGCCAACGCCTGGCCCTGCGCAGTGCCATTGCTGCCATTGCATCTGGCAACACGGACGCAGTGCTGAACTCGGCCTATTTGGACGCGATGCGCGCCGTGCTGCGCCACCCCACGCTCGATGCCGCGTTCAAAGAGTTGGTGCTCACGCTGCCTTCGGAGACCTATATCGCCGAGCAGCTCGCCCAGGTAGATCCACAGCACATTCACGCGGTGCGAGAAAGCATGCGCCTGCAACTGGCCACCACCCTGCAATCCGATTGGGACTGGGCTTTCAACATGCACCAGGACAACGGTGCCTACAGCCCCGATCCGGTCTCCAGCGGTCGTCGCGCCCTGGCCGGCATGGCGCTCAACTTTCTATGCCTGGCAGCCGTGCAGTCGGGCGACGTGGTCTGGCCCGGCAAGACACTACAGCGCTTCAAGGACGCCGGCAATATGACCGACCGCTTCAACGCCTTGCAGGCCCTGGTCAGCAGCGGCCACGCACATGCAACTGGCGCGCTGACGCGTTTCCACGCCATGTTCAAAGACGAGGCCCTAGTGCTGGACAAATGGTTTGCATTGCAGGCAGGTGCCCCGGATCGTGGTGGCAATGTGCTGCCCGCCGTGCGCCAGTTGATGGCCCACCCCGACTTCAACCTGCGCAACCCGAACCGGGCACGCAGTGTGATCTTCAGTTACTGCAGCGCAAACCCGGGCGGTTTCCACCGTGCGGACGCGGCTGGCTATGTGTTCTGGAGCGAACGCGTCATCGAACTCGACGCCACCAACCCCCAGGTGGCCGCCCGGCTGGCACGCGCCATGGACCGCTGGAAGCGCTTGGCAGAGCCCTACCGCAGCGCCGCCTATGAGGCACTCAAGCGGGTGGCTGCCAAGACCGATTTGAGCAACGACGTGCGCGAAGTCGTGGCGCGCGCCCTTGCTGATTGAACCCCCAACTGAACCCCTAATCACTTCAGGAACCTTAATGGCACCCAAAATTTCACTCACCCGCTATTTGGTTGAGGAACAACGCATCGACGGTTCCATCCCTGCGCAGCTGCGCCTGCTGCTGGAAGTGGTGGCGCGCGCCTGCAAGAGCATCAGCCTGGCCGTCAACAAGGGCGCCCTGGGCGGCGTGCTCGGCGTGTCAGAGGCAGAAAGCGAAAACATCCAGGGTGAAATCCAGAAAAAGCTGGACATCATCGCCAACGATGTGCTGATCGAAGCAAACGAATGGGGCGGCCATCTCGCTGCGATGGCCAGCGAAGAAATGGAAGGCATCCACGTGGTGCCCAACCGCTACCCGCAAGGCGAATACCTGCTGTTGTTTGATCCCCTGGATGGCTCCAGCAACATCGACGTCAATGTCAGCATTGGCACCATCTTCAGCGTGTTGAAAAAGCCTGAAGGCGCTGGCGTTTCGGAACAGGACTTTCTGCAAGCTGGCGCCAAGCAGGTCGCGGCAGGCTATTGCATTTACGGCCCGCAAACGACCCTGGTGCTGACGGTGGGCGATGGCGTAGCCATGTTCACCCTGGACCGCGAGCAAGGCTCATTTGTGCTGACCCAGCGCAACCTGACCATTCCGGAAGACACCAAAGAATTTGCCATCAACATGAGCAACATGCGCCACTGGGACGAACCGGTGAAGCGCTATATCGACGAATGCCTGATGGGAAAAACCGGGCCTCGTGGCAAAGATTTCAACATGCGCTGGATTGCCAGCATGGTGGCCGATGTACACCGCATCCTGACCCGTGGTGGTGTGTTCCTATATCCTTGGGACAAGCGCGAACCCGAAAAGGCCGGCAAATTGCGCCTGATGTATGAAGCCAACCCCATGGGCTGGCTAGTGGAGCAGGCCGGTGGTGCCGCCAGCACGGGTACGCAGCGCATTCTGGATGTCGAGCCCACGCAGTTGCACCAACGCGTCAGCGTTATTCTGGGTTCCAAGAACGAAGTGGCGCGCGCAACCAGCTATTTCACGCCGGTATAATTCGCGCCTTAGTGCCGCTTTAGCTCAGTTGGTAGAGCAGCTCCTTCGTAAGGAGAAGGTCGACAGTTCGATTCCGTCAAGCGGCACCATTTATGAAGGCGCCAGATACAAAAGCCTGCTACCTAAACGATAGCAGGCTTTTTCATTTACGCCTTCAGTTGGGCTTTGCAAACTAAGGCACAGGATTCCACGCCGTGAAGCCACCAGTGCCTGGAGCTTCGGAGTATTAAAGCAAGAAGCACAAGGAGGAATGATATGGATGCCGGAGGTGAATTGAGCGCCATGGGCCTGGAGTTGCCGAGCATGGCCTACATCGCAGGTGCTCTGATGTTTGGCGTATTCGGCTGGGCTGCATTTCGCCGTGGTCGAAAGACTGAGGATCAGGCGATGACCTGGGGCGGCGTTGTCTTGATGGTCTATCCGTATGCCATATCGCAGACGTGGCTGCTATGGGCCATTGGTGTTGGCTTGACCGGGTGGCTGTTCTCGCGCTGGAGATAGGCCAACAACACAGTGCCAATGAGTAAGTGCCGCACTTAAGTGCAACGTCGCACGTGCACGTAGTGAGCTTGCTCAGCGTCGTATGGGCAATCTCCCGGCGAAAGTTAGAAAGCAAACATGCCCATGAAATTTGCAAGCAGACCACTCGCGTTCAGCAAGATTCCCCTGACTGAAAAGCGGCGGGTTGGCTTAGGCGGCAAAGCATATACGCCACGGGTTCACTCTCCAGGTGAGGCATTGCCCCGAGACCCTGACAAGATGAATAGCTTTTACAAGCCGCCGGAATGGGCTACGCGTACAGGGCGGTGACTATCCGGCCTTGCGGCTAGTGTCGGTTGCGCCAGATCAAACAAACCACTTGTGTGATGGCTAAAGTAATACCCATGCCAAATTCACTAAACCCCATTAAACGCGTGTGGAAGCACCCAACAACCAAGGCGGTGCCTGTTAAGTTGAGCATGGCACCCAAGGGGCCTGATTTTCATGACTCTGTCGTGCAGGAAAAGAACACTGATTCGGTTTGGGGCACGTTCGAGGCGTTGCAAGCGGCAAAGGATGAACAGTCAGGTAAACCCACCAACGCCGCCCGCTGACTTTCCGGTTTACGCGGCAACTACACTTGTTGTTACCGTGCAAGGGCCCTAAGGCTAAGCATGTGCTGCGGGGTCAAATCGCAAGCACGCTTTCCTTTTGCCTCAAATTCCCCATGCGGCGTAACCGATTTATAGGTCTTACCTGAACCTAGTTCCGCTTTGGCGGCCAGTGGCCGATTCAAATGTAAAGGCTTCGTAAAGCACCCAAACGGCTATAGCTAACGAAACTTTGAATCGCTAGACTTTTGCCTTATGTTGTTTTCATATCGTCACCCGGATCTAGCCGACAAGGAAGCGGCGCGCACCAAACTTTCCGCGCAAGAAGCAGCGGCACTTCTGGAGCGGCGCAGGGTCGTTCGTGAAATCCCTACCCCGGCAGCGGCTGAACATAGCGATGACGAAGTGTGGGCGCTGTGGGATAGCGTCACTGGCGGGGGCGAAATCACGGCTGAATAGTTTTAGAGCGAATTTATGTCTCATTGGGACTACAAAAACGCGGACACTTTGGCGGATGCGATTTCAAAGCACGTTCGGAGCCACCCGGATATGGTGGAAGACAACGAGCTGTTGGGGACTATTCAAAAAGTCGCTGACGAAGCTGCCAACACTGTAACTACTACTTCAATTGAACTTAATAGGCAACTTGCTGTTGTAAGAGCATTTTGTCGTCGATCTTGACTCCATGTATGCAATGTGCTCATGGGTTGGTCTGAGAACTGTGCGTTCCCCTTCATAAACACCACTGAATATGGTGGACTATAACTTTTACTCCT